>CAZMSA010000033.1:0-24634 GCA_964568825.1 uncultured Rhizobiaceae bacterium | reverse complement strand
ATGTAATATCACAATTTTTGTGAAATCGAGAATCCTGATCGGTCACCCCGGCACACTGCACCGTTGTCCAATATTCGAATGACCGATTCAAAGATTCGATTGCGCGGTCGGCTCTCGTGCTCACGACGCTCCCAACCACCTTGGCATTACCCCAGGGGCGGCAGTCCCACTACTGCGCCCGCCCGCATCACAGCCTCGTCATAGGGTTTGCGGGCAAACACCTCGCGCACCAATGGCTCGAAACTTTCCAGCGGATCGCTTTGATAGTCGGGATCGAAGGACGACTGGTCCCAGCGTTCGCAGAAATCGACGCAGGTCTGGTAGTAAGGGCTATCCTTGAAGTTTTCCCGCTCGTAGCGGTTCCAGCCGTAGTGATGGGCGTAATAGACCATCTGGAAGGCGGCATGGTGCTCGACGACCCAAACCACTTCTTCTGGCATGAACGGGCGCAGGATCTCGGCGGCAAAGCGGTCGTGATTCTGCGGGGCGAGGCCATCACCGATGTCGTGCAGCAACGCCGCCACGATCCAGTCGGTGCTGGCCCCGTCGCGCCGCGCACGGCTGGCTGCCTGCAGGGCGTGCTCGAGGCGGGTGATCTTGTAGCCGGGCAGGGTTTCGTGGGCCTGCATGGCGAGTTCGCGTAACACCCGGTTGGGCGTCATGGCCAGATGTGGCGACTCCAGTTCGCGCAGCATCAGATAGTCCTCGCGCGTGCCGTCCTTCATCTGGGTGAATTTTACTGTGGGCTTGTTCATTGTTTCATCCATTGCAGGCCGTCCTGGTCCGGAGCGGCGTGATTGTGACCACGCATGGGCGCGCCGCGCGCCGCAACAAGGCCTCTCAAGCCGCCTTGAGTTGCCGTTCGCGGTGGAAGATATAGAGTCCCGCGGCAATGATCAACGCGGCTCCGAGGTAGGTCCACACACCAGGCAACTCGGAAAACAGCACAAGGCCGTAGAGGGTCGACCACACCAGTCCGCCATAGGTGAACGGCGCCACCACCGAAGCCGGCGCCGACCGCAGGGCGCGGATAAGGCACAAATGGCCGATGCCCCCCGCCAGACCGATGAACACGAAGACCGCCCAGTGGGTGGGGCTTGCTGGCATCACCCACTGCTGGGCCGTGGGGACGGCGAAAACCACGGCGCCGACCAGTGCCGTATAGAACAGCGTTGTGGCCGGCGGATCGTAGACCCGCACCTTTCGGGTGATGATCTGGTAAAGCGCATTGGTGAAGGCGGCGGCCAGCAGGAACATTGCGCCCGTCGAGATGCCGTCGATACCCGGCCTGACGATGATGAGGGCGCCGACAAAACCAACCGCGACGCCGGAAAGGCGCCGGATGCCTACCTTTTCACCCAATAGCGGCACCGACAGGACGGTGATCAGGATGGGGGCCAGAAACATGATGGACGTGGCGGTGGCCAGCGGGGTGGTGCGGATTCCGATGAAGAACAGCGCCGTGGTTGTCGCCAGCAATGCCGAACGCAGCAGTTGCAACGACGGCTTGCGGCTGATCAGGTCACGCCGCAGATGTGGTGTCATGGCGACGACACCAAAGCCCAGCGCCACGGCGAACCGTATCCATACGACTTCAACGACCGGATAGGATTGCAGCAGGAATTTGGCGCCGGCATCGAGACTCACGAACCAGAATACGGTGACCATCATCCAACCGATGCCGGTGACCGCATTTTCCTCATGCGCCGGTTGTGCGCCCGCCACCATGGCCATTTGCTGCCCGTTCTCCAAGCGCCAAGCACCAGACCGCCGAGCATGGCCCCCTTTTGCTGTCTGGGAACCTGGCCTATAAACTGGATCGCCACGCGCCGCCATGGCATTATGGGCATGGTACGGTTGCACTCCGGACATGCCGGCTTCGCCGGTGTTTTGCTTGCCGGCGGCAGTGACAGGCAATCCTGAAACAATCATCGTCACAGAATGGAAAGGTCATCCGCGCAAATGGACGAAACGATCCTGAAAGTTGTGCCCGTGAGCGAGCGCACCCAGCTCATCGCTTCGGCTGCCGCTGCGGCGACCCGCAAGACGCCAGTGCCGTTTCGCAGCACCTATGCGCAGGCCCCGGTTATCTCGCTGCCGATCGCCGTGCCGGTTTACCGGGCCGGCAATGGCCGCCTTGGGGCCCTGGAGATGGCCTACGTGCGCCAGCACGATCTGGCCCCGACCTATTTTCAGGACCAGCAGGACGAGGCTGCGACCCAGAACATCCTGCACGGCTTTCTGAGCGCCCTTGCCGAACGGCCCGAGGGTCCCATCAAGCAGGAGCTTGCGCGCATCGCCACCCAGATCGAGCCGCTTGTCGTCAGCGTCGATGGGGTGGTGATCAACGGCAACAGACGGCTGGCCGCCATGCGTGATCTCTTGGCCGCCGATGCCGAGAGATATGCCTCCTTCGGCTCGGTCGAGGTGGCGGTCCTGCCTGCCGAGGCGACGCCCGCCGACATTGAGATGATCGAAGCCATCCTGCAGATGGCGCCGGAGACCAAACTCGCTTACGGATGGATCGACAGACGCCTCAAGCTGCGGTTTCAGCGCGATGTCCTGGAGTTGCCCGCCGCCGACATCGTGGAACACTACCGGCTTTCCGATGCCAGTCAGATCGAGCGCGAACTGGCCCAACTCAAGCTCGCCGAGGAATATCTGTCGGACTTCCTCGACACTCCCCACGCCTATGCCGCGATCGCGTGGGCCGAGGAGCCCTTCGAGCAACTCACGCAACGACTGGAATCCTATGCCGATCCGACCATTCGCATCGTTTTCCAGTTGGCCGGCTTCTGCCTCATCGCAGCGGCCACCGCCAATGAGAAATTACGGCCGCTGCGCACCTTTCCCTTCATCCCCGCGCAACCGGGCTACCTGCAGAACCTGCTTCAGCACCGCCTTGGCAACGAATTGAACCTGTGGCCGGCCCGCCGCGACGAGGAGAGCTTCGATGCCCTGAAGATCGATGATCGCCGCAAGCTCATCGAGGCCCTCGGCGCTAGCGAGCACGCCGCTGAACGGGCATCCCTCATTCTCAAGCTTGTTACCGACATCGTCGATGAGTTCAACAGCGCCCCCAATCCGCAATTCATCGTCCAGCGGCTGCGCCAGATCACCCGCATGGCTACCCGCATCGATCTGGGGCAACTGTCGCCCGGCCAGCGCCAGCAGATCGGCCTGGAGCTGCAGCGCATCATGGGTTTGTTCGCGATCAGTGCCGATGAGCAGCCGTAATCGACCGGCAGCGGTGGCGTCTTGGCCAACGTCGGGCATTCGCTGGAGGAAGCGAGCAAGTCGATCATGCGCAACATTCGCGGAAGGCAACCGAAATAAGCGGGGCCGGTCCGCCAGGTAGCTCAGGCGATTTGCGCTGGCAGCGGCGACTTCTTGAAGGCTGCCAGGTTTTCGCAACGGGCCGCGAACGCAGCCAGGCGTGGGGCCGCTTTTGCCACATCGAGACCCGGCCGCACGGCGTTGGCGAAGGTGAAGGCAACGGTGGTGCTGATGTCGGCCTGGCTGATGCGAGGCGTCCCGCCAAGCCAACCCTTAGCGCCTGCCTCGGCGGCCACGGCATCGAGGTGGGCGAGCCCGGCAAGCAGGCGCGTTTCGTTGTGCTCTATCCACGATTCGAGGACAATTTCGGGTTTTCGCAGGCGGCGCTCATAGAACGCCCACTGGGCCTTTTCCATGCACCCGTGGGCCAGCGCGACAAGCTGCATGACGCGCCGCCGCGGTTTACCGTTGGCGGGCACCAGCGCCCGCTCGGGGCCGACCATCTGGTCGACCTCATCGAGGATCGCGCTGCTTTCGATCAGAACGTCGCCGTCATCCAGAACCAACACCGGAATGCGCACCAGCGGATTGTAGGTCCTGACGACGTCGGCTGCCTTGAAGACGAACAGGCTTTCAAGCTCATAGGGCAGGCCGAGCACATCGAGGCTGATGGCGACGCGGCGCGTATAGGGCGAGAGGAAGTTTCCAACCAGTTTCATGGGGGCGGGTCTCCTTTGAAGGCAATAATGCCTTCAGCCCAGCATAAACCGGATCAGATTGTCGGAAACCTCATTCGCGGCCTCGACCAGGATCGAGTGCCTGTAGCGGGGCAGGATGACAAGTTCCGAGTTCGGCAAGGCTTCAGCAATCAGCATGTTGAGGCGCGGGTTGCAGCCACCATCATTCTCGCCCGTCAGCACCAGCGAAGGGGCAGTGATCTCGTGCAGCCACGGGCCCATCTCGGCGCCGGCGTAGATGCGGAACACGTTCATGAAGACGCCCGGGTCGGTGTCCACCACCTGTTTCAGCCGACGCTCGATGATATCCGGATTGGCGGCGATATACTCATCGGTGAACCATCGTGCGGTCAACGTCTCCAGCACCTGGGGGATGCCCTTTTCCTCCATGGCACGGACCACGCCCCAGACCTTGGCGCTGTCGTCTTCGGTGCGGAAGGCGGCGGTCGACAGCAGTCCGAGCGAAAGCACATGACCGGGGTACTTGCGGGCATAGGCCGGGGCGATCTGGCCGCCAAGGGAGTGACCGGCGAAGTGGGCCACATCGAAGCCGGAGCGCTGGCGCACCCGTTCAAGATCGGCGACCAGTTCATCGAGGCCGAACTCGCCGTCCGGCATGGGTGAGACGCCGTGGCCGCGCAGGTCGTAACTGACGACGGTGAAATGCTCGCGCAAACTCGGCACCATGAAGCGCCAGGCATCGCGCGCCGCGCCGATGCCATGAATGAGGATCAGGGCAGGGCCCTTGCCCTCCACGGTCATTTCGCAATCGATGGCTTTCGTCATGGGTATTTGTCGCAGCCGAGTTGACCGCCAAAGCCCCAGTCTTCCTTCTCCACATCGGTGATGACCACCCAGCAGGCCTCTCGTTTGGCGCCGGTCGCATCGACCATGGCATCGGTCAGGGCTTCGACCAGTTTGCGCTTTTGCTCGCGCGTGCGGCCGGCAAACATTTCAACGCGGATAATCGGCATCGTGTCCCCTCATTGCTCAAGTCACTCAGCCGCCATGGCCCGGCGGCGGGGTGAGAAATGCGGCATCACCTCTTCGGCGATGGCGCGCATGTTGTCCATGGTCTCCTCATTGGGACACCCGAGGTTCTGGCTCAATATGATCTCGTCGACATTGGCCTCATGATATTCGGCGAGCTTGTCGATGAGTTCCTGGCGCGTGCCGATCAACAGGTTCGACTGCAATTCCTCGATGGTCTGCTTGCGCGGCAGCGGATGAATGGCGCCGCCGGTGATCAGGCCGGGGCCGGAATAGACATTGTCGAAGCGGGCATAATAGTCGTGCGCGGCTTCGATCATGCGGCGCTTTTCGGCCTCGTTGCGGGCCAGCCAGGCGACCCGCGACAGCGACAGCGTGAGGTGGGCGCCAGCTTGCCCCATCTCCGCCTTGGCGCGATGGAAGGCATTCACCTGGTCGAGCATCGCCTGCCTGGAGCCGGCGAGCGGCGTGGTCTGGATGTGAAAGCCGCGCTTGGTGCAAGCGTAGATGCCGTCCGGCACCATGACCGCCATCATCATCTGGATGGGCCTGACCGGGCGCGGCATGACGGTAAGCGGCTCGAAATTGTAGTACTTGCCCTGAAAGCTCACGTCTTCCTCGCCGAGCAGTTTCTGCAGGACGGTGAGCGATTCATCGAACTTCTCGCGGCTTTCCTCAATCGGCGTGCCGAGCCGCGACATCTCCACCGCGAAGGCGCCGCGTCCGATACCCAGCACCAGTCGGCCATTGGTGAGGATATCGGCCATGATGACCTCGCCGGCATAGGTGCGCATGTCGTGCAGCGGCAACACTGCCACCGACGTCATCAGCTTGACGTGCCGGGTCTCCGATGTCAGCCGGACGGCCAAGAGGAGCGGGGCAGGGATGAGCAGGATGTCGATCAGGTGATGTTCGGGAATGGACACCGATCGATAACCCAGATCGTCGGCGAGTCTGGCTTGTGCGATCATGTCGTCAATGAGCCGGTCGCCGCCATAGGACTTGTCCGGGTAATAGGCGGATAGGAAGTGGTTGAATTCCATGGTCGGGCTTCTCAGCAAGTGTGGGGGGCAGTCTGCCGTTGCACAGAGTTTTTGTAAAACGAATTTAATTTGACAATTACTTCGAATTTTTTGAACTTAACCGCATGAATCTGGCGGCCCTTCAAACCTTCCTGACGGTGGTGGAAACCGGCAATCTGAACAAGGCGGCGGAGCGCCTCAACGTGAACCCGTCGACGGTGACGGCGCGGCTCGATGCACTCGACGAGGCGCTCGGCCAGAAGTTGATGGTGCGCTCGCGAAAGGGCGCGCAACTGACGAAGGCCGGCTTTGCCTTCCAACGCCATGCCGAACTGATGGTGAGCACCTGGGATCGCGGGCGCAAGGCGGTGGGGTTGCCGCGAGGTTTTTCCGGCATGTTCTCGCTGGCCTGCCAGATGGACCTCTGGGAGGGCGCTGGCGAAAAATGGATGGCCGAAGTGCAGGCCGCCCACCGCGAACTGGCACTGGAGGTGTGGCCGGGCGAGATGGCTGAGATCAACCGCTGGCTCGGCAGCGGACTGGTCGATGCGGCGATCACCCTGGCACCCGCCGTCGCCGACGGGGTCATGTCGCGCGAGTTGATGCGCGACCGGCTGGTCCAGGTCGCGACCGTCAAGCGGCGGGTGCAGGCCTGGGACGAGCTTTATGTCTATGTCGACCTGGGGCCGGCGTTTCGCCGCCAGCATTCGATGGCCTGGCCGGGAGACGAGACGGCCCACATGACATTCGGCTCCAGCACGTGGGCGTTGGCCTATCTGTTGCGCCAGCAAGGGTCCGCCTATCTGCCCTGGCGGCTGGTGGAATCGCACGTGAAGGCGGGCAGGCTGCACCCGGTCGAAGGCGCTGCAGAATTCGCTAGGTCCGTCTATCTCAACTGGCGCGAGGCAAGTGTAGTCCAGCACCCCTGGCTGCCGGAAATCTGAGGTTGTCCGGTCATCCCTGGATATTGAAGAACACTGCTTCACCATCGCCCTGCAGAACGATATCGAAGCGGTAGGTGGTTGGCTTGGCCGCCGCCCTTGAGGCCGGTGACGTTGAGCTCTTCCTGCGTCGGCACCTGGAGGCCGGCGGAAGCCGGCACGGTGCCGATGTGCACATAGGGGCCCGCCGTCTGCGAGGGGGTTTTCCCTGAGGGGCTTCGTCGCCATCTCGATTGCCCTCCCGCTTGCTCTCGAAGAGGGTCAACCGCTTCAGCGGTCACTATTCGCGCGGCGCTGCAAGGCAATCGGACGCCTTCAGCGTACCGAAACCACGGGTTATTCCGCCGCGGCCTTCGATCCATCCACGAACTGCGACATCCATTTGTTCCGGCGCTTGACCATGTCGCGATACATCGCCTCGTATTCGGCCGGTGGAAAGCTGTGCGTCGATGGACGCATCGCCACGGCTTCCGCCCACGCCTTGACGCGCGGAAACCTGTCGATATGGCCGATCTTGCGGATCCGCTCTAGGAACAGATGGCGCTGCAGGAAGGGCGCATACGCCGCATCCACCAGCGAATAGCGGGTGCCGTTGAAGAACGGGTCGCCACCCTGGCGCTCGAGTACTGCTTCGAGCTTTTCGAAAGCCACCGGGACCCGCGCCACCGCCTTGTCGTAGTCTTCCTTGCTGTCGGCGTAGGCATGGCCGGACACCAGATCGACGAAAGTGGGCATGTACTCGATCCAGGCGCGATTGATGGCGCGCTCAATCGGGTCTTCGGGATGCAGCCGCGGCGGGTGCATTTCATCGAGGTATTCGCAGATCGCGCCGGACTCGAACAATGACACCCGTTCATCGAGACGCAGCACCGGCACCTTGTTGTGCGGCGAAATGGGGCGGAACCAGTCGGGCCGGTTGTCGGGCTCGATGTGGCGGAACTCGAAGTCGATGTTCTTTTCACGCAGCACGATGGCGACGCGCTGCACCCAGGGGCAACTTTTGAAACTGACCAGCAGATATTTTGCCATGGCGACCTCGCATGAAACTTCTAGAAGCTTGGCCCATCGTCGCATCTAGTTGCGGCGCAATTCAAGCAGACCTTGTGAAGCACCGCGTCGATGCTGTTTTAGGTACCGAGATGGGGCGCATACGTTGTTGTTGTTGCCAGCTAGGCTAGAGCGTCCGCCAATCAGATAGGACCATCGATGCCCACTTCAAATTTGCTCCAGCAGGGCCTCGCCGGTGGAGCAGACGATCTCTGGGCCCGGTTCCACGTTCAAGAATTCCACCACACCATCGTTGACCAGCATCGAGAACCTGCTCGACCGGTTATAGAGTCCGACCGCCGGCTTCGAGAACGTCATGCCCAGGGCCTCGGTGAATGCCCCGCTCGAATCGGCAAGCATCCGTACGCCAGCGGCGATGGCGCCGGTGGTTTCGCCCCAGGCACGCATGACAAACGGATCGTTGACGCAGAGGATGACCACGTCGTCCAACCCCTTGTCTCTCAGCGTTTGGGCTGAGGCCACAACGGACGGGAGGTGGACCGCACTGCATCCCCGTGTAAAGGCGCCCGGCATGGCAAACACCGCCACGCGCTTGCCGGCGAAAACCTCCTCAGTCGACATCTCATATGGACCGTCATCGCCAAAAATCTGGAACTTGTCGTCGGGCAAACTGTCGCCTACCGATATGGTCATGTTGCTTGCATACCTTTCATCGTCAACCGGACTGGAGGGCATTCTTTAAGCGCAACTGGTACCCATTGACATGGCGACTGAGTCTATTGGCCAATGGCGCCAGATTCCGACACGACGCCCTTTGGGAAACCCACGGCAATCATCAGGCCCTCCTTGGGCGCCAAAGCGCGTGTCGTCTCGAATAAGACGCTGTTATCGCTTTCATTGCTGATCCGCCAGTCATGACTATTGGCGCCAAGAACGCCTGTTGCAGCCGTCTTTGACACGATGCGGGTTCCCGCCGGCAGGCTCATGCGAGCGCTGACGTGCAAGATCGGAAAACTCCAATAGCCGGTGGCGTACCATTGAATTTCGTCATGGTCGGCAAATCGGCGCAGTTGCGCGGCAGCACGGTAGCGCAAGGTGTATTCATAGACTCCATGCGGGAGAAGTACATCCTTGTCGCCGATATAAATGCGATCGACGGAGGTGAGCGGTTGCGAGCGCCACGAAACGCCGTGGCCGTCTTGCATGATGCTGGTCACGGTTATGCCAACCCGACGAACAACGCCCGCTTCGGTGCGAAAACTGACCGGCAAGTCACGAAATATACCGTGCTTGATTTGATCGCCTTCAGCGTTGACGCGGATGCGCTCTTCGACGTCAAGCAATCCATTGGAGGCGACATCGACCGTCACGTCGTATGACAGGATTTCCTCAGCCGCCTCGGCCCTATCGGCGAGACTGATGAAGCAAATCGCCAAGAAAGCGGTAAGCACTTGTGCAATTGTCCGGCGCAAGGCGGTTACTCCGTACGGGTAGCATGCATGCTTTGTCTACTGCGAGGCACTTTGGAAGTGGCGATTTTAAAACAGATATCTAGAGTTAGCCATGGCGGAGGGGGAGGGATTCGAACCCCCGGAGGCCTCGCGGCCTCAACGGTTTTCAAGACCGCCGCATTAAACCACTCTGCCACCCCTCCGGCCTAGGCGCTCAGCGCCTCCATTTGACGCAAATCGCCGATCGACGCAACCGTGCGGCCACTTGTTGATGCGCGATCAGACGGCTATGCAGGGCGAAATGGCCAACCGCGGAGCTCTACGGCCTTGCCCACACCCGATGATCCAGCCGGCGAGCTTGTTACATTGCGCGATTTTCTGCGCTACGCGGTCAGTCGTTTCAACCGGGCAGGGGTTGCCTTCGGGCAGGGAACGACCGGCGCTGTGGACGAGGCCGCCTTTCTCATCCTCGAAGCGCTCAAGCTGCCCATCGATGATATCAACCCGTGGCTCGATGCCCGTCTGACCATGGCCGAGCGGGCGCAACTGGCCGACCTCATCGCGGCGCGCATCGAGACGCGCAAGCCCGCCGCCTACCTGCTCGGCAAGGCCTATGTGCAGGGCGTGCCGTTCCGCGTCGACGAGCGGGTGATCGTGCCGCGCTCCTATATCGGCGAACTGCTGGCGGCAGGGCATTTCGACGGGGGCGGCCTGCACCTGATTGGAGATGCGCGCGAAGTGGAGCGGGTGCTCGATCTGTGCACCGGCTCAGGGTGCCTTGCCATTCTCGCCGCCATGGCCTTCCCCAACGCCCGAGTAGACGCGGTCGACGTTTCTGCCGATGCGCTGGAGGTGGCGCGGTTGAATGTAGCCGATCATGGGCTCGAGGATCGCGTAAAACTCCATCGAGGCGATCTGTTTGCCCCGCTGGGCGCCGCGCGCTACGACCTGATCCTGACCAACCCGCCTTACGTCGATGCCGAGGGCATGGCCGACCTGCCCCCGGAATTTCGTCACGAGCCGGCCATGGCGCTGGAAGCAGGCGCCGACGGGCTCGATGTCGTCACCCGCATCCTTGCTGATGCGGGAAGGCATCTGGCGCCCGGCGGCGGCCTCGTGTGCGAGGTCGGCCGGGCAGGCGAGGCGTTGGAAGCCGCTTTTCCCGAGTTGCCGTTTATATGGCTCGATACCGAGGAGAGCCAGCACGAGGTGTTCTGGCTGCCGGCCGATGCGTTCGCCTAACTCCTGATGCGCTCGTTCTTCGGGTCGTAGAAGGGTTGAAGCTGCACACTGGCCGGATAGCGCTTCCAGGCGATTTCCACTTCCCATTTGCCGGCCGCCAGCCAGTCCTTCGTCACCCCTTCGGCATTCCTCACATAGCCGAGCGCCAGGGACTTGGCCGTGCGGTGGCCCCAGGCGCCGGAGGTGGTGTTGCCGACGATGACGCCGTCGCGGTAGATGGGCTCCTCGTGATACATCATCGGCGCCGCCTCGCTGTCGTTTTCAAGGGCAATCGCCACCATGCGCTTGGGCAACGGTCCGGCTTCCTTCTGTTTCAGCATGGCCTCGCGGCCGATGAAGCCGCCGGGCTTCTGCCAGGCGACCGCAAAGCCGAGACCGGCCTCCAGTGGCGTATCCTCATCGCCGATATCGTGACCGAAATGCCGGTAGCCCTTTTCCATGCGGGCATTGTTCATGGCGTGCATGCCGATCGGAGCGATGCCGAAGGCTTGACCTTCGGCCATCAGCACGTCGAACACGTGGGCGGCGAATTCGGCCGGCACATAAAGCTCCCAGCCCAGTTCGCCCACATAGGTGATGCGGCTGGCCCGCACTCGGGCATAGCCCACCTCGATGTCGCGCGAACGCCCGAACGGAAAAGCCTCGTTGGAGAGGTCCTCGCTCGAAAGTTTTTCCAACAGCGCCCGGCTGTTCGGCCCCATGATGCCGATCATCGGCAGGCCTGAGGTGATGTCGGTGGCGATGCAATGGGCATCGTCGGGGATATGGCGCTTCAGCCAGGAAAAATCGCGGATCTGCGAGGCACCCGCCGTCACTACCATAAATTCAGTCTCGGCAAGCCGGGTCACCGTGAGGTCCGCCTCGATGCCGCCGTGCTCATTGAGCCACTGGGTATAGACAATGCGTCCCGGTTCCACCTCGACATTGTTGGCGGACACCCTGTTGAGTATCTTCAGCGCATCGCGGCCTTCGACCCGGAATTTCGCAAAGCTCGTCTGGTCGATGAGGCCCACCTTGTCGCGCAGGGTCTCGGCTTCACGTTGCGCCGCGCCGAACCAGTTCTGGCGGCCGTAGGAATATTCGTACGCCGCGTTCTCGCCTGCTGGCGCAAACCAGTTGGGCCTCTCCCAGCCCGATACCTCGCCCATGACGGCGCCCAGTTTCACCAGCCGGTCATGGAAGGGCGAACGCCGCACCCCGCGCGCCGTTGCCACCTGGCGATAGGGCCAGTGCATAGCATACAGCAGCCCCAGCGTCTCGGTGGTGCGGTCGTGGAGATACTTGCGGTTGGTCTGGAAGGGATGCATGCGCCTGACATCCACATCGATCACGTCCATGGAGGGATGGCCGTCGCGGATCCATTCCGACAACACTTTTCCCGCCCCGCCGGAAGACTGGATGCCGATGGAATTGAAGCCGCAGGCCACATAGAGGTTCTGCTTGAACGGGGCTTCGCCGAGATAATAACGGTCATCGGGGGTAAAGCTCTCCGGCCCGTTGAAGAACAGGGCAATGCCCGCCGTTTCCAGCAGCGGCGTGCGATTGACCGCCTTTTCCAGCACCGGCTCGAAGTGATCGTAATCCTCCGGCAGCGTCTCGAAGGCATGGTCCTCGGCGATGCCTTGCATGCCCCACGGCTTGGCGGTTGGCTCGAAGGCGCCCAGCATCAACTTGCCGGCGTCTTCCTTGTAATAGGCCCATTCATCGGGAATGCGGGTCACCGGCATGTTGGCGGGCAGGGCGGCGATCGGCTCGGTGACGACGTAGAAATGTTCCGCCGCATGCAACGGCAGATGCACGCCGACCGAAAGTCCCAGGTCGCGTGACCACATGCCACCGGCGATCACCACCTTGTCGGCGTGGATGGTTCCCGAGGCGGTCTCGACGCCCTTGGCCGTATCGCCGTCCATGAGGATGCGGGTGACGGCGATGTTCTCGAACACCTTGGCGCCGCGTTGGCGGGCACCGGCAGCGTAGGCCTGGGTGACGTCAATGGGGTTTACCTGCCCGTCGCCCGGAAGGAACACGCCGCCCGCCACGCCTTCGGTATTGAGATGGGGCAGGCGTTCCTTGATCTCGCCCGTCGAGATAACCTGTACATCGAGGCCGAAATTCTTCGCCATGGAGGCACCGCGGCGGAATTCCTCGAAGCGCCCCTCGTTGAGGGCGACGGAGATCGAGCCGTTCTGCTTGAAGCCGGTGGCCTGGCCGGTCTCTGCCTCGAGGCCCTTCATCAGGTCGGTGGTGTACTTGGCCAGTTCGGTCATATTGCGGGTGGCGCGCAACTGTCCGACGAGGCCGGCGGCGTGCCATGTGGTGCCGCAGGTGAGCTGCTTGCGCTCCAGCAAGACCACATTGGTAATGCCGATGCGGGTCAGGTGATAGGCGATCGAGCAGCCGATGATACCGCCGCCAATGATGACCACGTCGGCACGGGAGGGAAGGGGTTTGGCCATGGAAATGCGGTCCTTAGCGGTGAAATGACAAGCCGATACGTCAATAGCAATGATGGCCGACCAGGCAAAGGACCAGTTTCGTCACCCCTGGTGAGCCAGGCTCGCGCCCGTCGTCATGACAGCGACTTAAGGGCCGAGCGCAGCTCATCGGCGCCTTGACCTCGCAACCGTCGCTCGACCGCGGCATGGGCCCTTTGCCACACCGGGAACGCCTCGACCAGCAAGGCGCGGCCTTCATCGGTGATGGCGAGGCGGCGGCTGCGCCGGTCGTTTTCATCGACCGCGACGTTGACCAGCCCGCGCCGTTCGAGGAGCTTGAGGTTGGCGGTGAGGGTGGTGCGGTCCATGGCGAGGAATTCTGCAACCCTGCCCAAGGTCGGCGCATCCGGGCGGTTGAGCGACATGAGGAGTGAGAACTGGCCGTGGGTCAGCCCGAGCGGCCGCATCACCTCGTCGAAGTGCCGTGCCAATGCGCGCGCCGCCCGCTGCACGTGCAGGCACAGGCATGTGTCGCGAACGTGATGGGTATCTTCGAGCGAGAGGCAATCGGCCTTTGACATGCCATATTTATGTTGATATCAACGTAATTGTCAATGACCTATGAAGGTTTCCCGAAGGAGGAGTGTGATGCAGGTTCAGCCCTATCTCAATTTCAATGGTCGCTGCGAGGAGGCGATTGCCTTCTACAAGCAAGCAGTGGGCGCCGAAACGGAAATGGTGATGCGCTGGAAGGATGCTCCCGATCCCTCCATGTGTAGCGACGCCAACCGCGACAAGATCATGCATACGGCCGTGCGCATCGGCGATACGGTCATTTTCGCTTCGGACGGTCGCTGCGAAGGCACACTGAAGTTCGAAGGGATCACGCTCAACCTTTCAACCTCCGATGCGGCGGAGGCCGAGCGTCTGTTCGCGGCCCTGGGCGCGGGTGGTCAAGTCATGATGCCCATGTCCGAGACCTTCTTTGCCAAGCGTTTCGGTATGCTCGCCGACAAGTTCGGTGTCGCGTGGATGGTCATGGCGCCGAAATGACTTCCCCGGCTCGCGTTAAGAAGGATCGAAGAAGAGACCTCACTGCCCCTTGCAAATCGGCAGTTGCCGGTAGGGCGGTGGCGGATGCGCCTTCCGGTAACTGGCAATGATCGGCTCAAGGGCTCTTTTCGGCCAGAACTTGGGAAACCGGATTTCTCGCAGGCAGGACGCGTTCCAATAAAGCCCCGCCCGCCGCAGCGACCGGTGAGCCTTCACGGCTCGCGCAACGGCGGCGATGTCGGATGCTTCGGGATAGATGTAAAGTGTCGTGCGACCGCTTTTCACAATCGCCATGATCCGCTTGATGTCCTTGGGAGACCAGCTTGTGCAGCCATTGCTGCGGCCGCCGGCGTAGACGACCAGCCTGCCGTAGGGGACATAGCCGTTGTGGTTCGCATACGGGCTCTTTGGGCGCCTGAGCAAACATTGGGCCCTGAGTACGACGGCCTCATGGCCGCCGATCTCGCGCTTTCTGGCATTGGCCGTGCCGCCCTGTCCGTCAAACTGGACGAAGGTGCGCAGGAAGGCTCTCTTCGCGCCCGACGAGATGCGGTAATAGCCCTTGAAGGACGTCTTCGTCTCGGCCGTCACGTAGTCACCGCCGGTCATCAGCTTGGAGTCCATGGCGTTGCTGAAATTCTTCGCGCAACGCCTATCGTTCCTGAAGTTCACAAGGCCCTTAAGGTGGCGACCACCGCCGTGACCCGATGAAATGGCGCTGAATGAGTGCTTGGTCTCGCAGATGATGTAGAATCGCCGTCCCGGTCTGCCGTGCCCCATATCGTTGGGACGGGTAGCGTCCATGGCGAAGTAGCAGGGATTCTTGGCCACTCCTGTGCGTACCTTTTCCCGGTAAAGGGCGCGCGCCCGCAACAGCACGACTTTGCTGATTTTCCCGTCGCTGTCGCCGATATGGGCGCTGAGCCATGCGGGGATGTTCGCCGGTTGCCTCGCGTCACACGTGCGCGGCGCTGCCAGGAAGGCCACGGCGACCAAGAGGCCGAAGACGGCGACGACCTTCGCGGGGACGGATCTTGAGCGCATCAGATCGGTTCTCCTGTCGAAGTGGGTGGCCATGGACGGCGACATTCCCGCCGGACATCGATCGCGAAAAGCTGCGTAGCGAAAAGCCGACTCGACATGCCCTCCAGAGGCACAAGGGGACCATAGAGTACCCCCCGGTTCAACCCTTGCAGGCGGCTGAATGGTTAAGCTTGCGCCTCAGTCGCCGTCCTCTACTCCGCCTCCGCTATGCCCACGCAGGGTGTCGGCATCATAATTCTCGCCGACCGACATGGCGGCGATGCGTGAGAGGTGCGTGTAAGGCAGGCCGGTTTCCGCGTGCCAGGCATTGAAGACCGCTTCTATTTTCTTCAGGTCGCGTTTGGATGTGGGGTTTTCGGCCACATCCAACCGCGCATCGCGTATCGCCTGCACCACGTCGCGGGAAGGGATGAAGCAATCCTTGCCGGCAAAGCGCAGGAAATAGCGCCCGGTCATGCCGCCGAGGCGGTTGCCGCGCTTGCCGAGAAGATCCCACAGGCCAGTGATGTGATCTTCAGGCCACTGGGCGAGGAAGCGGCCGAAACTGCCGTGCTCCCCGGCGACATCGAGCACGAAGGCGGCATTGTCCCTGACCGCCATGATCTTGGCGCCGTTGCGCACGATGCGCTTGTCGGCCGTCAGGGCGTCCCAGAATTCGTCCGCCTTATGATGAAGTGCACGTGGATCGAAGCCTTCAAACGCCGTCTCGAAGCCCGGCCATTTCTGCTCGATCACCCGCCACACGAAGCCTGAGCGAAAGATGCATTTGGTCATCAGCGACAGGACGCGGTCATCGCCAAGGCTTGCCAGGTCATCCATTGCCGGTGCCGCACCGAGCAGCGACATGAGCACCTCCCGCCCGCCCTTGCGGCGTGCCGCGCGCTCCATGATCGGTGCAAAGGAAGGGGTCTGTTGCATGGGGTTGGCTCGCTTTTCTCAATTGAGCCATGAAAAAAGAAAAAGGCAAGGCGGTTAAGCCTTGCCCTCATCAGTTTCCGGTCTCCCTTGGCCCCGGTGGCTCCATCGGGGGCGCTGCACAGACGGTTCTAAGAACCGGCTGGCGCGTCGGGAGACTTCTTCCTCCCCAGACCTGGACCATGCGCCAGTCCGTATACGGCGGATAACCCTTCTTGGTCTTGTCGCAAGACATTAACACGATTTTCCTCGCTGTCCAGACCCACGCCGCAATTCCGCCACAAATGAGGCCAGTTTCGCGAGTCATGTGGTCGCACCCGGGGCTTGGGGCGAGGGCTTTGATTCCGCGGGCGATATCGCCTAAAAGGAGCCCGGCGCCCAGGCGCTGAACGAACATCATTTCACCCCATCGATCAGCAGGATCTGACAGACGTGAAGCTCAGCCGGTACTTCATGCCCATTCTCCGCGACGCCCCCAAGGAGGCCGAGATCGTCTCGCACCGCCTTATGCTGCGTGCCGGGATGATCCACCAGGAAAGCGCTGGTATCTATTCCTGGCTGCCGACCGGCTTCCGGGTACTCAAGAAGATCGAACAGATCGTGCGCGAGGAACAGAACCGGGCAGGGGCCATCGAGGTGCTGATGCCGACCATCCAGTCGGCCGATCTGTGGCGGAAGTCGGGGCGTTACGATGACTACGGCAAGGAAATGCTGCGCATCAAGGACCGGCATGACCGCGACATGCTCTACGGCCCCACCAACGAGGAAGTGATCACCGACATCTTTCGTGCCGGCGTGCAGTCCTACAAGGATCTGCCGCGCAATCTCTACCACATCCAGTGGAAGTTCCGCGACGAGGTGCGCCCGCGCTTCGGCATCATGCGTGGCCGTGAGTTCCTGATGAAGGATGCCTATTCCTTCGACATTTCGCCCGAAGCGGCGCGGCATTCCTTCAACAAGATGTTCGTTTCCTATCTGCGCACCTTCGCCCGCATGGGGCTGAAGGCCATCCCCATGCGCGCCGACACCGGACCCATTGGCGGTGACATGAGCTACGAATTCCTCATCCTTGCCGACACCGGCGAAAGCGAGGTCTTCTTCAACCGCGATTTCTACGACATGGACTGGTCGGCCTTCACCATCGACTACGACGATGTAGCGGCCGTGGCGGGTGTGGTCGAGGATTTCACTTCGAAATACGCCGCCAGCGATGAAAAGCATGAACCGGCCGAATTCGATCGCCGCGTGCCTGCCGAAAAACGCCTCACCGGGCGCGGCATCGAGGTCGGCCACATCTTCTTTTTTGGCGACAAGTATTCCGCTCCCCTTGGCTGCAGCGTGCAGGGGCCCGACGGCCAGCCGGTGACCGTGCTTTCCGGCTCCTACGGCGTCGGCGTGTCGCGCCTCGCCGGTGCCATCATCGAGGCCAGTCATGACGAGGCCGGCATCATCTGGCCCGAGCCGGTGGCGCCGTTCCGGGTCGGCCTCATCAGCCTCAAGGCCGGCGACGCAGAGGTCGACGGTGCGTGCGACAAGCTCTACCGCGGTCTCGAGGCGGCCGGCATCGAGGTGCTTTACGACGATCGCGACGAGCGCCCCGGCGCCAAGTTCGCCGGCATGGACCTCATCGGCCTTCCATGGCAGGTGATCGTCGGCCCGCGCGGGCTGAAGGACGGCATCGCCGAGGTCAAGAACCGGCGAACCGGCGAGCGCCAGAACCTGGCGCTGGACGAGGTTATCCAGCACTTTACGGGCGCTTGAGCCCATGGCAGCGGGATCGCCTGCACCCTTTTCCGCCTGGGAGCGGATGATTGCCGTTCGCTATCTCCGGGCTCGCCGGCGCGAGGGTTTCATCTCGGTCATCGCCGGGTTTTCCTTCCTTGGCATCGTTCTGGGCGTTGCCACATTGATCATCGTCATGGCGGTGATGAACGGCTTTCGCGCCGAGCTTCTGGCCAAGGTGCTGGGCTTCAACGGCCATGTGACCGCCTATTCCTCGATCGGCCTGACCATCCCGGATTTCGATCAGCGGGTGAAGGAACTGCTGGCGGTCAAGGGCGTGACCAAGGCCATTCCCATCGTCGAGGGCCAGGTCATGGCCACGAGCACGCGCTCCAATTCCGGGGTTCTTGTGCGCGGCATTCGCGAGGCCGACCTGAAATCGCTGCCCAGCGTCAACAATGCCAGGCTGAAAGGCAGTCTCGACGGTTTCGACAAGAGCCAGGGCATCGCCATCGGTTACCGCATGGCCTTCAAGCACGGCGTCGGGGTGGGCGACAAGCTGACGCTCATCTCGCCTAATGGCCCCACCACCATCCTCGGCGTCACGCCGCTTCTGCGCTCCTATCGGATTGTCGCGGTTTTCAACGTCGGCATGTCCGAATACGACGCCAGCGTCATCTACATGCCGTTCACCGAAGCACAGGACTACTTCCAGACCGACAACGCCGCATCGGCAATCGAGATCATGGTCGCCAAGCCCGACGAGGTCGACAGCTACATCGGACCACTCAATGCCGCCGCCAGGGGCCATTTGCAGTTCGTCACCTGGAAAACCACCAACCAGACGTTCTTCAATGCCCTGGAGGTCGAAAGCAACGTCATGTTCCTGATCCTCACCCTTATCATTCTGGTGGCGGCGCTGAACATCGTTTCCGGCCTCATCATGCTGGTCAAGGACAAGGGCCACGACATCGCCATCCTCAGGACCATGGGCGCCACTTCCGGCTCGGTGTTGCGCATCTTTTTCATGACCGGCGCGGCCATCGGCACCCTGGGCACCATCGCAGGGGTATTGCTGGGGGTCGTCATCTGCCACAACATCGAGGAAATCCGCCAGTTCCTTTCTGCCCTTACGCAGCGCCAGCTGTTCTCGCCGGAGCTTTACTACCTGTCGCACCTGCCCGCCGACATGGACCTTCACCAGACTGTGGCGATCGCCTTGATGTCGCTGGGGCTATCGTTCCTCGCCACGCTCTATCCTTCATGGCGGGCGGCGCGGCTCGATCCGGTCGAGGCGCTGCGCTATGAATGAGGCCCATGTCTCGCCCGTCCTGGCGCTTCGATCGATAACCCGGACCTATCGCCAGGGCGACCGTACGCTGGAGATTTTCCGTAATCTCGATCTCCAGGTCGCGCCCGGCGAGGTCGTGGCGCTGGTCGGCCCCTCAGGCGCCGGCAAGTCATCGCTCCTCCATATCGCCGGCCTTCTGGAGCGTCCGACCGGTGGCACCGTCGAGATTTCCGGGCGCGATTGTAGCGGGCTCGGCGATGGCGAACGCACCCGCATGCGCCGCCTCGCCATCGGCTTCGTCTACCAGTTCCATCACCTGCTACCGGAATTCACCGCCCTTGAGAACGTCGTGTTGCCGCAGCTGATTGCCGGCGCCAGCAAGAAGGAGGCGCGCGAGCGGGCCGCCGAACTGCTCGACCGCCTCGGTCTCACCCCGCGCAGCGGCCACCGGCCGGGCGAATTGTCGGGCGGCGAACAACAGCGCGTCGCCATCGCCCGGGCGCTGGCCAACCGGCCCTTGCTGTTGCTCGCCGACGAGCCGACGGGTAACCTCGATCCGCGCACTGCCGAACGGGTGCATCGCGAGTTCCTGCATCTGATCGACGAGGAGGGGCTCGGCGCAATGATCGCCACCCACAATCATGATCTTGCCCACCAGATGCACCGAGTCCTGCGTCTCGACGAGGGCCAATTGGTGGAGGAAAAATGAAAGCCGTCTTCAGCGCGGTCCAGTTGCAGCATGCACCGAGCCGGTTTCTGTCGCGTGGCCACATCGTCGGCTATCCCGAGAGCCCCGACCGGGCCCGCATCCTGATTGAAGGCGCCCGCAAGGTTGGCGCCACCGTCCAGGCGCCGCACAGTTTCGATGAGTTGCACATCGCTGCCATCCACAGCCGCCGCTACCTGAAATTCCTGGCCGGCGCGTTTGCCAAGTGGAACCGGCCCAAGGGAGCGTTTCCCGAGGTCATGCCGAGCCTCAGGCCGGTCGAGCGGCCAGCCCGCTATCCCCGTCACATCACCGGCCAGGCCGGGTGGCACCTGATGGATTTCTCCTGTCCGGTGACCGAACAGACCTGGGGGGCGGTGCGCACCTCCGCCGACACCGCCCTGACGGCAGCCGATCTGGTGGCCGGCGGTGAACCGATGGCCTATGCCCTTTGCCGGCCGCCCGGCCATCACGCCTATGCAGACCGGGCCGGCGGCTTCTGCTATCTCAACAACACGGCGCTGGCGGCCGAATACCTGCGCGGCACCCATGAGCGGGTCGCCATCCTCGACATCGACGTGCATCACGGCAACGGCACCCAGTCGATCTTCTATGCCCGCGCCGACGTGCTCACCGTCTCGGTGCACGCCGATCCGGCGCGCTTTTACCCCTTCTATTACGGCTATGAGAGCCAGCGCGGCAGCCGCACCGGTAGCGGCTTCAACCTCAACCTGCCGTTGCCGGTCAGAAGTGACGATGAGGCCTGGCTCGCCGCCGTCGAGAGCGCCATCAGGGCGGTTGGCGAATTTGCCCCCGGCGCCCTGGTGATCGCTTTGGGGCTGGATGCCCACGAGAGCGATCCCCTCAAGGGCGGCGCCATGACCACCGGCGGTTTTGCCCGTCTGGCCCGCGCCATTGCCAGTTTGAAGCTACCCACGGTGATCGTCCAGGAGGGCGGCTACCAGACCGACATTCTGGCGGAGAACCTGGCGAGTTTCCTTGGCGCCTACGAGGCCGGCGCCTGATCCGGCTACAGCGGTGAAATCGTGACAAGAACCACGGCGATGGTTCCGGATTGCGCGGCCTCGGCAACGGCCTCCAGGGTTTCGCCGGATTGAAGCAGCAAGGTCTCTCCGGCTGCGACAATGGTACCGGCGGAAAGCTTCACCTCGCCGTCGATGACGGTAAGCAACGCCTGACCGCCCTCGGGTGCGGCAAGGCTGACGGGTCCGGTCTCACGAACAACGCTCATCAGGCCGGTGGCGCGGGTGCGCTCGACCATCAGGTTGAAGTCGCGCAACGGCCCGCCGACGAGCCGTCCGGCGATCTCCCAGTCGCCGGAAAAGCGCCGTGGGACGAGCGGTTTTGTCAAATCGATCGGCCCATCCGGCGCCCCGTCGAGCCACATGCCATCTTCGCCCTCGATCATCATGATGGTGCGGTCATAGCCGGGAAAGCGCGAAAAGAGGCCTGATTCAGGCACGTCGGCGATGCTCACCCGCCACGTGAACGGTGCACCCGCCACTCCCGACCCGGGCGGATGGATGGCAATCTCGGTGGTGGTGCCCTTGCCGTTCTTCCACGGCATCGAACGATAATCGCCGGGCTTCAGGTGCCGCATGGGGCTCACGGCTCCTTCAGGCCAAGCGGTTCGGCGTGGGCGATGACCCGCTGCACGCCTTTTTGATCGCGTTTCAGCCTGACCTCGAGCGCGTCCACCGCCTCATGCACCTTGCGCACCGTCTCCTTGCCCGGGACACGGCAATGGAAAGTCACATACAGGCCTTCGTCGGTTTCGCGCACCCTGACATTGTGGATTTCCGTCAGGATGGCATCCGGCTCGGCGGCGGCGGCGAGTTGTGCCGCGATTCGGCTGGTCAGCGCATCGGATGCGTCGCGGCCGCTGACGGTATCGGTCTGCAACGGCTCGATGTGGCTTTCCACCTCGACGTCCGAGCCCAGTTCGGCGGCGATCCCGTCTTCCAGCGCGGTGGCGATCTCGTGCGCCTCAGAAAGCGGCAAATGCCCGTCGACCTCCAGATCGAAGGCCACCGACAGGCGTTCGCCCACGTGCTGCACCGTCAGGTGATGCACCGCCAGCCCGCGCCGGCCCGCCATCAGCATCACCTTGTCGGCGATCGTCTCATCGTCGAGTTCGACGGGAATGGTGCTGACGGTCACATCGGCTGAAGGGAAGCGCTCGCGCACCGCGCCAACGAATGCCTCCTTGATGCGGGTCACAGTATCGAAGGGCAGGGTGCGGGCAACGGCGATATGGGCATCGACGAACAGGGTAGCGCCGGCCGGCCGAACCCTGAGCTGGCGCACCGCCAGGACGCCATGGGCATCCTCGGCGATATGGCGGATGGCGGCGCTGGTCCCTTCAGGGGCAGCGTCGAGGAGTGTCGCCAAAGTGCGCCGGCCCAGCCGCCAGCCCGCCAGGCTGACGAAGGCGGCGACCGCTAGCGCGGCCACCGGGTCGGCCCAGGTGAACCCGGCCCAACTGGCACCGAGACCGGCCAGCACCACCACAGAACTCCACATGTCGGAGGAAAAGTGCAGCGCATCGGCCTCCAGCGCCTCGCTGGAGGTCTTCTTTGCCGTGCGTGACAGCACCCGGGCGCGGTTGAAGTCGATGACGACGGAGGCGGCGATGATCGCCATCGCCCACCATGTCACGTTGAGGTGGCCTGATTCGCCGGCGAGCCGCATCACCGCCTCGTAGACGATCCAGCCGGTGGTCGCGAACAGCAAGGCGGTCTCGACCAACGCGGCGACCGATTCCACCTTGGCATGGCCAAAATGATGTTCCTCGTCCGGCGGCAGGTCGGACACACCGACCGCCAGCCACGTGACAGTGGTGGCGCCGAAATCGAGCACGCTGTGCAGCGCCTCCGACAGGATGCCCAGCGATCCGGTCATCAGCCCGGCCACCAGCTTGGTCGCCGCCAGCGCGGCGCTGGCCAGCATCGAGGCGAGGGCGACATTCTGCTTTTCCGACGACATGCCTCTTCCTTAGCGGTTTTCACACGCCGGACAAGGAGGGGCCGATGATAGCACCACCGCGATGTGTCATCCCCGTGCCTGGCACGGGATCCCTGGGGCCGCACGCCACGACTTTGTCCGGCGCTCCTGGGTCGTCGGGTCGAGCCCGACGATGACATGGATGGGGGCAGCACGTTGTCTCGCGCACCACAACCTGCCCAGCCATGCTTGCCATGCACGCCGGCATGCCGCCTTTGCACTTGCCGGCGCCAGTGATCAAAGGCATGGACTAATCTGCGTCATATCCACGCTTTGGGGTCGATCACCGTTCAGTCATGGCTTTTTCCGCACGCTATCCGGTGTGGCTGCCGGCTGCCCCCAAGCCCACGGCCCTGGCGTTCGCCATCCTGTTCACCATCGAGTCCCTGGCCCGCGCCTCGGTGGCGACGGTGGTCTCGGTGCAGGCCTACGATCTTCTGCACTCGAGCCAGAAGGTCTCGCTGCTGTTTACCGCCGTGGGCATCGTCTCGCTCATCGGCACGCTGGTGGTACCGCTCATCATCGCGGCGTCGGCACGCCGCTTCGTCTATACCTTCGGCGCCATCTGCCTGATCCTGGCGGCGGTGAGCTTTGGCGCCCACACGTTGCTCGGCCAGACGGTGGGCATGCTCATCCGGGTGTTCGGCACCGCCTGCCTCAACATCACCACCAGCCTCTATATCCTCGACCACATCAAACGCCAGGACCTGGTGAAATGCGAGCCCATGCGGCTCACCTTTTCCACCTTGTCGTGGGCCATCGGGCCGGCGCTGGGCGTGTGGCTCTATACCCGCTACGGGGTATGGGCGCCGCAGGTCTTTTCGGTCTTCTGCACGCTGATCCTGCTGGTCGTGTTCTGGTACCTCAGGCTGTCGGAAAGCCGCATCATCCAGCGGGCCCGGGTCAATCGGCCGACCAATCCCTTGCGCAACATAAAGCGCTTCGTGGCGCAGCCACGCCTCAGGCTCGCCTGGCTCATCGCCTTCGGGCGCTCGTGCTTCTGGTCGCTGTTCTTCATCTATTCGCCGCTCTTGATGATCACTTCGGGTCTCGGCAAGGAGGCGGGCGGCATTCTGGTGTCGGCGGGCAACGCGGTGCTGATCTTTGCCATGCTGTTCGGCAAGCTGGCCGAGCGCTTCACCTTGCGCTGGGTGATTTCCTGGGCCTTCATCGCGATTGCCGTCTCGACCGTTACGGCAGGGCTCGGCGGCATCTCCCATCCCTACCTCGCCGCGGCGATGCTGCTCATCGCCTCGATCGGCGCTTCGGCCATCGACGGGGTCGGCGGCCTGCCGTTCATGCGCGCGGTCCGCTATCACGAACGCGCCGAGATGGCCGGCGTCTATCGCACCTATGTCGACACCGCCGATTTGGTTCCCACCTTCATCTATTCGCTGTTGCTGCTGTATTTCCCACTGGGCGGGGTGTTTGTCGCCATGGGAACCTGGGCGCTGATCTGCGGCCTTATCGCCTGGCGCTACCTGCCGCGCTCCATGTGAGGCGGGTCAGCCCGCGCTCTCGCGCAGTTCCTTCTTCGACAGCTTGCCCACCATGGTCTTGGGCAGTTCGTCCCGGAACTCGATCTTCGCCGGCATCTCGACGCGCGACAGCTTCTTTTCCAGATATACAAGGATATCCGCCTCACTTGCCGTCGCGCCGTCCGTCAGCTTGACGAAGGCTTTCGGCGCCTCGCCGCGATAGGCATCGGGCACGCCGATGACTGTCACCTCGGCCACCGCCGGATGGCTGATGATGGCATCTTCGATGCGCCGCGGAT
>CAZMSA010000032.1:0-25443 GCA_964568825.1 uncultured Rhizobiaceae bacterium | reverse complement strand
CCATGGTCATGTAGTTCTGCATCTTGCCGGGGTTCTTGATGAAGCCCGACTGGCCATCGATGTAGACGGTGTGGTAGCCGGCCCGCTTGGCATACTGCCAGATTGTCGGGTTGGTGCTTATGGCATGCACGAGGTCGGTACGGTTGGCGCCAAGGCGCAGGATGGCGTTGGAGGAATTGGAGCAGTTGCCCCCCGACGAGGCGAGGCCGAAGTCGACGAAGCGGTCGCGCAATGCCGCCATCTCAGGCGTATACGGATTGCCGGGAGTCCAGTCGATATAGTCGCCGCGCACGCTCTCGCCCACCAGCATCACGATGTTGCGGGCGGCCGGCGGATTGACCGGCGCAATCTTTACCTCGCGGCGTGGCACCATGTTGTGGGTCGCCAGCTTGGAGCCCGCAACCACGCCCAGCGCCAGTGTCTGGAACTGCCGCGGCATGACCTCCGAACCGCCGCCGTTCTTGATGAGCACGATGGCCGCGATGACCGCCACCGGCACCGCCGGCGCCCAGGCGAACCATTTCACCAGGCGCCGCAGGAAGCCGTGCGGCAACGACGGCGGCAGCATTATGAGCACCAGGCCGATCAGGAACACCGCTCCCGCCCACAGGGCATCGTGGTAATAGAACTCAAGCGCCCGGCCACCCTCATGACGGGCATTCCACAAGGTGAGGACATCGAACACCGACATGTCGGAGCCCGACGCCAGCGCATAACCGGTGCCGAGTGCCGTCGACAGCGACAGGACGATGGCCCAGAACAGGCGCACGATACGCGAGGGCTGGAAGGCGGCAATCACGATGGCGCCCAGCGACATGCCCCAGATGATCAGCCAGGGAACGAGGGTGGTGTAGCGGTGGGCTCCCATCAGAAGGTCAAAACGCTCACTGAAGCCGGCGTTGGTGGCGGCTACGAAGGCAAACAGCAGCGCCACCTTGAGTGCGATACCGCGCCAGTTCGCCGCCACTCGATATTTCACATCACCGCGTTTCATCGATCGTCCCTTTCTGGTACAGGCTAGCGGGGCCGGCGGGCGGCTGGTCGACCCGGACGTGACGTTTGCTTGACAGTGGCATGTCAGTTTGTGTCATAGCTGGACATGTTGAAGAGCTAGCAAATAGCGCGCCAAACAGCGCCGGCCACAGCCGTTGCGGCGGCCTGCGGTGCGACATGACGGAGACCATGATGGCTGAACCGGCGGTGCGCGATGGCGATGCAAGCGAAAGGGCCTTCATGCGTCCGCCGGGCGAGGTGATGCGGCTGCAGCGCATGGGGGCGTTCTTTCCGAGCCGGCTTTCGTTCATGCGCAGCCTGGTGCGGCGCATGGGGCGTGAGGCGTGGCGCTTCGAGCCGCTGCGCAGCGAACTGGACGATAACGGGTTCGGGCGCGTGGTGTGGCGGATCGCGACGCCTGAACGGACGTTTTCGTTCGTGGCCTTTTCCACCGCGCTCGACCCTGCGGAACGCACCGACCGGGTGATCGCGGAAAAGTGGGATGCCAGCTTCACCCTCGCCGACGGCGACGTGACGGGCGATGACGTGGCGCGGCTGGAAGCCAATGTGCCGCGCCAGGAGGCCGGGCGGCTGAAGTCCAGCGAACTGGTGCTGTCGCGGGCCAACAAGTCGGTGCGCCTGTTCGAGCATGTCACCGGGCGCCTCGCCGAAGGGCGCCAGCCCGATGCCCAGGCGTTGTCCGATATCGGCTATTTGATACGCACCACGGCAGTCTACGGCAACGGCAAGTTCGGTACCGGCGACTACGGCAAGCTGAAGCGCTCGAGCAGCTTCGACAGCCCGTTCCGGGCCGAGATGCTCACCGTCTACATGATCCGTCAGTTCCAGTTCGACCTCGCCAACCATGTGGCGGCCCGGCGCGGTGGAGCGCAGGCGGCAAGACTTTCGGACGAACACTGCCGCAGCCTCGGCATCGGCAATGCCACCGGCCTCGGCATGGCCCCCTTCCTCATCCGCCATCCGGTGTTGCTCGACAGCTGGATGGCGTCAAGGGAGACGGCGCTGGCGCGCGTCAGGGCACAGCGCACCGCGGCCCCCGGCAAGCCCGAACGCATGCAGGAACTCCTGACGCGGGCGCGGCGGCATGTGGGCCAGTGGAACGTCGAGGAACCGCGCCAGCAGGCCCGCATCGTTCGCTTGAGGGGCGAGATCGAACAGCTCATGCAATTCGCGCTGCCCGAGACCTTTCCCTGGGACGCGCTTTATCGCCATGCCGAGGCGAACATGAGTCTGGAGGCGCAGGAATTCGTCGTCGCCCTCATAATCGAGATGCATGGGGAACTGGTCGATGATCTGGAATCCGGCATGGCCTCCGATGACGTGGTGCCGGTCGATGCGGCGATGACGCTGGCAGCGCTCAAGGCGGCGATCGAGGCGGATTACGGCTGGGCGCTGGCGATTGACTATTCGAGCGAGGAGGCGCGGCAATTCTTCTGGTATTATTCCGCGGGCAAGGACGAACCGCGCCTCGGCCGGCGCTTCGCCGAACCCGGCGCCGAACACGAAATGCGCCTCGGCGCGGGGTGGTATGTGAAGGAGCTTCACGATGAACTGGCCGGCCTCGGGTCCGACGACCTGAAGGAGAGCGTGGCGCGTTTCCTGTTGCGGCGGCCGCAGCACCGGCTTGGCGTGCAGCGGGTAATGATCACCCTGAAACGGCCGTATGCGGAAATCCGCGACAACACCATTGGCGCAAAACTCCTGCCCATCGACATGCTGCGTTGCAAGCTGTCGTTCTTCGGGGCGACGCGGTTCGACCCCAAGTCCGATTTATGGACCCGCATCACAATGTATCAGGGCGCCCCGCTGATTACCGATCTGGGGCGCGCCGATGCCGACGACTGGTGGCTGCCGGTGATCGAGGGAGCGGCTGTGGCATGAAGGTGGCCTTCGATGAAGTGCGGCGCGCCGCCTTCCGGGCGCTCGATGCGGGCGGTGCGGCACCGGGGGTGGATGAAGACTGTGGCTGGGCGTGCGCGTGGCTGGAGGCAGCGGGCTATCCGGGCCTGAAGATGCTGGTGGAGGCGCTGGACGAGACGCCGCGCGAGGCCCGCCGGCCGTCGCTTGAGGTGGTCTACGGCATTGTCGACCTCGCCAATGTCTCGTGCGTGTTCTCCGCCCCCGGCCTCGTCGACATGGCCCGCGCCGAAGGCCGGGTCGTGCTCAACCGGGTACGCCACGGCCTTTATGTGCTGCCGTTCGCGGTGAGAGCCAGCCTCGCCGTCGGCTGCCCGGTCGATCCCTCCTTCGCCATCGGGGGGGAGCGCACCAAGGACCTCTACGGCGACAAGATCGCCGCGGCCATCGAGGCGGGCATCGAAGTGGACGACGAGGTGTGGAAGAGGGCTTACGCCTACGCGCAGGAAATCCTGGTGCCGGAATCCGAGGCCTCCCGCCTGAAAGGCGCCGGCGCCGGGCTGACGGATAACGATTGAGTGATTGTGGCCGACTCACCCTTCCTTGCGGCACACCAGGTAGCAATGGACGTAGTCCATGGCGTGGCCTTGCGGGTGGGCGGCGACGCGGGCCTGATAGCGGCCGTAAAAATCGTCCATGATCGCCTGGCGCTCGGCGGCGTCGCGTTCGGGTTTGAGGCCGCCGAGGAAGGTCGCCTCCGACCATGACCGCAAGGTGGGCAGGTATTCGCGGGCAAAGCGTTCGGCGTCCTTGTGGTTTTCGCTGAAATCGCGCTCGAAGGGACAACGCACCACCCGCGTTTCCACATGCTCCAGCCGAAGGCCGGCCTTGTAGACGGGGTTGGCGTGATCCTTCAGCGGGGCGGTGAACTGTTCCACGGTGCGATAGCACTGGGGGAAGTTGGTGGCGCTGTACTCCTCGCGCGTGATGACCCCCTCGCCTGCCAGCTCGGCCCACAATTCGTTGAAGGTGTCGAACATCGAAACGCCGCCGGTATGGCCGAGATAGCGGCCTTGCTCGTCGATGCCGAAATTGAACAGGCACAAGCGCCCGCCGGGTTTCAGTTCAAGCGCCCGGTTGACCAGCATCAGTTCCCAGTCGACGCGGCCTTGCTCCTCGAAGGCGGCGCGTTCAGCGCCTGAAGCACCCACCATGTGGACATGGTCGGAGATATGGCAGGGGGTGGCGGAGATATAGTGGGAGGCGGTGGCGGAAAAGCCGAGATCGAGACTGGAAGGCGGGAAGATCGCCTGATGGAACGAGGTGGCCGAGGCGAAGACGTAGAGGTTGGGGACCTCGTTGTAGTAGCTCTTCAAGTCGGTCTGGCCGTGGATCATGCGGAAGACCTGCGAAAAATCGTTGCGCGGCAGGTCGGTATAGACCATCTCGATGGGCCGCGAGGGCACCAGCGTGCGCACGTGCGCGAGTACCTTGCGCCACAGATCGACCGAGGTGCCGCCGTCGGCCGAACCCATGTCGGTGACCCGGAAGACCGCGCCATCGTCGGCGGGTGCCATGCGATCGACGGCATCGATCACCAGATGGGCGGCATTGTCCATCACGTTCTTGGCGCCGATGGTCGCCCTGGAATAATAACCGGCGCCCTTCATGGCCATGAAGCCGGCTGTTCTGGCTCTTTCACTCATTTAGATCTCGTTCCTCAGGTGGATTGATCAACGCAGTAAGGCGTATCTGCGCGCGGGCGTCAAATGCGATTGTTGATTGCCGGGCCACAGGCTAGAAAGCGCGGCATCATCACTTCATCGGAGCATCCCATGACCGCCCCCCTCGCCTCTTTGCGCGTTCTCGACCTCACCCGGGTGCTGGCGGGGCCATGGGCGACGCAGACGCTGGCCGACCTCGGGGCCGAGGTCATCAAGGTCGAAAAGCCCGGCGAAGGCGACGATACCCGCGGATGGGGACCGCCGTTCGTCACCAGGCCCGACGGCTCGAGCGGCGATGCGGCGTATTTTCTTTCCGCCAACCGCGGCAAGCGCTCGGTCGAAATCGACATGGCGAGCCCCGAAGGCCAGGCGCTGATCCGTGGACTGGCGGAAAAGTCCGATGTGTTGGTGGAGAATTTCAAGGTGGGGGGTCTCAAGAAATACGGGCTCGACTACGAAAGCCTCAAAAGCCTCAACTCGCGCCTCGTCTATTGCTCGATCACCGGCTTCGGGCAGACCGGCCCCTACGCCCAGCGCGCCGGCTATGATTTCATGATCCAGGGCATGGCCGGCATCATGTCGATCACCGGCCAGCCGGACGGGACCCCCGGGGCCGAGCCCATGAAGGTGGGTGTGGCGTTCGCCGACATCTTTACCGGCCTTTACTCGACCATCGGCATTCTCGCCGCTCTTGCTTACCGCGAACAATCGGGCGAGGGACAATTCATCGACATGGCGCTGCTGGACAGCCAGGTGGCGGTGCTCGCCAACCAGGCGCTCAACTATCTGGTGAGCGGCAAGCCACCTACCCGCCTCGGCAACGCCCACCCTAACATCGTGCCCTACCAGACCTTTGCGACCGCCGATGGGCATATCATCATCGCGGTGGGCAACGACCGCCAGTTCGGCCAATTCTGCCGCATCGCCGGGGTGCCGGCGCTGGCTGCGGACGAGCGCTTTTCCTCCAATCGCAAGCGGGTGGAAAACCGCGCCCGACTGGTCGGACCGCTGGCCGAGGCCATGCAGGCGCGCACCACGGCTGAATGGGTGGCGGCGCTGGAGGCGGCGGCAGTGCCGTGCGGGCCGATCAACCGGCTGGACCAGGTCTTTGCCGATGCCCAGGTCAAGGCGCGCGGCCTCAGCCTCGACCTCACCCGCCCCGACGGCACGCTAACCCCCGGGGTGGCCAACCCCATCCGCCTGTCGGCCAGCCCCATCGAGCATGCCCGCGCGGCGCCGGAACTGGGCGCTGACACCGACGAGGTGCTGGAGCGGGTACTGGGAATGGACGGCGGCGACATCGCGCGGCTGCGCGAGGCCGGGGTGATCGGATAAGTGAAAACGCCCCCCGGGTGGACCGGAGGGCGCTTTTTGCTGGTTGCAGTCAAACCCGCATCTGCGGTTACGCCTTCTGGATGGCGTATTCCTCGCAGAAGTAATAGCGGGTCGGATGCATCTTGAAGTTCAGCACCTTCTTGTCGAAGGGCATGTAGAGCTTCTGCCACAGCGCCTGGGCGATGGGACCATTCTGCTGCATGATGGTCTCGAGCTGCCCGAGCAGTTCGCGACGGGCATCGATATCGAGGGTGCCCTCCGCCTTGGTCAGTGTCTTGTCGAATTCCGGGTTGGAATAGTGAGTCTCGTTCCACGGCACGCCGGTGCGGTAGGCAAGGCTCAGCACCATGAAGCCGAGGGGACGGTGCGCCCAGGAGGTGTAGCCAAAGGGCACCTTGTCCCAGACTTCCCAGAACTTCGACGACGGCAGCACGTTGATCTTGCAACGAATGCCGGCTTCCTTCCATTGCTGGACCATGGCCTCGACCGAAGCCTGTTCCCAGGCCGGATCGGGCTTGCAGTTGATCTCGACGTCGATGCCGTCGGGATGGCCAGCCTCGGCCAGAAGCGCCTTGGCCTTGGCCGGATCGTGCGGGAAGGGCGAAAGCTTGAAGTAGTCGGGATGCACCGGGCACACGTGATGATGCTCGGCCGCCGAACCCAGATCGCCGACGGCAATCTCGGTCGCCTTGGCCGGATCAGTGGCATAGCGCATGGCCAGGCGAACCTTGGGATCGGTCCACGGCTTCTGATCCACCTGCATGCGCACCACCGCGGTGGCGGCGGTCAGCGCCTGGTAGATCTTGACGTGGTCCATGGCCTTGAACAGGTCGTACTGCTCGGGGTTGCCCTCGTAGACGCCATCGACCTGCTTGGACTGCATGGCAGCGGCGGAAGCGGCGGTGTTGTCGCCGAGGTCGACGAAGTGAACCTCGTCGAGATAGCCCTTGCCGCCCTCGCGGCGCTTGAGGATCGCCTTGCGGCCCACCTCGAACTCCTTGAGCTCATAGCCAAGATGGCCATTGGAGCCGAGACCGAATTTGCCGCCCTCCTTGGGATCGATGATGAGCAGCGGATAGTGGAACAGATGCTCCGGCACCGCCACCTGTGGCGTCTTGAGGTTCAGGACGAGGGTCTTGGCGTCCGGCGTCTCGATGGCATTGGCACTCCACAACTCGGTGGTCATGATGGCCTTGCCCTTGTCGTCCTTCTTGCCTGAATCGATCTCGTTGAGCATGTAGCCCTTCATCAGGCCGACCACCGAGGAGCCGGTCTTGGGATCGAGGCAATGCTTGATGTTCCAGGCAAAGTCCTCAGACGTCAGCGGACGGCCGTCGAACCAGGTGAAGTCGCCCACCGTGAAGGTCCATTTCTTGAGGTCGGCCGAAGCCTCCCACTTGGACGCCAGATGTGGACGGGTGATGTTGTCGGCACCGGTGCGGGTAATGTAGCCGCACTGCTGGCGCACGATGTTCGAATCGTAGATCCACGAGAACGTATGCGGGCTGTTGATCTTGGGCACCCGCATGGCGATCTTCAGCACACCGCCCATGGGCATTTCGGCGGCGCGGGCCGGCGGGGCGATGGGCTGGCCGGTGATCTTGCCCGCCCACATGTAGGCGGCACCCGCCGACATGCCGAGCAAGGTGGCCGAGCGGATGAACTCGCGGCGGTCGATCTGCCGGTCGGCGAGATACTGCTTGAGCCTCGGAATCCAGATATGTTCTTTATCAGACATCGATTACGTTTCCTCCCTTTGGGTCGTTCCGACCATTCAAAAAGCACAAAAACCCTGATCGATGGCGAAATTCCATCGATACTGACACCAGCCTATCACCCTATGACCGTCATGCAAACTGGTGAGATATTTGAACGCGACCACACCCGAGCATCATCAGCCGATGATGCAGCCTATCGCCATTTCGCCTCGCCGGGGGAGCGCAATATCGGCATGCAAGGGGGCGCCTGCGACATGCAGCGGACCGTTTGCGCACGCCAACGTGACGAAAACGTGAACGAGCCATTCGGCGCCGTTGTTGTATGGAATGCTTTTCCCTGCGGCCTCGCAAGCGCGAGGCGGACATCGGCAACAGGGCGGAGAACGACAATGATCGATGCAAAAACAGCGCCTTACGCGGCGCTCATCCTGCGGCTGAGCATGGGCATCATGTTCATCCTGCACGGCTTCTATACGAAGATCCTGGTGCACGGGTTTGCCGGGACGGCAACCATGTTTCATTCCATGGGGTTACCGGGATGGTTCGGCGGGCTGGTCGCCATCTACGAGACCCTCGGCGGCCTATGCCTCATCCTCGGCATCCAGACGCGCTGGGTAGCGATCTTTCTCGGGCTGCATCTGATGGCCGCTGTGCTCATCGTTCACTTATGGCACGGCGGCATGGAATACCCGCTGTTCTGGGCCATGACCTGCTTCAGCCTCGCCCTACTCGGCGACGGCGCGCAGGCGTTGATGACGTCGTACAAGCCCGGCGGCTGAAGACCGCTGCGCCGTTGGAAAGGAGAGCCTGAATGCCACGCCTGACGGCGAAGGATTTCGACCAGGAACTGCTCGACCTCTACGACTATTACGCGCACGGCCGCATCGACCGGCGCGAGTTCCTTGACCGCGCGGCCAGGTTCGCGGTCGGCGGACTGACGGCGGCGGCGCTGCTCGAGCAGCTCAGCCCGCGCTACGCGCTGGCCGAGGAGGTGAAGCCCGACGATCCGGCGATCTCGGCAAGCACCATCACCTACCCCTCGCCGCGCGGAACGGGCGATATACGCGGCTATCTGGTCAAGCCGTCGGGCGCTACCGGAAAATTGCCGGGCGTGCTGGTGATCCACGAGAACCGCGGCCTCAACCCCTATATCGAGGATGTGGCGCGGCGCCTCGCCAAGGCGGGCTACATGGCCCTGGCACCCGATGGGCTGTCGTCGCTGGGCGGCTACCCGGGCAACGACGATGAGGGGCGCGACATGCAAAAGCGTCTCGACCCGGCGAAGCTGCGGAACGATTTCTTTGCCGGCTACGAGCACCTGGCGAGCCGGGCGGATTGCAGCGGCAAGGCCGGAGCTGTGGGCTTTTGCTATGGCGGCGGGGTGTGCAACCAGCTCGCCGTCGCCTACCCCGACCTGAAGGCCGCCGTATCTTTCTACGGGCTGCAGCCGGCTGCCGAAGACGTCAAGCGCATCGAGGCCCCGCTGCTGTTGCACTATGCCGGGTTCGACAAGCGCATCGATCAGGGCTGGCCCGCCTTCGAGGCGGCACTGAAGCAGTACGGCAAGCCCTACAGCGTCTATTTCTATGTGGGCGTCAACCACGGATTCCACAACGACACGACGCCACGCTATGACGCCGCCGCCGCCAAACTCGCCTGGGAGCGCACGCTTGGCTTCTTCAAGCGCTACCTGAGTTGAGCAAAGCCCTCAATCATCGTCGAAGTTGCCGCTGGCGGCCCCGCGGTGGCAACCGCTGCAGTTGGAGACGGTCTTGATGGCGGGGTGGCTCTTGGCGTAGGCGCGTGCCCGCTTACCATGCACGATGTTGAACCACGGCATGTCGGTGATGCGCAACGGGGTCTTGTCGGGGCTCAAACCATCGAGGACGCCGGAGCGGCGCCCGCCGGCATCGGCGGCGTGGGAAACGAGAAACGCCTCGATATCCTTCTGTGTCTGGGGATCGAGGCTGGCATCGCCACCGAAATGGTTGGAAAGGTCGCTCATGACGGCCTTCCACGAGCGCTGCGGCAACAGCACCGGCGGATAGGCCAAGTGGCAGGCCGAACATTCCTTCATGAACTCCGCCTGGCCGTTGGCGGCGGCATTCGCCAGGCCGGCCGGCGCCGCCAGCACGGCGGAGAGGGTCAAGGCGGCCAATCCTGATCTGATGATGTGTTGCATGTTTCTCAACTCCTGTCGGCGGGTGCCGGTTGCTTGATCCGACGCAATTGCGGGGGCGCAAGACGGCCGCCATACTCCCTGAAAACGTCTAGAGACTGGAGAGATAGGTGATGACGTCGCCCTTCTCCTTGGGCGTGCAGGCACGCCCGAGCACGGTGTGGCAGTTGCGACGCAACCACTTCTCGACCTTGGCGGCATCGGTGAAGCGGTTGGGGTTCATCGAAACGGCCATCGGCTTGATCGCCTTGCCGGCACGGGTCTGGCCCATGTTGCGCGGGTTGGTGGTGTGGCAGGTGGTGCATGACGGCGTGTCGGGCTTGCCGCCCGTGTGATGGCCCTGAAAGAGGGCCTTGCCTTCGGCCACTGAAAAGGACTTCACGCCGGCTTCGCTGGCATAGGTCTGGAGGATGGCGTTGCGCGCCGTGTTGGCGGCCGCAAGGCCTGCGGTGGCGAGCGCAAGCCCCAGCGCAACCATGACGACGGCGGGTCGCGGGTACCTGATGGGCATCGTTGATCATTCTCCTCTTGCTTGCGGCCAACCGGCTAATGGGCCGGAATGGCGATCATCTGGTCATCGAAGCGGCCGCTCACGGCATCGCGGTGACAGGCGGCGCAGTTGCTGCTGTCATGGACGGCCTTCAACTTGAAGACACTGGGGTCGATACGGTGGTGAATGCGCTTCCACATGGGAGCAGCGGTGATGCGGGTCGGGTCGGCGGGATCGACGCTACGCAGGCGATTGGCCGCCTCGGTATCCCAGGCCTCGGAAGGGTAGGTATTCAGCCAGCCGGCAATGGCCTGGGTGGTGGCGGGATCGAGGCTGGCGTCCTCGCCGAAGTGATTGTCGAGGTGGGCCATGATTTTCGCCCACGAGGCGCGCGGCAGAAGGCTCGGATGATAGGCTTCATGGCAGGCGCCGCATTCGCTCTGGTAGGCCTTGAGAACCGGCAGGGTGACGAAGCCGGACGGCGGAAGCTGGCTGATCTCCCTGGCCGCGAGGACGATAACGGCCAGCGCAACGACGATGACAATGGCGGCAGTACCGCGACGCGCCGGCTGCAACCCGACAAGGCCGGCGATGGCGGCGACGGGCTTGCGCCCGGTCAGCATGGCGGCGACGAGATTTTCGCGGCTCAGCCAGCTTTCCACAAAGACCCCAAGCAGGTGCAGCCCGATCAGCACCATGACGATCGCCGACAGCAGCGAGTGCAGCCGGCGGGCCGTCGCACCGGTGGAAAAGCCGACGAAGGCGGCCAGCGGACCCTGGTTCTCCATGCCGCCAAGCGCCAGCATGCCGGTGATGCCGATCAACGCGATAACGGCGATCAGCGCAAACACCATCAGCGAGCCCAGCGGGGTGTGGCCAATGCTGCCGGCGGGCTCGCCCCGGATGAGCTTGCGGACATGAGCGAGGATGGCGGCGGGCGCATAGACGAAGCTGGAAAAGCGCGAGAAGTGGGAGCCACAAAAGCCCCACACCAGGCGAAACACGATCAGCGCGACCAGTCCGTAGCCCACCCACACATGGATGCCCAACCACCAGGCGGGCGCCAGAAAGCCGGTGATGAGCCCCGCCGCCACAAGCGCTGCCTGCGACCAGTGATACAGCCTGGTCGGCAGGTCCCAGACGCGCACGACGGGGGTAGGCTGGGGATGTGGCGCATGCACGAAGGCGGTCCTCCCATGTTGACACGGGCAACCCTAGGCAAACCGAGGTGACTGATGGCTTATCCGGTTTGTCAGCGAATTGTCATGTGCGGTATGAGCGCGCACCGGCGCGATCCGGCGAAGGTCTATTCGCCCGCCATCATCGACGGCTCGATGTCCATCGACAGGTCGTCGGCGCCGAGGAGGCGGTAGACCCGCCGCAGGCCGAACCCCCGCACCTCCAACTCGCCCTGATCCTCGAACTGGAACTGCGCCTTGAGACTGTCGTATATCTCGCCGCTCACCAGAATATCCATGGGCCCGGCCAGAGCCTCGAGCCGGGCCGCCAGATTTATGCCGGGACCGAAGATGTCGTAGACATACTTCTGGATGCCCACCACCGAGCCGATCACGGGCCCCGGCGCCAGCCCGACGCGGGCTGTCCACTGGATGAGGTGGGTCTGGTTGCGGCGGGTGAGATAGCGCACGCACATCAGCGCCAGGCGGGCGATCGAGGCGGCATGGTCGTTGGCGGGCTCGGGCAGGCCGGAGACCGCCACATAGGCATCGCCGATGGTCTTGATGCGCTCGCAGCCCTGACGCTCGGCGATGCGATCGAACGAGGTGAAGATGTCGTTGAGCTCAGTGATGATGGTGGTGGGGTCGTGCTCGACCGACAGCCTGGTGAAGCCGACGAAATCGAGCATCAGGATGGAGGCGTCGTCGTAGCGTTGCGGGGTGGTGACCCCGAAGGTCTTGAGTTCTCTGTAGACCGACTCGGGCATGATGTTGAGCAACAGCTTTTCAGCCCGTTCCTTTTCCTTCCTCAACGAGCGGTTCTGCTGCTCGACCATCTACGAGTAGGAGGCGATCATGGTTTCGAGTTGGCGCACCTTGGTGTTGTTATGCAATTCGACCACCAGCCAGGGCTCGTCGCCGAGCAGAGCCCGGGTAGCGGTGATGGCCAAAGCATGGGTGCGGCGGCCGACCTTGGCATCAAACGGGGCGGAATGACTGTTGCCGGCCTCGATCGCCGCCCGCAAGGCCGTCTCGTCGATGCCCGCGATGCGTTGGCACAGGTTACCGGCATCCGCATCGTCGAAACCGGGAAACCACTCTCCCACCCGGGCGTTGTGGAACATCACCTTCAGATCGGGCCAGGTTGCAATGATCAGGCCGACACCGACCGTCTCCAGCAGCAGCTTGTTGAAAGCATCAAGCTTCATGGTCGCCCTTGTCTCCTAGCCCGGGATGACGATGTAGGGCTGGCGGCTCTTGATGTCGGCCATGATGGCGCGCACGTCCTCGGGCTTGAAGTCGAACTCATCGAGGGTCCGCGCCAGCAGGCTGGTCATTTCGTCGAAGGCCTGCTGGGTGATGCCGAGTGGACGGTGGACCTGTTCGAGGATCTCGTTGGAATAAGACGCCGGACCGCCCATGACCTGGGAGATGAACTTGGTCTGATGATCGACCAGCGCCTCCATGTCCACATGGTCGAAATACGACGCGACGAGGTCTGAATCGAGCATCTTGTCATAGAACGACAGCACCACGCGATGCACCACGCCGAACCCGCCATAGCGCTCGAACATCGTCGCCTTCATGTCTCCCTCCCCCCCGATGCGATTTCATCACCGCGAGCGAAACCTGTCATAACGTCAAGGAAGATAGTGCCTCCAACGGCGGCCGTGGTCAAACATATCCCGGCGGCGGCACGAAGCCCTGATACTGGTGCTCGAGGCGTTGCGCAAAGGCGATGGCGGTGAGATCGGCGTGCTCGGCGGTGACGATCTGCACCCCGACCGGCAGGCCTTGCGGCGTCAGACCGGCGGGCGCCACCGTCGCCGGCAGGTAGAAGCAGCAGGAATAACCGGCCCAGAACAACTGGTCGGTGGTCGGTACCTGGTGGCCGTTGACGGTGATGGTGCGCTCGTGGCGCTCGCCCTGATGGTCGTGGGGACAGGCGGCCGATGCCGCCGCCGGACACAACAGCACGTCCCAGTCGTTGAAGAAGGCGTCCCATTGAAGGCGCATCTTGTGGCGCTGGTTGGAGAGCACCAGCCAGTCGCGATGCGCCATGGTGTAGGCGCGCATCATGCGGGCGTAATAGCCGGGATCCTCGCCGAGTGCCGCGGCGCGCTCGCGGTTGGCGGCGAACTCGGCGTCGGACTGGCGGGCCGAGGTGGCGGCGCGCAGGAGGCCGATATAGACGTCCATGGCCGCGGCGGTGGAAAACGCCGGGCGTGCCGTCATGGAGAGGGCCTTGACCCTCGGGCCCAAGAAGTCAGCCAGAGCCTGCAGTCGGTCCTTGAGGGGCTGGTCGACTTCGCTCTCGGGGACATCGAGCATCACGGCGACGCGAAAATCCTTGAGGGCCTTTGCCCGCGGCGGCGCCAGACGGTAGGACCAGCCGCGCGCTGCCTCGCCCTCGGGGCCGGCCAGGATCCGCATGGCCAGCGCCAGATCGTCGCCGGAGCGGGCCAGCGGGCCACCCACCGAAATATCGGCGCAACTGTAAGCCCCCGGCAGGCGCTGGCCCTTCAGGGGCACGATGCCGTAGGTGGGCTTGTGGCCGTAGACGCCGCAATAGTGGGCAGGATTGCGGATCGAGGCGCCGATGTCGGAGCCCAGTTCCAGACCCGTCAGGCCGGCCGCCAGTGCCGCTGCCGAGCCGCCCGAGGAGCCGCCGGGCGAGCGCGTCAGGTCCCAGGGATTGGAGGTCGTGCCGTAGACGGCGTTGAAACTCTGCCAGTCGGCGAGCATCAGCGGCACGTTGGTCTTGCCGAACAGGACCGCGCCGGCCGCCTCCAGGCGCTTTACGGTGACGGCGCTGTCTGCAGCGATGTTGTCCTTCAGCGCCGGCGCCCCCCAGGTGGAGGGGGTTCCTTGCCAGTCGAAACTCTCCTTGACGGTCATGGGCAGGCCATCGAGCGGACCCAGGGGTTCACCGCGCGCCAGGCGCCGGTCGGCGGCGTCGGCGGCCTTTCGGGCGCGGGCGATATCGCGCACGATCACCGCATTGATGGCGCCGTCAAAGCGCTCCACCCGCTGCCAGTAGAGATCGAGCAGTTCACGGGCGGAGATTTTCTTGCCGCGCAAGGCGCGGGAAAGTGCGGTGGCGGAGCGAAAGGGCAGCGGCAGCGATGCGGGCATGGGAGGTGGATCCGTTGCGGGAGGGACGGCCGCACCATGCCGCGCCGGGCGCGTGAGGTAAAGCGGTGATCGCCATAGTGCCCTCTCCTCGCATCTGCTATGGCGGTCGATGCAAACCTTTGGGCCGGCGCGACCCTGGAGTGCAAGCAACCGACCGGCAGCTGTGTCGTTGGCCTTTGACAGGTGCAAGGGACAGGGTGACGCGAAACGATGGCCGCACAATCGGAATCCAAGATGGTGATCTATGCCGCGTTGGGCGGCAATTTCCTGATCGCCGTCACCAAGTTCGCGGCCGCCGCCTTCACCGGCAGTTCGGCGATGCTCAGCGAAGGCGTGCATTCGCTGGTGGACACCGGCAATCAGGGACTGCTGCTCTATGGCCTCCACCGCGCCGAAAGGGCGCCCGACGAAGCCCATCCACTTGGTTATGGCCGCGAACTCTATTTCTGGAGTTTCATCGTGGCGCTGCTGGTTTTCGCCCTGGGCGCCGGCATCTCGCTCTATGAAGGCGTGCAACACATCCGCGAGCCCAAGCACGTGGATAACGTCACGGTCAATTACCTGGTCCTCGCCCTCTCGGCAGTGTTCGAGGGCCTCTCGTGGTTCCTGGCGCTCAGGCATTTCCGCAAGGTGAAAGGCCGGCACGGCTACATCGAGGCGGTGCGGCGCAGCAAGGACCCGACCGTGTTCACGGTGCTGTTCGAGGACAGCGCGGCGCTGGCCGGCCTGCTGATCGCATTCATCGGCCTCTTCGCGGCGGATTACCTGCAGATGCCGATCCTCGACGGTGTGGCCTCCATCGGCATCGGCATCGTATTGGGCGTGACCGCCATCTTCCTCTCCATCGAGACCAAGGGCCTGCTGATCGGCGAGGCGGCGAGCCGGCGGATGCAGAACGGCATCCGCGAGATCGTCGCCAGGGACGAGTCCGTCCAGCAGACCAACGACGTGCTGACCGTGCATCTCGGCCCGCAGCAGGTTGTCGTTGCCCTGTCGGTCGAATTCGAGGACGATCTGAGTGCGCCGGATATCGAAGCCTGCGTGGTGCGGCTGGAAAGGTCGCTGAAGAAGAAATATTCCGAGATCACCTCGGTGTTCATCAAGCCGCAGTCGACGAAGACCTGGAAGGCGCGCCGGAAACGCATCTAGAGGATCTGGCTGAGGAACTCGCGCGTACGGGGGTCCTTGGCCTTCTTGAAAAACGTCTTGGGCGGTCCGTGCTCGACGATGACACCGCGGTCAGTGAAATAGATGTGATCGGCGATCTCGCGGGCAAAGCCCATCTCGTGGGTGACCAGCAGGCAGGTCATGCCCTCGGCCGCCAGATCCTTGATGGTGACCAGCACTTCCTTCACCGTTTCGGGATCGAGGGCGGCCGTCACCTCGTCGAACAGCATGACATCGGGGTTCATGGCGAGCGAGCGGGCGATCGCCACGCGCTGCTGCTGGCCGCCCGACAGTTCACCGGGATACTGGTCTTCCTTTCCCTCAAGCCGCACCTTCTTGATGAGGGCGCGAGCGCGCCTTTCCACCTCGTCCCTGGGCTCCTTGAGCACCAGGATGGGGGCCATCATGACGTTTTCCAGCGCCGTCTTGTGGGGGAAGAGATTGTACTGCTGGAACACCATGCCGACCTTCTTGCGCAGGGCGAGCTTGTCGAGCGACGGGGTGTGGACCTCCAGACCCTCCACCTTGATCGAGCCCTTCTGGATATCGTTCAGGGCATTGATGCAGCGGATGAGGGTCGACTTGCCGGACCCCGACGGGCCGATGATGCAGATGACCTCACCCTTCATGACATCGAACGTGATCCCCTTCAGCACCTCGTTGTCGCCGAAGGACTTGTGCACGTCGTTGATCGAGACGATGGGCTGATCGGGGGTCCAGGCTTGGGCCATGGCGAGGCTCCTCACAGTTTGACGTTGAAGCGGCGTTCGAGCGCCATCGTAAAGCGGGCGATGGGGTAGCAGTAGATGAAGAACACCACCAGGCAGAAGCCGTAGAACGGCACCAGCAGTTCCGGCCGGCTGTTCTCGGCCACCATGGCCTGCCGCGACAGCGTGACCATCTCCTCCACCCCGAGCAGGGAGACCAGCGGGGTCGCCATGGTGAGGATGGCATACCAGTTCATCCACGGCGGGATCATGCGCTTGAAGCACTGCGGCAGGATGATGCGCCAGAGGATCTGCTGGCGCGAGAAGGCGAGCGAATCGGCCGCCTCCCACTGTCCCCACGGCACCGACTGGATGGCGCCGCGCACCACCTCGGCGAGATTGGCCATGATCGGCAGCGACAATCCGAACACCGCTTTCACCCAGTCGGGAATGTTGATGGTGATGCCGGCGATGGTCACCTCGAAGGGAAAGGCCAGCATGACGATGAACAACAACACCAGCCACGGCGAATTGCGGAACACCTGGGTGATGACCCAGGCGCTCCTGCGGATCGCGGTAACCGGTGAAATCTGCATCAGACCCAGCACCAGACCGGCGGCGGTGCCGATGGCCATGGTGAGCACGGAGATCAGCACGTTCATCGAAAAGCCGCTGAACAGCAGATAGGGCATCCAGCGCCACAAGGCGTCCACCGAGCGGCCCAGGCCGAGGGTGTCTTGCGCATAGGCGGTGAGCGGATGCAGGACCATGACAAAGGCAAAGCCGGCCGGCACCCACCACGGCAGGTTGGCCAGAAAGCGCGAGAACCTGAGATCGTCGGCAGCGCCGGCATGACCGACCGGCAGCATGGGCTTCAGGACCGGCAGGTCGGTGGTGGCGGCAGCATCGATGCCGGGGATGGGTCTGATCGCTCCCATCTCAGCGGCTCCCATAGCCGGGGATGCGCATGTGGTGCTCCCAGCGGTGCATGCCGAAGACCAGGATGCCCACCAGCACGATATAGACCACGAACATCAGCACCATGCAGGCGTTCTGGGCGGTGGAATAGTCGTTGTAGATGCTGACCAGTTGATAGAGCAGTTCCGGCACCGCGATGACGATGGCCTGGGTGGTGGTCTTGACCAGGTTGACAAGGTTGTTGTTGAGCGACGGCAATGAGACGCGGAACGACAGCGGCAGGATCACGTAGGTAAAGATCTGCAAGCGGCTCATGCCCAGCGCTTCGGCCGCCTCGCGGGTGGATTCCGGCACCGCCTCGATGCCAGAGCGGAAGATCTCCACGTTGAAGGCACCGGCAAAGAACGACAGCGATATGATCGCCCAGCCGACATTGGAGATGATCGGCTCCTGCAGCCAGCCATCAGGCGAATAGGTGGGGGTGAACTGGCCGAGGGCGAAATAGAAGAACAGCAGCTGCACCAGCGGCGGGGTGTTGCGGAAGAACTGGATATAGCCCTGCACGACGACGCGCAGAACCTTCACCGGCGAGCCCTGCAGCCAGGCGCCGAGGATGCCGATGATCACCGACAGGATGACGCAGATCACCGACAACTCGATGGTCATGCCGAGACCGGACAGCACCCGCTCGGTCTGCACGGGATCGTAGAAATAGATGAAGTTCCACTTCGGGTGGGTGTCCGCCAGATGGCGGAAGAACCCGGCAAATGACTCCATCATGGCGCCCCCGCAGTCTGCCTCACGCCCTATCCGCCGGGGCCCCGATACATCGGGACCCCGGTTCCATGGTCACGGAAACCTTCGCGTCAGTTCTACTTGGCCAGCCAGTCCTTGAAGCGGGCCTTCTGGTCCTGGAGGAACTTGGTGGGCTTGATGCCCCACTTCTTCTCCAGCGCGATCAGGTCGCCCGACTGCAGCCAGTTGTACTCCATGCCCGACATGAAGCGGCCGAACACGCAGTCCTTCTCGGCCAGCGGCACGGCGAGACCCCACGGGTTGTCGTCTTCGGACTGCAGCGGCATCTCCATGTTGGGATAATCGCCCGAGGCGAGGTCCGATCCGATGGATGAATCGTCATACACCCAGGCAATGCACTTCTTGTCGCGCAGGGCCTGCTTGGCTTCCGAATTGCCCTGGAAGGCGATGATCTTGGCGCCGTAACGCTCGGCCACGATCTTGTTGTAGAAGGCGCCCTGCTTGCCGCACACGGGCTTGCCCCGCAGGTCTTCCCACTTCGTCAGGTGCAGCGCCTTGGGCGCCATGACGTTGGTGCCGGAGGTATAGTAGTTGGGCTGCACGATGCCGACCAGCTTGCGGCGGTCGGGGCGGTCCGACATGGTGGCGATCATCAGGTCGATCTTGCCCTGCTCGAGGAACTGCATGCGGTTGGAGCTCTCAACCGGCACCAGCTCCAGCTTGACGCCCATGGTGTCGGCCACTTGCTGGGCCATGTCGATTTCCATGCCCACCAGCTTGCCGGAGGGGTCGCGGAAGCCCCAGGGCTTGTAGTCGGGCTTGACGCCCACGGTGATCTTGCCGCTCGACATGATCTTGTTCCAGGTGTCGTTGGTGCAGCTTGCCGCGGTGGCGACACTTGCCGCCGTCGCCAGCAGCGCGGCACCGGCGATGCCGGCGAGCATGGCGCGTTTGGTCTTTGTTTTCATGTGATTGTTCTCCTCTCCCTTGTCGATAGGGATCGCCGCCACGCGAGCGGCCACCCTGCCCCGTCGCCATGAACCGTTCGGCGGGCGCGGGGTCTGCGGCGACGTTAGGGGCGATGGGTGGGGAGATCAAGGGAACGAAACGGCGCGGGGGTCAGGCTTCGCGAAAAGGAGTCCGATCTGGCACGCAGGTCGCGCATGGCGGGGCCTCCTTCGACATGACGGACCGCAAGTGCAGGACGCCAAGAGCGGAAAAACTGGGGATGCAGCGTCCATGCCCTGCGCCAGCGCCGGGCAACGAGGGCAGGCCGGCGGAATGGATTCCGGCCTCCGCCGGAATGACGCGGTGTGTGTGCGGAGAAGATAGAGTGAAGCTTTGCCTTGTTGCCCCTTCATCATCGTCATGCCGGGGCTGGATCCCGCCATCCATTCCGCTGGCGTCACCGCTTGTCGCAGCGTTGGCGGAATGGACCCCGTGGTCAAGCCACGGGGTGACGGGGCATGAGGGTGGGGCAGTAACTCTTGCGCGTGCCCTGAATTGCGGCCTTTGCCGGAATGACGGCTTGAAGGACGCCTCGCCTCACGAGACGCCGTCGGGGAGGACAGCCTTGCGGTTGGCGATGAAGGCTTGCAGGGCCTCGTCGATGCCGGGGTCGAGGTCGGGAGCGACGTAGTCCTGCAACTGGCGCTTCCAGATGGCGTTGGCGCGGATGGCGGCGTCCTTGGAGCCATCGTCGCGCCATTGCTCGAAGGAGTTGTTGTCGGCGACGATGGAACGCCAGAAGGCGTTTTCGAAGTTGGCCTGGGTATGGGCGCAGCCGAGGAAGTGGCTGCCCGGCCCCACTTCGCGGATGGCATCGAGCGCCTGGCCGTTTTCGGAATAATCGATGCCTTGCGACATGCGCTGGAACATCGAAAGCTGGTCGGCATCGATGATGAATTTCTCATAACCCGACGCCAGGCCGCCTTCCAGCCAGCCGGCCGCGTGCAGGCAGAAATTGACGCCGGCCAGAAGCGTCGGCCACAAGGTGTTGGCGCTTTCGTGCGCGGCCTGGGCATCGGGCAGCTTTGAGCCGCACAACGACCCGCCGGAGCGGAACGGCACGCCGAGCCTGCGGGCCAGCTGGGCGGCGCCGAACAGCACATGCGCCGGCTCCGGAGTGCCGAAGGTCGGGGCGCCCGACTGCATGGAGATGGACGAGGCGAAGGTGCCGAAAACCACCGGCGCGCCGGGACGGCAGAGTTGCGCGAAGGCCATGCCGGCAGAAGCCTCGGCAAGAATCTGGGTGAGCGTGCCGACCACCGTCACCGCCGACATGGCGCCCGACAGGATGAAGGGCGAGATGACGGTCGCCTGGCCGGCCCGGGCATAGACCTTGAGGGCACCCAGCATGGTGCCGTCAAAGACCAGGGGCGAGTTGGCGTTGATCAGGTTGATGAGCACGCAGTTCTGGTCGACGAAGTCATCGCCGAACACCATCTTGGCCATGGTGACCGAGTCACGGGCGCGTTCCGGCGCCGTTACCGAGCCCATGAAGGGTTTGTCGGAATAGCGGATGTGGCTGTAGACCATGTCGAGATGGCGCTTGGCGACGGGGATGTCCACCGGCTCGCACACCGTTCCGCCGGAATGGTGGATGGAGGGCGCGGTGTAGGCAAGCTTCACGAAATTGCGGAAATCCTCAATGGTGGCGTAGCGCCGGCCGTCGTCGAGGTTGCGGATGAAGGGCGGGCCGTAGACGGGGGCGTAAACGGTGTTGTTGCCCCCCACCTCCACCGAGCGGGCGGGGTTGCGGGCATGCTGGGTGAACTGGCGCGGGGCGGTCTTGATGAGGCCGCGCACCAGCCCCTTGGGGAAGTGCACCCGCTCACCCTTCACGTCGGCGCCAGCGTCCGTCCACATGGAAAGCGCCTCGGCGTCGTCGCGGAAGTCGATGCCGATTTCCTCCAGCACCCGCTCGGCGTTGGCCTCGATGAGGGTGAGGCCCTCCTCGCTCAGCACCTCATAAAGCGGAATGTTACGCTTGATGTAGGTAAGCTGGGTCTGGTGGCCGCCGATGCGGGCGGCGCGGCGGGCATCGGCACCGCCTGAGGCTCGGCGTCCGCGGCGGGCATCGCCGGCGGGAGCAGTGGTATCGGTGCTGTTCATGTCACGGCCTGGTGAATTCTGTTCAACTGGCGCCCAGTTGATACAGCGTGGGGGCCGCAAGTGCCGCGCGCCAACGCCCCCTTGCCGCCGGAAAGCGACAACGAGGGCATGGCAGCCGACCGCTACGGCCGCAACGCGAGCGGTATCAGTTGACGCCGAGCTGGCGTGGCGGCGCGGCGCCGAGGTTCGACATCAGGATGTTGAAATCGCCGCCCGCCTTCCTCAGGATGCCGACGAAGTTGTCGCGCAGCAACTGCGCCAGCCAGACGTTCTGGACGTTCACGTCGACCACCTTGCCACCCATGACGCGCCAGGTGGCGCGCTTGGCCGGGCGGGCGCCGAAATCCAGCCGCGTCGCCACCTTGCCATAGCGACATTCAATCAGGGAGATGTTCCTTGCCCGGAACTTGCGGGCGAAATCGGCCAGGGTGTTGGCCACGTAGCGGCCGGTCAGCTTGACGAATTCGGCGGTCTGGCTGGCGGGCAGCTCCTTGCGGTAGCGGCCAAGCGCGAAAATGGCGACCCTTCGCATGTCGACATATTTGGACAGCGCATCGGCGAAATCGGCAGCGCGCCCGGTATGGGCGGCGTCGAGAAACGCCCGGCCTGCCTGCAACGCCACATCGGAGCCCGGGCAACTTCTTGCCGCCCGGGCGGGCGTCGATAATGTCAGGGAAATCGCAAGGAAAACGCCCAGCACCGCCACGAGGCTCGATGCGAGGGCTTTTGCGGGGTTGGGATCTGCCAACATGGTTGCACTCCTCCCGGGGGCTTGATCCTGCCCCTCATTTGCAGGCGCCGCCCCGGCAAAAAACCAACACCGGCGGCACGGTTCACATTTGCGCACCAAATGCTAACCCGCCAACTGCCGGAATGAAAGGGTCGCAGGGACACGTCGCCGCAGTGCCGGACGGAGATTGATGTAAAGACAACTCAGGCCGGCGAGTCATTTCCTCGCCGTCGGTCTCCCAGCGCTGCCGCGCGATGCAGATTCAGTTGACGCCAACCTGGCGTTCGGGCGCCGCGCCGATATTGGAAAACAGGATGGCGATGTTGCCGCCGGCCCGGTTGAGGATGCCGGTGTAGTTGTCGCGCAGCATCTGGGCCAGCCACACGTTCTGCACGTTGATGTCGATGATCTTGCCGCTCGAAAGGCGCCATGTGGCGCGCTTGGCCGGGCGGGCGCCGAAATTCAGCCGGGTGGCGACCTGGTCGCCGCGACACTCGATGAGGGAGATGCCGGTGGCCCTGAACTTGAGAGCGAAGTCGGCCAGCGTGTTGGCGACGTAGCTGCTGGTCAGCGAGACGAACTCTGCAGTGCGTGCCGGCGGCAGCGCCGAGCGGTACTTGCCAAGGGCGAACAGGGCGATCTTGTTCATGTCGGTATAGCGCGCCAGAGCATCGGCGAAGTCGGCGGCACGCTTGGTATGGGCGGCGGCCAGGAAGGCGTTGCCGGCCTCCAGCACCATGGCCGAATCGGCGCAGCCCGCGGCCCGCGCCGGGGCGCCCTGAGCCATCACCAGTGCCAGCAAAATGCCAAGGGAAACCGTCAGGCAACGCATCAGGTTGCCGGAAGACAACACCGCGATCCGCATGATCCTTGCTCCTTAAATAAGCCGTAACCGCGCCTAGACGAGCCACAGCCGAGGGCAATCCCCCGACAAGCCGCCGCCGTCTCGCGCAAGTGATCGATCATAGCGTTTCGGCGGTGGGAGGAAAAGCGGATTCAGCAGCGTGCAAACAGTCGCCCGGGGGTGGGCAAAAGCGGCTGCCGGGCAGCGCCGATGCAGCCTCAGCGGCTTGCCTTGAGGGTGGTGAACAAGGCGTCGATCTTGCCGCCGGCCTTGTCCAGGATGGACGCGTAGTTGTCGCGCAACAACTGCGCCAGCCAGGCCTGCTGAACGTCAACGTCGATCACCTTGCCGCCATTGATGCGCCAGATGGCGCGCTGGGCGGCGCGGCCGCCGCCGAATTCGAGGCTGGTTATCATCTTGTTGTCCTGGCATTCGATCGGCTTGATGGAAAGGGCCCTGAATTTCAGGGCAAAGCCTGCCAGTGTATTGGCCACATAGCGGCTGGTCAGGGCAACGAACTCGGCGCGCCGTGCATCCGGCAGCGCCGAGCGGTACTTGCCCAGCGCGAACAGGGCAATGCGGTCCATGTCGGCATATTTCGCAAGGGCCGCGGCGAAATCGGCCGGGTGCTCGGTCCTGGCGGCGGCCAGAAAGGCGTTGCCCGCCTCGATGGCGATGCTCATCTGCGGACAACTGGCGGCCCTTGCCGGCGGGGTGGCCAGCAAGAGGCCCCCCAAAAACACCGCGCCCAGCCCCCAAGCGCAAATCCTCGCAACACAGGCAGGCTGAAACAGGTTCGTCTTCAAGGGAAATCCTTTCCATTGCGGAGGGAGCGGCGGCGGCGACCTGCATCTGGCACCCCGGTTCCTTGAAGCAAGCCATTGGCGCGATTTCAAGGCGAAATCACCGGCCCGCGGCCGTTCAGCAGGGGCAATCGCGACGCGGCGGCGGCTGAGCGCGGACAAGTCCGGCCCGCGCATCTCCTCGCAAATGCATGAAAAGCGACGCTTACAAATTCAAAACCGGCATTTACAACGACATAAAGATATGTTTATGTCTTCGCGTCATTGAGGAGACCAACGATGCGCTACGGACTTCAGACGGCCCGCCAGCCGCACCACAACGGCTCCACGGATGATGTCTCCCTGGAGTTCTTCCCGCCTGCCAGACCGGAAGGCATCGACAAGCTGGTCGAGACGGCGCGACGCCTGGAATGCCTGGGTCCGAAGTTTGTTTCCATGACCTTCGGGGCGGGCGGGTCCACCCGCCAGCGCTCGGTGGAGGCGGTGGCGGCTTTCATGGACAGGCTCGCCTCACCGGTTGCCGCTCATATCACCTCGGTGGCCGAAAGCCGCGCGGTGACGGAGGCGACCATCGACCGGTTCCTGGCGATGGGGGTGACACGTTTCGTAGCGCTCAGGGGCGATGCGCCCGGCGATGCCATGGCGCCGAGCGGCTTTCCCGACGCTGTGTCGCTGGTCAAGGCGCTGGTCGAGCGGGGCATCACCGACATCTCGGTGGCGTGCTATCCCGAAGTGCATCCCAAGGCGGCGAGCCCACAAGCCGACCTCGATGTGCTGAAGGCCAAGTTCGATGCCGGCGCCAGCCGCGCCATCACCCAGTTCTTCCTCGATACGTCAGCCTACCTCAAATTTCGCGACACCCTGGCGCGTCACGGGATCGACCGCCCGGTGGTGCCGGGGGTGCTGGTGTTCGAGGATTTTGCACGCGCCGCCCAATTCGCCGGGCGCTGCGGCACCGCCGTGCCGATGCGCCTCAGGGAGCGTTTCGCACGCTGGCACGACGACCCGCGGGCGGCGCGCGTCGAAGCGCAGGAATTCCTTGCCGAGCAGGTTGCGTCCCTGCGCGCCAACGGGGAACGGCACATCCATCTCTACGTGCTCAACAAGGCCGAGCCGGCGCTCAATCTGCTCGACCGGCAGGCTGCCTTGTTGCGCGCCCAGGCCACCAGTGCCATGTGATAAGGACGCCGGTCGGTTTTCCGTGTCAACAAGTCGCTCCGGCATAAGTGGCGGCGGGCGCATCGGCGCAATAACCACGGCAAGCATTTCAGGGAGCGGTTTCTTTATGGCAAGCCTCGTCATAACCTATTGGCGCGACATTCCTTCCCAGGTGGTGGCCAAGGCCGGACGAGCGAATGAAAAGCGCATGCTGCCGGATCGCTTCCAGGAGGCCATCGACATGGCGGCCATGCGTTCGGGCGCTGCCGGCACCGATGACTACCTCAACGAATGGCGACGCGGCGAGCCGGTCGAATGCTCCGACGACCTGGCGGGCGAAGTGGCCCGGTGCACCGCCGCCATCGACAACGAATACGGCGCCGAACGCCTCAAGACCCTGATTGCCAACGGCGGCCGCGCGGCGGCCTCCTGACCCCTCAAGCAGAGATCAAGGACCCCTTTCCCATGACCCATACGCTCCTCGCCTCGGCGACCCGGGAAGTCATCATCGGTTTCGACCGGCCGTTCTGCGTGATCGGCGAACGCATCAACCCCACCGGCCGCAAGAAGCTCGCCGCGGCGATGGTGGCCGGCGATTTCTCCATGATCGAGGCCG
>CAZMSA010000031.1:0-25547 GCA_964568825.1 uncultured Rhizobiaceae bacterium | reverse complement strand
AATGGTGCTGCGAGAGAGGATCGAACTCTCGACCTCTCCCTTACCAAGGGAGTGCTCTACCACTGAGCTACCGCAGCACAGCCAACAGCCGGGGCGCGTCTTGAGGCGGGCTCCGGGAGGCGCCGCGATAAGTGCCACAGGCGAAACGCCGGTGCAAGGCCAGAAATCGTGCGCAGCAGGCGGTTTTGGCAAAGGGTCCGAGGCTTGACCTATTTCATGGCATCAAACCCCAGGTCCCTTGGCATTGCAGGTTCCTTGGCATTATTTGCCGTCATCGCTTGGCAAGTCCCCTCAAGGCATGGCATCAAGGATATGCAGATGAGTGAAGCAGCCATGCACAAGCCCGACCGGAAAGCCGAACGCAAGCAGCGTCTTGCCGCCGCGCTCAGGGCCAATCTGCGCCGCCGCAAGGCTGAGGCAAGGTCCCGCCAGCCGGACGATAAGGCCGCGGAGGCTGAAAGCGACAAGGATTCGCCGTCCGACCGCTAAGTCGGCTCACCGCGCGCTCGCGACGTAATGCAACCGCGGTCTTGCCCAGCCGGCGCCATATATGCTTCTAACACTGGAGATGAATGAACCGGCCGGCCGCCGCAGCGGCCCGGCCCCGCACCTTCGATCGGAACCCTTGCCCATGGATCGCATCCGCATTGGCGGCGGCAGACGCCTTTCCGGCACCATCGCTGTGTCGGGGGCCAAGAATGCCGCCCTGCCGCTGATGATCGCCAGCCTGCTCACCGACGAGCCCCTCACCCTCACCAACGTGCCGCACCTCGTCGACGTGCAACGCCTCAAGCGCATCCTCGGCAACCACGGCACCGACATCATGATCAGGGGCAAGCGCGCGAGCGATCTCGTGAGCCATGGCGACACCATGCAACTCACCACCCGCCAGGTGGTCGATACCACCGCGCCCTATGATCTGGTGTCGCGCATGCGGGCGAGCTTCTGGGTGCTGGCGCCGCTGGTGGCGCGCTGCCATCAGGCGCGGGTGTCGCTGCCCGGCGGCTGCGCCATCGGCACCCGGCCGGTCGATCTGCACCTGATGGCGATGGAACGGCTTGGCGCCGAGATCGTGCTCGATGCGGGCTATGTGGTGGCGCGGGCGCCTTCCGGCCTCAAGGGCAACCGCATCGTGTTTCCCAAGGTGTCGGTGGGGGCGACCCACACGGCGCTGCTGGCGGCGGTGTTGGCGCGCGGCGAGACGGTGATCGAAAACGCCGCCCGCGAGCCGGAGATCGGCGACGTGGCGCGCTGCCTCATCGCCATGGGCGCCAACATCGAGGGACTGGATACCTCGACCCTCACGGTAAGCGGGGTCGAGCGCCTGCACGCCGCCAGTCACGAAGTGCTACCGGACCGCATCGAGACCGGCACCTATGCCATGGCGGTGGCGATGACCGGGGGCGATGTCTTGCTCAAGGGAGGCCGGGCCAGCCAGCTTGGCGCCTTCATCGCGGTGATGGGCGAGGCCGGCATCAGCGTCGAAGAGCGCCCCGAGGGCCTCAATGTCAGCCGCAATGGCGCAGCATTGGCGCCGGTGACGGTGGAGACCCAACCCTATCCCGGCTTTCCCACCGATCTGCAGGCCCAGCTCATGGCCCTGATGACCCGGGCGCAAGGCACCACCACCATACGCGAGACGATCTTCGAGAACCGCTTCATGCACGTGCAGGAACTGGTCCGGCTGGGGGCCGACATCAGCCTCAACGGCGATACCGCGGTGGTGCGCGGCGTCAAGGCGCTGCGCGGGGCGGAGGTCATGGCGACCGATCTCAGGGCATCGGTATCGCTGGTGATCGCCGGGCTGGCGGCGGAGGGGGAAACCATGCTGCACCGGGTCTATCATCTCGATCGCGGATTCGCCGAACTGGAGTCAAAACTCCAGGGCTGCGGCGCCGACATCGAACGGCTTTCCAGCTAACCATTCAACCGGGGCGGCAAAACCCATGGCATTGCTCAAGCTGACGGCTCTGGATCAGGACGACCTGGCGGTCATCTCGGCCCACATGCAGGACGCTATCGCGCGCATCGGCGACATTGCCTTTCTGCGCCGCGAGGGTACCTTCGCGCTGGTGGCCAACCGCTTCGTGTGGCACGGCGGGCCCGCCAGCGCCAGGACCGGCCAGCGGCGGCTCACCGGTCTCAGCATCAAGCGGGTGCGGCAGGTGCGCTCCAGCCGCGTGCGCCAGGGCGCCCCCGAAGCGGTCGTCAGCCTGCTCGCCATCACCTTCGAGCCCGATGCGGAAGGTGCCGGCGGCCACATCGAACTGACGCTTTCGGGCGGCGGCGCCATCCGGCTGGAGGTCGAGTGCATCGAGGCGCAGATGAGCGATCTGGGCGAGGAATGGCAGACCCCCAACGTGCCGCACCACGACCTCGACACCCCGGCAACAAACTGACCAGAAACAGGCGCAAGGCATGACCTACAGGCTCGATCAACGCGATGCCGGCTTTGCCGCGGCCTTTGCCGGCTTGCTCGCGGCCAGGCGCGAGCAGGCCGAAGATGTCGACAAGGTGGTTGCCGACATCATCTCCGACGTTCAGCGGCGCGGCGATGAAGCCGTGGCCGAGTATACCGCCCGCTTCGACGGCTTCGAGGTGCGGCCCGATGGCCTGCGGCTGACTCCTGAGGAAATCGCCGAAGCGGCCGGGCGCTGCGATCCGCAGGTGCGCAAGGCGCTGGAATTCGCGGCTGGGCGGATTGCCGCCTATCATGAGCGCCAACGCCCCGACGATGCGCGCTGGAGCGATGCGGCCGGTGTCGGGCTGGGGCATCGCTGGACCGCAATCGAGGCGGTGGGGCTTTATGTGCCGGGTGGTCTTGCCGCCTATCCGTCATCGGTGCTGATGAATGCCATTCCGGCCCGCGTCGCCGGGGTTTCGCGCCTGGCGATGGTGGTGCCGACGCCGGGCGGCCACCTCAATCCGCAGGTGCTGGCCGCCGCCGAGATCGCCGGCATCGACGAGATCCACCGCATCGGCGGGGCGCAAGGTGTAGCCGCCCTTGCCCACGGCACCACCTCGATTGCCGCCGTCGCCAAGATCGTCGGACCCGGCAACGCCTATGTCGCCGCCGCCAAGCGTCGGGTGTTCGGCCACGTCGGCATCGACATGATCGCCGGGCCGTCGGAAGTGCTGATCCTCGCCGATGGCGACAACGATCCGGCGTGGATCGCCGCCGACCTGTTGGCACAGGCCGAGCACGACGCCTCGGCCCAGTCGATCCTCATCACCGACGATCAAGCCTTCGCCCAAGCTGTCGAGGCAGCCCTCGAGGGCCAGCTCAGGACCTTGCCGCGGGCCGAGATCGCCGCAGCGAGCTGGCGCGACAACGGTGCGGTGATCCTCGTCGAGCGGCTCGAGGACGCGGCCCAACTGGTTGACCGGCTGGCGCCCGAGCATCTGCAGATCGCCGCCCGCGATGCCGAAGGCCTGGCAGCCAAAATCCGCAACGCCGGCGCCATCTTCCTCGGGGCCTTCACGCCCGAGGCGGTTGGCGATTATGTCGGCGGGCCCAACCACGTGCTGCCGACGGCACGCAGCGCGCGGTTTTCCTCCGGGCTCAATGTGCTCGACTTCATGAAGCGAACGTCCATACTGAAATGCGATGCCTCAGCGCTCAGGGCCATTGGGCCCGACGCGGTGAAGCTGGCACGGGCCGAAGGGCTGGAAGCGCATGCTCGCTCGGTGGCGCTGCGCCTCAATCTGCCCTGACCCCCCAAAGGAGGCGCGCATGGTCCCGCCTGGACCTCAAGACCAGAAGTCGCCCCATCGCCTGGTGGCGGTCGATCTTGACGAGAGCTTGCGCGGCATTGCGTCGGCCGATGTCGATCATGAGCGCCGTGTCGCCATCTTCGACCTGATCGAGAACAACCTGTTCCGCGTCAACGACCACGATAAGGGGCCCTACAAGCTGAAGCTGTCGATCGCCGACAACCGGCTGCTGTTCGATATCACCGGCCACGACGGTGAGCCGTGCATGGTGATCGGCCTGGCGCTGTCGTCGTTCCGACGCATCGTCAAGGACTACTTCATGATCTGCGAGAGCTACTATCAGTCGATCCGTAACTCGACGCCGAACCAGATCGAGACCATCGACATGGCGCGGCGCGGCCTGCACAATGAAGGCAGCGAGTTGCTTAAGAGTCGTCTCAACGGCAAGGTGGAGGTGGATTTCAACACCGCGCGGCGGCTCTTCACCCTGATTTGCGTCCTGCATTGGCGTGGCTGACGAAAGACCCAACAGGTGAGCGGCAACCTGCCAGGCGCTGTGCTGTTCGCGTGCAGCCACAATGCCATCCGCTCGGCCATGGCCGAGAGGCTGATGCGGCATTTCTACGGCAGCAAGGTCTACGTGGATTCGTGCGGGGTCACGCCCGGTGAACGCGATCCGTTCGTCACCGTGGTCATGGACGAACTCGGCATCGATGCGTCCAAGCACCGCCCCAAGAGTTTCGACGATCTGGAGGATTCAAGTTTCGATCTGGTCATCTCGCTGTCGCCGGAGGCCCATCACAAGGCCATGGAAATGACCCGCACCATGGCCATCGAGGTGGAATACTGGCCCACCATGGACCCCTCGGCCGCTGCCGGCAGCCGCGAGCAGATCCTCGATGCCTACCGCGCGGTGTGCGATCAGTTATCGGATCGCATCCTCGAACGCTTCGGCAGCTTGCAGGCGCCAGGGGTTTGAGCGAAACCTCGATGGCATGCGTATTGCGGTTGTGGCGCCGGGGCCATATCCCTGATACTCAACACGCCAGGGGGCGCATTGCCCGCCCTTTCAATTGACATCAATCCGGCCGCAGGCGAGGTCCGAAGCACTGCAATGAACGATGATCGCATCAAGCTGGTCCTGGCAAGCGCCTCGCCGCGGCGGCTGGCGCTTATCGAGCAGGCGGGCCTCAAGCCCGACCTGTTGTGTCCGGTCGACCTCGACGAGACGCCCAGGCGGCGCGAGATGCCGCGCGCCCTGTCGCAAAGGCTCGCTCTCGACAAGGCCCGCATCGCCGTCGATCTACCGGTGGTCAAGGCGCTTGGCCCCCAGCGCTTCATCGTTGCCGCCGACACGGTGGTGGCGGTGGGACGCCGTATCGTCGACAAGCCCGGCAGCGTCGATGAGGCGGCGGCGGCGCTGGAACTGCTGTCGGGACGCAGCCACAAGGTCATCACCACGGTGGCGGTCGTGGCGCCGGGCGGCCAGATGCACAACCGCGTGGTGGAAACCAAGGTACGGTTCAAGCGCCTGTCGCGCGAGGATATCGACAGCTACCTGATGTGCGAGGAATGGCGCGGCAAGGCCGGCGCCTATGCCATCCAGGGCCGCGCCGAGACCTTCGTGCGCCATCTCAACGGCTCGTGGTCGGGGGTGGTCGGTCTGCCGCTCTACGAGACATTGAGCCTGCTGGCCGGGTCAGGCTATCCGGTCTACCATTCATGGATGAACAGCTTGCCGGAATAGACTGATAAAATGACCGACGAAAAACCCGAAGACGGCAAGACCAGCGAACCGGTACGCTTGCGGCCGCGACGCCCCTGCCCCATCTGCAAGAAGCCCTCGCAGCACAAGTACCATCCGTTCTGCTCGCAACGCTGCGCCGATATCGATCTCGGGCGCTGGCTGGGCGAACGCTACACCATACCCGCCGTCGAGCCGCCCGATTTCGACGACGCAGGCGAGGACCGAACGCGGCGCATGCCGGGCGACGAGGATTGAGGCCACGCCTCGATGCTCTGACATCGAATTCGACAGCCAAGGAGCCGCCGACATGCTCATCGGAAAGCCGGGTGCTGCCATCACCGCCATAGCCACCGCCGATGCCGCTTCCATCACGGTGCGCGGCCGCGACCTCGCCAGCGACCTCATGGGCACGCTCACCTTCACCGAATTCTTCTTCCTTGCAGCGACCGGGCGCGAGCCATCGCATGAGCAGCGCTTTTTTCTCGACCTGCTGCTGGTGGCCATCGCCGAACATGGCCTGACCCCGACAGTGCAGGCGGCACGCATGACTTATGATGCGGCGCCGGATAGCCTGCAAGGCGCGCTGGCGGCCGGCATCCTCGGCTGCGGCACGGTGGTGCTGGGCACCGCCGAATTGTGCGGCGACCTGCTGGTTGCCGCACAGGCCCGCGTGGCGGCCGGCGAGACTGACGATGCGGTGGCCGAGGCCATGGCGCGCCAGGTGCATGACAAGGGCGGCAAGCTGCCGGGCTTCGGCCACCCGCTGCACCGGCCCGTCGACCCCAGGGCGGTGAGGATTCTGGAACTCGCCGCCGCGCGCGACGTGGCGGGCGCGCATGTGGGCCTTGCCCGCTCCTTCGATGCGGCCGCGCCGAAGGTGTGGGGCAAGCCGCTGACGATGAACGTCTCCATGCCGATTGCCGCGGTGCTGCTCGACCTCGACTTTCCGGCCGGGCTGATCAAGGCCATTCCGCTCCTGGCACGCACCGGCGGCATCCTTGCGCATTTGGCCGAGGAGCAGAAAAACCCCATTGGATTCCTCATGGCCTCCCACGGCGAGGCGGCGATTGCCTATGAGCCCGGCGATGAGGGCGAGGGGGCGTGATGCTGGAGCCCGACATCGAGGCGCGCGACTGGGCCGAGCAACTGCGCCTCGACGATCGATCCTACCGCGAACAGGTCGAATGGCTCTTCGCCCGCTCGCGCTTTTATCGCGAAAAGCTCGGGCGCGCCGGCTTCGACTCGCCGTCCTCGATAGGCGGCCTTGACGACATCGCCCGCCTGCCGCTCACAGAAAAGGACGAGATCAGGGCGACCCGCTCGGCCACCGAACCGGTCGGCACGCACCTGTGCGTCGGGTTGAACGAGGCGGCGCGCATCTATTCCACCAGCGGCACCACCGGCGTGCCAAGCTATATCCCGCTCACCCGCGATGACCTCGATATCTGGGTATTGACCTCGGCGCGCAGCTATGCGGCCTCAGGCATCACGGCCGGCGAGCGCGTCGTCACCACCTACAATGCCGGCCCGTTCGTGGCGGGGGCGGCGCTTGCAGCCTTCGACCGGCTGGGCCTCACCCACATTCCGCTTGGCACCGGCAATACCGAACGGCTGCTGGCGGCAATCGAACTTCTGCGACCCGACGCGGTGGTGATGACACCGTCTTATGCGCTGCATCTCGCCGAGCGGGCGGCCGAGCGCGGCATCGACCTTCAAGGCTCGAGCGTCAAGCAGGTGCTGGTGGCCGGCGAACCGGGCGGCGGCGAGCCGGCCATGCGGGCGCGGCTTCAAGCCGCCTGGGGGGCGCAGGTCACCGAGGCCATGGGCATCGGCGATATCTCGGTGTCGCTGTGGGGCGAGTGCGAGGAGCAATGCGGCATGCATCTGGGCGGACGCGGCTTCGTACATGCCGAACTGATCGATCCGGCTACCGGTGAGGCCGTCGCGATGCGCGATGGTGGCAGTGGCGAACTGGTCCTTACGCATCTGAGGCAGCGCGGCGTGCCGCTGTTGCGGTTCCGCACCCGCGACCACGTCAGAGTGTGGACCGGGACTTGCGGGTGCGGGCGCACCGCGCCCCGGGTGCAATGCATCGGACGCACCGACGACATGCTCATCGTGCGCGGCGTCAACGTCTTTCCCGCCGCCCTGCGCGAGGTGGTCAACGGCTTTGCCCCCGAGGTGTCGGGGATCATCGCGGTGAAGCCGTCGGAGCCCGGCGTCAAGCAGACACCGCCCTTGCCGGTTGCCGTCGAGCTTGCCAGGGGTTTTGATGCGAGCCCGCAACTGGCGGCGCGCATCGCAGCGCGCGTTCGCGACATTCTCACTGTCGCGGTGCGCATCGACCTGGTTGCCTGGGACAGCCTGCCACGCAGTGAATACAAGTCGAAATTGATACAACGCATGACGGCCACGCCGGGGCCGTGACGAACACGGGAGGAGCGAGCAGAACCATGCAGAAAATGCAAAGCCAGGGCGTCCATCACATCACGCTGGTCGGTGCCGACCGCCAGACCTCCATCGATTTCTGGGAAGGCGTGCTCGGCATGCCATTTGTCTTCGATCAGCCTAATCTCGACCGCGCCGAGGAGGGTCATCTTTATTTCGACCCCGGTGACGGACGCCTCATCACCGTCTTCACCAACGAAAATCGCAAACCCGATCCCGAGCGCACCTCCACCGACATCGGTGCGGTGCACCACATCGCCTTTGCCGTCTCGCGCGCCACCTTCCAGCAGGCGGTGGTGCGGCTCGATGAACGCGGCATCAAGCATTCGGGCGTCAAGGATCGCGGTTTCATGGATTCGATCTACTTCAACGATCCCCTCGGCCTGTTGATCGAACTGGCCTCCTACCGCTTCGAGCCGCCGGCCGGCTCAACCCATGTGGATGTGCTGTTCGAGGCCCACAAGATCCGCATCGAACGTGGCGACTATGCCATCGCCGAGGTGCATCTGGCCGATGCCATCGAAGCCCTCATCGCGCGCAACCGGCCGAGCCTTTCCGCCGACCGCAGCCCCAAGAACCCCTATTGAACCGCCACAGGAGACCTCAAATGTCGTCCACCCTGACGCTCAACATCCTCAAGCCCAGCGTCAACAATCTCGCCGTTCGCATCTTCGTCCGCGCTGCCGGCATCGATGTCACCGAGGTCGATGCCTGGGGCCGCACCCGTACGGCGGACTATCTGGCCAGGTGCCCGGCACATCTGACGCCGATGCTCGAATCCGACGAACTGCCGAACGGCGCCCTGTGGGAAAGCTGCGCCATCATGCAGTACCTCGCCAACAAGCACAAACTGACCACCTTTTACCCGATCAAGCCGGAAAACGCGCCATGGTCGATTGCGCGCTGTTCTATATCACTGGCACCATCTATCCGCTGCTGGCGCGCGCCACTTATCCGGCGCTCGGTTTCCCGCAATATCCCGGCGAGGTCGGCGCCAGTGATGCCAGCGACAGGGAAAAGGAAAAGGCCCGCAAGGCCGCCAACATCGCGCTGGTCGAGCCGCTGCAGGCGTTCCGCGAGTTCTTTCTGAACAAGCGGCGTTTTGTCGGCGGACCCCACCCCACCATCGCCGACATCCGCCTGGCTGCCTCGCTGGAGTTCCTCGCCGCCATCGAGGACAGCAAACTCAAGCCCTGGGTCAGAACCTACATGGAGCGTCTGGAGGAAAAACTCGGCGCCGCCTATAGCGAACCGGCCGACGACGTGCGTGGCTATATCGCCCACGTCAAGCTGCAGCGGGTATAATACCAATTGCAGAACTGCTGCTCGATAGCGTGAAGTTGAGGATGCTATCCGAAATTTGCGATGCATTTTTCGCACGGCAAGTTCTGGCATTAGCCTGCCGCAGCGTGGACCTCGCCTGATTCACGCTCGCGCCCGCGCACCACGCGCCGGCCCGAGAGCGGCCCGAAATGCTCGGTGACCACCGTCGCCTGGCCTTCGGGCTCGCTGTCGGTATGGTAGTAGATCACCACCCAGTCACGGGTGCGGCCCAGTTCGTGGGCACGCGGGGTGTTGGAATAAAGCGCGGTAAAATGCCAGTCGCCGCGCTGCGCATGGAGGATGGGCAGCCACGGCTTGCCGTCGCTGGCAAAGCGTCGCGGCTGGATCGTCGGCAGGGCGCCGGTGTCGGCCTTTTGCCGATATTCGCGATCGACATCCAGCAGTAGGGCAGCGCTGGGCCGCGGTGCGATGGCCGCGCCCGGCAGGCGCTGCGGCCGGCGCCGCTGCAGCATGGCGGCCAGCGCATGGCGGATGGCAGCCAGCCGCCGCGCACCAATGCCCGGCACCGCGGCGAGGCGACCGTCATAGGCGGCAGTTTCCAGCGCCTCCAGGCTATCGACGTGCAGGTGATTGTAGATGTCGAGCGCCACTTTCGGCCCGATGCCGGCAACCGTCTGGAACAGCTTGACCGGGTCGAGGGTGCCGCGCAGCCGTTCCAGCAGCACCCAGCGCCCGGCCTGCGCCATCTCGGCGATGGAAGCGGCAATCGAGCGGCCCACATGCGGCAGCGCGATCAGTCCGTCCAGACCCTCCTCGGCGAGGATGGCGGCGACACTGCGATCGAGCGTTTCCAATGTCTCGGCGGCGCGCGTGTAGGCGCCGGCGCGAAACGGATTGGCGCCCTGCTGGGCGAGGAGCGCTGAAGCCTCGCGCAGCCGCGCGGCGATCCAGCGGTTCTGCTCCAGGCCTGTTGCCTGGCCTGCAACCCCCGCCCGACCTGCGGCCATGGCGCTCATGATCTCGATACCCGATAGGCTCTAACGCACCGTGATGACGTTCACGGGCGACATGTTGTTGACCTTGTGCGAGACGCTGCCCAGTACCAGCGAGGTCAGTTCGCTCCGGCCGCGGCTGCCGATGACCACCAGATTGGCCTCGCATTCAGCACCCGCAGCGAGGATGGCGGTGGCCGGATCGCCGTTGAGCAGCATCGTCTTGACGCTTCCGGCGCCGTGCTCGCGCGCGCGCTGGGTGGCATCGGCCAGGAGGCGCTCACCCAGCAGTTTCTTGATGGCTGCAACGCGGGCATCCTGCGCCTGGAGAAACGCGCCGACTCTTTCGCCAAGGCGCGCATCGGGTACGTCGGGTACCACTTCGGGCACCAGATCGGCGAACTCGACATCGGCCAGATGGCTGACATCGGCCGATAGTGGCTTGTTGTCGAGGACATGCACCAGGATCAGCCCGGCATCGTATTTCTGGGCAATGTCGGCGGCGAGCTCGACGGCTCGCTGCGCGTGATCGGATCCATCCACCGCCACGAGAATATGTTTCACGATCAACCTCCTTCATTCATCGACAAAGATATCTTATCTTTTTGAGAAAGATCATGATCGGCTCTGGGAGGCCTTGATCAGCGTCAAGGGTTTGACTGTCCAGGGAGTTTAGACTTTATCAAGATTTTGCGAATTGCACTACTGACTGAAAGGAGGTGCCTATGCCGAGGCTGGCAAGATTTCTTCTTGACGAAAGTCCAGTGAGCCGCGAGGCGCTCGATGAGATGCATGCGAACGATCCGGCCTTCCGCGACCTGTGCGGTCAATATGAAGACGTCGCCGAGCGTCTTGACGAGATTGCCAACGCCGAAAGGGACTCTGCCGAGGCTGCCCGGCTGGAGAGCCGGCGCGATGCCTTGCGCGGCGAGCTTCTGGCGCTCGTCGACCGTATTCACCACTAGGGCCTGTGGACAGCTACGGTTGCGGCGCCGGGCTCGCTGATCAAGGCACCAGGACGGCGGCCCCGGTGAGGCGGCCTTCTCGCAACCTAGCGAGCGCCTCGTTGGCCAGCGCGAGAGGGAACAGTTCAACCTCGGTCCTGACCGGCACCTTGGGCGCTAGGGCGAGGAATTCGCGTGCGTCCTCGCGCGTGAGGTTGGCGATGGAGCGCACCACCCGTTCGCCCCACAGGATTTCATAGGCAAAGGCAGGTATGTCGCTCATGTGGATGCCGCCGCACACCACCGTGCCGCCCTTGCGCACCGCCTTCAGCGCCGCGGGCACCAGGGCGCCGACGGGGGCGAAGATAATGGCGGCATCGAGAAGCTGCGGCGGCGGCTTGTCTGAGTCTCCCGCCCAGCTTGCCCCCATGCGCCGGGCGAAGTCCTGAGCTGGCGCATCGCCGGGACGCGTGAAGGCGTAGACCTTGCGACCCTGGCTGGCGGCGACCTGGGCGATGATGTGGGCTGCTGCGCCGAAGCCGTATATGCCGAGATTTTCAGCCTCGCCGGCCGCCTTCAGGCAGCGATGCCCGATGAGGCCGGCGCACAGCAGCGGCGCTGCCTCGGCATCGCCGTAGTCCTCGGGCAGGGCAAAGCAATAGCGCGCCTCGGCAACGGCGTATTCGGCATAACCGCCATCCAGGGTATAGCCGGTGAAGCCGGGTTCATCGCACAGGTTTTCCAGCCCATGGCCGCAATACCAGCACCGCCCGCAGGTGTGCCCCAACCACGGTATGCCGACCCGCTGGCCGACATTAAACCCCGTCACCGCCGCCCCCAGCGCCGCGATCCGTCCCACCACCTCGTGGCCCGGAACGATCGGCAAGGGCACAGCCGGCAGATCTCCGTCCACCACATGGAGATCGGTCCGGCACACCCCGCATGCCGCAACCTTGACCAGCACCTGATCGGAACGCGGCACGGGTATATCGCGCTCGACCATTTCGAGCGGCCGCCCGGTAGCGATGAGTGCCATGGTTTTCATGCATCAACCGGTGTCATGACCGGCCCGTCGCAGCCTTGATCAGCATCAACGTCGATCACGGCGCGGCCAGCTATATTTGATCTTATCACAGTTGCAGTTGCCGGCTTAATGTGGCGCAGCGCTTGCGGACAAACCGGAAAAGGAGAGCAGTGAATTGCCTGTCAAGATCAACTTCCTCGGCGGCGTCGGCACAGTCACCGGCTCAAAGTACCTGCTTGAGATCGACGGTAAGCGGCTGATGGTCGATTGCGGCCTGTTCCAGGGCTTCAAGCAGTTGCGCCTGCGCAACTGGCGGCCGTTTCCGGTGGATGCCGCCAGCATCGATGCGGTGCTCATCACCCATGCCCATATCGATCATTCCGGCTATCTGCCGCTGCTGGCTCGCGAGGGCTTCAAGGGACCCATCTATGCCACCGATGCCACCGCCGACCTGTGCGCCATCCTGTTGCCCGACAGCGGCCACCTGCAGGAGCGCGAGGCCGAATTCGCCGGCCGCCATGGCTATTCCAAGCACAAGCCCGCCCTGCCGCTCTATACCCAGCAAGATGCCGAAAGGGTGCTGGGGCAGTTTCGCCGCATCAGATTTCGCAGCGAGGTCAAACTTCCAGGCGGCGCCACGGCGCGTTTTGTGCCGGCCGGCCACATCCTCGGGGCCGCTATCATCGAGCTCAAGGCGGATGGCCGTACAATCGTCTTTTCCGGCGACCTGGGGCGCTCCGGCACTCCGACCATGCTCGATCCGACGCCCATCGAGCGGGCCGATTATCTGTTGTGCGAATCGACCTACGGCGACCGCCTGCACGAGCGCCGCGATCCCGAAGACGCCCTCGCCGAGGTGGTGAGCCGCACCGTGGCGCGCGGCGGCACGGTGGTCATCCCGTCGTTTGCGGTGGGGCGTGCGCAAACCCTGCTCTATCATCTCGAACGCCTGAAGCGGGCGCGCCGCATTCCCGATATCCCGGTGTTTCTCGACAGTCCCATGGCCATCGACGTCTCCGACGTGTTCTGCCGCCATGCCGACGAGCACCGGCTCAGCGAGGCCGAGGCACGGGCGGCCTGCGGAGTGGCGCGCTACACCCGGGCGGTGGAAGAGTCCAAGGCGCTGGATGCCGACCCGGCGCCGAAGATCATCGTCTCGGCCAGCGGCATGGCGACGGGCGGACGGGTGCTGCATCATATCAAGCGCTTCGCGCCCGATCCGCGCAACACCATCCTGTTCGCCGGTTTCCAGGCCGGCGGCACCCGCGGGGCGGCGATGACGCAAGGGGCTGAAAGCGTCAAGATGTTCGGTGAATACGTGCCGGTGCGCGCCGAAGTCCATAACCTTCACATGCTGTCGGCGCATGCCGATGCCGACGAGATCATGGCGTGGCTGAGGCATTTCCGCGAGCCGCCGCGCACCACCTTCATCGTGCACGGCGAACCGGGACCGGCCGATACCCTCAGGCACCGCATCGAGGAAGAGCTGGGCTGGACCTGCCGGGTGCCCGAGGACCGCGAGTCGGCCGAGCTGGACTGACCTTCATGAACAAACCGCCAAGCGAGCAACTGAACTGGCTGAAGGCCCGCCGTCTGGAGCTGGACACCCGGCAGGAGGCGGTGGTCTTCATGCGCGCCGACTGCCATGTGTGCCGCGCCGAAGGTTTCGAGGCGCATGCGCGGGTGCTACTGGAAAGTGGCGGGCACAGCGTCATCGCCACCTTGTACCGCACCAGCATGGGGCTGTTGCGGCGCAATGAGGCGGGACTGTCGGAAGCGGCCTGGCAGGCCCTCGACGTCGGCGAAGGCGATGTCATCTTCGTCAGCCATGCCCCGCCGGTTGCCTCGCTGTCGGAGGTGCGCGGCAAGGTCTACGGCCAGCGCCTCGGGGCAACCGCCCTCGGTGACATCGTCACCGACGTGGTCAACAAGCGCTATTCCGATATCCAGCTTTCCGCCTTCCTCACCGCCTGCGCGGCACGCCCGCTCGATTATGACGAGATGGTCGGCCTGACGCGGGCCATGGTAAACGTCGGCGAAAGCCTTTCCTGGCACACCCGGCCGATCGTCGACAAGCACTGCGTCGGCGGCCTGCCGGGCAATCGCACCACGCCGATCGTGGTCGCCATCGCGGCTGCCGCGGGCCTCACCATCCCTAAAACCTCATCGCGGGCCATCACCTCGCCGGCCGGCACCGCCGACACCATGGAGACGCTGTGCCCGGTCGATCTCAACCTCGAAGCCATGCGCCGGGTGGTGGAACGCGAGGGCGGGTGCGTGGTGTGGGGCGGCGCGGTGGGCCTGAGCCCGGCCGATGATACCCTCATCCGGGTGGAGCGGGTGCTCGACCTCGACAGCGAGGGGCAGATGGTGGCCTCGGTGCTGTCCAAGAAGGTTGCCGCCGGCTCCAGCCATGTGGTCATCGACATTCCCGTCGGCCCGACCGCCAAGGTGCGTTCGCAAGCCGCCGCCGTCACCCTCGCCCGCTCACTCGGCGACGTGGCCCGCGCCTTCGGGCTGGAGATCGACATCATCGAGAGCGACGGGCGCCAGCCGGTGGGCCGCGGCATCGGACCGGCGCTGGAAGCACGTGATGTCCTGGCGGTGCTGCAGGGCAAGCCAGAGGCGCCCGCCGACCTGCGCGAGCATGCCTTGCGCCTGGCCGGTGCCCTGCTGGTGCTGGGCGGCGCGGCGCCAGCTGGCGAAGGTGATCGCCTGGCCGCGGCGATCCTCGATGACGGGCGCGCCTGGAAGAAGTTGCAAGCCATCTGCGAGGCGCAAGGCGGCATGCGGGCGCCGCCCGTCGCCACCCACCAACGGCCGGTGGGCGCCGAGGCGCATGGCGTCGTCACGGCCATCGACAACCGCCGCCTCGCCAAGGTCGCCAAGCTGGCCGGGGCACCCGATGCCCAGGCCGCCGGGGTCGAACTGCATGTGAGGCTTGCCAGCGAGGTTGAGCGCGGCACCCCGCTCTATACGCTCAATGCCGAGACGCCGGGCGAACTGGACTATGCCCTGAACTACATCGCCGCCAATCCCGGCATCATCGATATCTCACCATTATGACCCGCCCCCTCCTCGTTGCGCTGCCGGGGGCTGAGCATCTGGCGGTAGGTCTGGCGCGGGCCACCGGCGCCGAGGTGGCCAGTCTCGACCTCAGGCATTTTCCCGACGGCGAGACCTATCTGCGCTACCTGAACGATCCGCGCGGCCGCCCGGTCATCATCGTTTGCCCGCTCGACCGGCCGGACGCCAAGGCCCTTGCCCTCATCTTCGCTGCCGATGCCGCCCGCGACCTGGGCGCCGCTTCGGTCGGGCTGGTGGCGCCCTATCTCGCCTACATGCGCCAGGACCGCCGCTTCAACCCCGGCGAGGCCGTCACCTCGGCGAGTTTTGCCAGCCTGATATCGGCGACCTTCGACTGGCTGGTCGCGGTGGATTGCCACCTGCATCGCTATGGCGCGCTCTCCGACATCTACGCCATACCCGCCGTCAACCTCGGTGCCGCGCCGCTGATCGCTGAATGGGCCGCCCGCGAGGTGGCGCAGCCGGTGCTCATCGGCCCCGATGCGGAATCCAAGCAATGGGTGGGCGAGGTGGCGAGGTTGGCGAAGGCACCTTATGAAGTGCTGCAGAAGATCCGCCACGGCGACCGCGATGTCGAGGTCTCGCTGCCCGATGTGTCGCGCTGGCCGGGGTCGACCCCGGTGCTGGTGGACGATATCATCTCCAGCGGCGAGACCATGCGGGCAGCGCTCGGCCATCTGGCCGGCAGCGGTCTTTCCCCGGCGGTCTGCATCGGCGTGCACGGCATCTTCGCCGCCGATGCCCATCAACGCTTGCTTGCCGCCGGCGCTTGCCGCATCGTCACCACCAACACCATCGCCCATGCCAGCAACGCCATCGACGTCACCGGCCTGCTGGCTGGGGGGTTGAGCGATTTTGTCGATCCGGCAGGCCCGGGTCCAGCTGAGGGAGAAGGAACATGACAAGGCTTTCTCGCATCGTCGCGTTGAACGGGTTGCTCCTGGCGGCCACCGCCCCGGCTTTGGCCCAGACGGCAGACGATCAAGGCATGTGGTGGGGATGGGGCCACGGCTGGGGCTATGGCCACATGCTGTTCGGCGGCTTCGCGATGATCGCCTTCTGGGTCATCCTCATCGTGTTGGGCGTGCTGGCGATACGCCAGTTCAGCGGCGGCAGCGCTGACAATAGCGTTGCGCCGCGCCAGACCCCGCTCGACATCCTGAAAGAGCGCTATGCCCGCGGCGAGATCGACGAGGCCGAGCTTGAAGAGCGCAAGAAGGTGCTCTCGCGCCACTGATCAGCAAAATGGCCACGCTGTACGAGACAGCGTGGCCACCAGAGTGTCAGGCCGGCTTGCGCTTCACTCAGGCAAACGCGGCGCGCGGTTCGCCATCAATAGGGCGAGATGCAGCGATGATAGTAGCCGTCGTAGCCCTTGTACATGTCGGTCGACGGATTATAGGAGCGGTACTTGCTGAGGCACCACTGCACATGGGCATTGCCGCCGTTGTAGTAGGGCTGAGGCGCCGGGACCACCTCGATCGACCACCACGGGCGCTGATAATACCAGCCGTTGTAAAGGTGCCAGCCCGGCCGGTATTGCCGGTAGCGCGGGCCGTAACGGCGGGGATTGTAGCGCCACTGCCTCCTGTGCCTCTTCCTGTACTTGTGCTTGGTCTTGTAGTAGTAGGCCTGCTGCAGGTCACTATTCCATTGCCGCGCCTGGTCGATGCTCTGCGCGGTCTGAGGGTAAAGCATCATAGCTGCTGCGCCACCCATGGTCGCCAGCGATACGCCGGCGGCCACCAAGGCCGTCAGTCCCAGCGTTTTCCATGGTGTTTTTGACATTATAGACTCCTTTTTCAGATCTCTCGCAGCGGGTTGGTACCAGCTACCGCCACCGTTAGCGATGATTTATGTCAACAATTTGCGCTTTCCAATTTGTCACAACCCCAAATTGACGCATGGTTAATGGACTGCCATGCAGCATCCATCGAATTGACGAGACAACCTCGGGACGGTGAGGCGCTTGGTAGCGGCCTCGGTGCCATGATAGGAGATTGTCCCCACATGGATACCGACACCGACAATGCGCGGCACCTGGCCGACAGTTTCGACCTTCAGAACCTGCCGGCGGCGTTTTATGCCGATCCTTACCCGACCTACCGGGCCTTGCGCCGGCATTGCCCGGTCAAGCGCCTGCCGGGCGGTGGCGTCTTCCTGACGCGCTATGCCGACGTGGTCGCGGTCTACAAGGACGCCGCCAGCTTTTCTTCCGACAAGAAAACGGAATTCGGCCCGAAGTTCGGGGCGAGCCCGTTATACGCCCACCATACTACCAGCCTGGTGTTCAACGACCCGCCGCGCCATACGCGGGTCAGGCGCCTCCTCAACGGCGCCCTCAACCCGCGCGCCATCGCCGCCATGCAGGACCCGCTCATCCACCTGGTCGACCGGCTGCTCGATCGCATGGCGGAAAAGGGCCAAGCCGATCTCATCGAGGATTTCGCCGCCGCCATTCCCATCGAGATCATCGGCAACCTTCTGGACGTGCCGAACGAAGAACGATCGCCCTTGCGGGCCTGGTCGCTGGCCATCCTGGGGGCGCTTGAACCGGTCACTTCCGCTGAGCGCGCCGAGGCCGGCAACCGGGCGGTGAGGGAATTCAGCGCCTATCTCGACGGCCTCGTGGCGCGCCGCCGCGCCCGCCCCGGCAACCCCGAAAAGGACGTCCTCACCCGTCTCATCCAGGGCGAAGCCGGGCTTGAGGGTCTTTCCCACGACGAGCTGGTGCAGAACTGCATCTTCATCCTCAACGCCGGCCATGAGACCACCACCAATCTCATCGGCAACGGCTTGGTGGCGCTTTTGGAGAACCCTTGGGAAAAGGCGCGGCTGCTGGCGGCGCCGGATCTCATCAAGCCGGCGGTGGAGGAATGCCTGCGCTATGAAAGCTCCAACCAGCTCGGCAACCGCATGACCACCCGGGAGGTGGAGGTGGGCGGCGAACGCCTGGGGCCAGGCACGCCGGTTCATCTGTGCATCGGCGGCGCCAACCGCGATCCGGCGGAATTTGTCGATCCCGAACGGCTCGATATTGCCCGCACTCCCAACCGCCACCTCGCCTTCGGTGCCGGTATCCACCAGTGCTTAGGCTTGAGCCTTGCCCGCCTCGAGGGGCAGGTGGCGATCGGCAGATTCCTTGCCCGCTTTCCCCGCTATGAGCTGACCGCCAAGCCGGTCCGCGGCGGGCGGGCGCGGTTCCGCGGCTTCCTCAAGGTGCCCGCCCGGCTCGGGGCGTGATGGTTCACCTCGTGAAATGGCACCCCGGCGTGCGTTGCGGAAGGCGCGACAAGGGGGAATAATGCCGGTCAACTCCTGCAACATCGAAACGGGCATCATGACAGGGAGGATTGAGCCAATGAAATATCTGCCCTTGTGCGCGGCGCTGGCGCTGGTGAGCCTTGCCGGATCGGCGTCTGCCTTCGAGATCAAGAGCCCGGCCATCGGTGCCGACGGCACCATCCCGCTGAAATATACCGCCAATGCCTTCGGCTGCCACGGCTCCAACATTTCGCTGCCGCTTGAATGGAAGGACGTGCCGGCCGGCGCCAAGAGTCTGGCGCTCACCATGTTCGATCTCGACGCGCCCACCGGTTCGGGCTTCTGGCACTGGACCATCGCCAACATGCCGCCGACCACGATGTCGCTGGCCGAGGGCGTGGGCGTGGCCGGTAACGCCAAGTTGCCGAAGGGCGCCGCACAGGGGCGCAACGATGCCGGGACGGCGGCCTATTTCGGCCCTTGCCCGCCGGCGGGCGACAAGCCGCATCACTATGTCATCACCATCTTTGCCGTGAAGGCGGACAAGATCGGCATCGATGCCAACACCTCCGGCGCCGTGGTCGGCTTCCAGCTGCACTTCAACACCCTCGCCAAAGCGAGCGTCACCTACACCTACGGTCGCTGACTTCGTTACCTCCAGCCCTTGCCGCGCGCCGATCTTTCGCGCATGGATTTGCGCTCACCGGTAAAGTGAGCTCGGGCAGCAAGGGAGCGGCACGCCATGAAGATAACCGCGATACGGGCCTTTCAGGTCGACCTGCCGATCAAGGAAGGCCGCTATAGCTGGTCGAACGGCCACTTCGTCGAGGTGTTCGATGCAACCGTCGTCGAAGTCGCAACCGATGCCGGCATTTGCGGCTACGGCGAGTGCTGTCCGCTGGGCTCGGCCTATCTGCCGGCCTACGCGGCGGGGGTGCGTTCAGGCCTTGCCGAGATCGGCCCGCATGTCATCGGGCTCGATGCGCGCGATCTCAGCGTCCTCAACCGCCACATGGACGCGAGCTTGCGCGGCCATCCTTATGTCAAGGCGGCCATCGATGTTGCCTGCTGGGACATCCTCGGCAAGGTTTCGGGGCTTCCCGTCTACCGCCTGCTGGGCGGCGCGGCGCAAGATGAGGTGAAGCTTTATCGCGCCATCTCGCAGGAAAGCCCCGCCGCCATGGCCGCCAAGGTCGCCGGCTATCGGGCCGAGGGTTATACCAAGTTCCAGCTCAAGGTAGGCGGCGATGCCGATACCGATATCGAGCGCATCCGCCTGTGCGCCAGGGAAATGCGCCCCGGCGACATTCTGGTTGCCGATGCCAATACCGGCTGGACCATGCACGAGGCCGCCCGCGTGGTCGCCGCCGTCAGGGATGTCGATGTCTATATCGAGCAGCCTTGTCCCAGTTACGAGGAATGCCTCGTCACCCGCCGGCGCACCTCTTTGCCGTTCGTGCTGGACGAGGTGATCACCGGCACCGATATGCTGTTGCGGGGGCTCGCCGACGGGGCCATGGACGTCATCAACCTGAAGATCTCCAAGGTGGGCGGCCTTACCAGGGCGCGGCTGATGCGCGATCTGTGCATCGCCTCAGGGCTGCCGATGACCATCGAGGACACCTGGGGCGGCGACATCGTGACCGCCGCCATTGCCCATCTCGCCCGCTCGACGCCGGAGGAATTTTCGTTTTCCGCCACCGACTTCAACAGCTACGGCACCCGCGACATCGCTTCTGGCGCGCCGAAGCGGGTCAACGGCCGCATGACGGCGCCGGATACGCCGGGCCTCGGCATCGAACCGTTGTTCGATGTGCTGGGCGATCCGGTGCTGGTGATCGGCGAGGGGGCCTGAAACGCCATGCAGACAACAAAGGTCATCCATGTGGTGAGCTGCCATGCCGAGGGTGAGGTGGGCGATGTCATTGTCGGCGGGGTCAAGCCGCCGCCGGGGGAAACCTTGTGGGCGCAGTCGCGCTTCATCCACGAAGACCAGGCCTTGCGCAACTTCGTGCTGAACGAGCCGCGTGGCGGTGTGTTTCGCCACGTCAATTTGCTGGTGCCGCCGAAGGATCCACGCGCCGCCATGGGCTTCATCATCATGGAGCCCATGCACACCCCGCCCATGTCGGGGTCGAATTCCATGTGCGTGGCAACCGTCCTGCTGGAGACCGGCATCGTCGAGATGAGCGAGCCCGAAACCCGTCTGGTGCTCGAGGCCCCGGGCGGCCTCATCGAGGTCGTCGCACAATGCCAGGGCGGCAAGGCGCGATCGGTTCGGGTGACCAATGTGGCCTCCTTCGCCGACCGGCTGGATCAGACCATCGAGGTGGAGGGGATCGGCACGCTCACCGTCGACACCGCCTATGGCGGCGACAGTTTTGTCCTCGTCGATGCCGCAAGCCTCGGGTTTTCGCTAAAGGCCGACGAGGCCCGCGACATCGCCACGACCGGCGTGAAGATCACCCGCGCCGCCAATGCGCAGTTGGGCTTTCGCCATCCCGAGAACCCCGAATGGCGCCACGTCTCGTTCTGCCAGTTGACTGCCCCGCTCGTCGATGAGGCGGGCGTTCCTTCAGGCCGCAACACCGTGGTCATCGACCCCGGCAAGCTCGACCGCTCGCCGACCGGCACCGGTTGTTCGGCGCGCATGGCGGTGCTGCATGCCAAGGGCATCCTCAAGGAGGGCGACCGCTTCACCGGCATTTCCATCATCGACAGCCGCTTCGACTGCCGCATCGAGCGTACAACCGAGATCGGCGGCCGGGCGGCCATCGTGCCTTCCATTTCAGGCCGGGCATGGATCACCGGCACGCATCAGCACATGCTCGATGCGCAAGACCCGTGGCCCGGCGGCTACCGGCTGTCGGACACCTGGCCGATGGGCTGACCGAATTGCCGTCATTGCGGCGCAGGCCGCAATCCAGGGCACGCGCAAGCGAGCCTTTCCCACCCTGAAAACCCGTCACCCCGGGGCTTGACCCCGGGGCCCATTCCGCTAGCCTCACCGCGTGGCGAGGCCAGCGCCCTAAGTGGCAACGGCACGGACGGTAAAACTCAGGGCAAGGCCGCCCAGTTCGGAAGGTTCAGCCTTCAGGGCGCTGCCGTATTCGGTGAGGATGTCCTGGACGATGGCGAGACCGAGGCCGGCGCTGCCACCCTTTTCATCCAGCCGGCGGCCGCGCTCGAACAGCTTGTCGAGGTTTTTCGGCGCGACGCCGGGGCCGTCGTCTTCCACCCTGACGGCGACATCGCCGCCGGCGGTACGGGCTGAAACCCTGACCCGGGTGCGGGCATAGCGCACGGCATTTTCCACCAGGTTGCCCAGGATGTCGTTGAGGTCGTCGGGATCGAGCGCAATGACGGCGTCGCGGGCGATGCGGACATCGAAGGCGACGTGCTCGCCGTCGGGGGTGCGCGCCACCGTCTTGACGATGGCGGCTGCGGCCGGCGCCAGCGCCGAGGCGAGGCGTTGCCCACGCTGGTGGCGCAGCCGTGTGCGGGCCAGTTCGCGTTCGATGTGGCGATGCATGATCTGGGCGGAAAGCTGGATGTCGTCGGCGATCGAGTTCTCACCCGCCTGGCGCAGGCGGCGCACGTCGCTGGCCAGCGCCGTCAGCGGCGTCTTCAGGCCGTGCGCCAAGTCGCCGGCCCGGTCGTGGGCCCGCTTGATGGCTGCCTCCTGGGCATCGAGCAGGCTGTTGACCTCGCCGACCAGCGGGGCGACCTCTTCGGGCACGTCGCTCGACAGGCGCCGCGCGGTGCCCTCGCGGATTTCCCTGATGGCATCCTTCAGGGTCGTCAGCGGGGCGAGGCCGGCACGCACCTGGAACCACAACCCGGCCAGCAACAACACCCCGAGGAGGCTCAGGCCCGGCAACAGGTCGCGCGCAAAGCCGACGCGCAAGGTGTCGGCCACCGCATGATTGATGGCGACCGCAATGACCACCGGCACCTCGCTGGTGCCGTTCTCGATGATCAGCCGGCGCTCGTGGACGATCAGCGGCTTGCCGTCCGGCCCGTTGCCCGAGCGCACCACCACGGCGCCGGGGGCGGCCCTGCCGGGGGCAAGCGCCAGATCGCTGTCCCACAAGGAGCGCGAGCGCAACAAGGCGCCGGTCTTTTCGTTCATCACCTGCCAGTAGAGGCCGCCATAAACCTGCTCGAAGCGCGGGTCGGCCGGTTGGCGCGCCAGCGACAGGGCACCTGTCGCATCGACCCTGAGGCTGCCGGCGATCTGGGCGATATGGGTATCGAGTTCCTCGCCGATGCGCCGTTCCACGTGGCGTTCGAACAGCGAGGTCAGGCCGATGCCGGCGAGAACGAGGGTGGCGGTAATGCCGACGAAGGCGAACAGGAACAGCCTTAGCCTGAGCGAGCGCAGCGTCATGCGGGCATGGGTTCCACGATATAGCCGAAGCCACGACGGGTCTCGATGATGTCGGCCCCGAGCTTCTTGCGCACCCGGCCCACCAGCACCTCGACGGCGTTGGATTCGCGCGCGAAATGTTCGGCGTGAAGCTGCTCGGCCAGTTCCTGCTGCGATACCACGCGGCCGGCGTGCAGCATCAGGTAGGAGACCAGGCGGTATTCCTGCGGCGAAAGCGGCACCGGCACCGAGCGCACCGAAACCCGCATCTGGCGCTGATCGAGCGTCACATCGCCGATAGTGATGGCGGGAGCGGCATGGCCGGCGGTGCGGCGGATGATGGCCCTGAGGCGGGCCATCAGTTCGTCCATCTCGAAGGGTTTGGGCAGATAATCATCGGCCCCGGCGTCGATGCCTTCCACCCGCTCCGACCACGAACCGCGCGCCGTCAGCACCAGGACGGGAAAGTTGCGCCCCGCCGTCCGCCACTTCTTGAGGATGGTGAGGCCGTCCATGAGCGGCAGGCCGAGGTCGAGGATGACGGCGCCGAAATCCTCGGTATCGCCGCGGAACCAGATTTCCTCGGAGTCGGCCTCCACTTCCGGAATGAAGCCGCTGGCGCGGAGGACGGCTGCCACGTCGGACTGGATGCGCAGGTCGTCTTCGGCAACGAGAATCCGCATCGCCTATTCTCCATGGTCCTTCAAGCGATCGCCGTTGCGGGCATCGACGCGCAGTTTGAGGCGCCGTCCGCCGGGGTCGATGTAATAGATCTCGTAGACCGGCGTGCCGTGCTCGTTCTCCAGGGCGACATTCACCACCTCGCTGCCCTTGGGCAGTTTGGCCTTGGCCAGCGCGGCGGCCAGCGGCACGAAGCGGCCGGCCTTCTTGGCCTGGTAAACGGCCTCGGCCTCGTCGTCGTGATCCTTGAGGGTCGTTTCGCCGGCGCGCGCCAGACCGCTGCCCAACAAAAGGGCCGCCAGGGCTGCAGCCATGAGCATGCGGCTGCCGCGGGATTTCTCACAAGCGATCATCCATCCTGCCTAGTTTCTGCCCCATGACAACGCGCTGACAATCGCCAGCATGGGTCGTTCGCCGCCAGCATGCCACAACGCGCCCGGCGGCGCACGCCAGCCATGCAACCCTCGGGGTTGCCGGTGGCGGCCGGTCATCCGATAAGGGAGCCGTCGCCGACAACCTTGCCGAAGGAGCCCCCACCATGCCGCGCCCCGTCATCATCACCTGCGCCGTCACCGGCTCGATCCACACGCCATCCATGTCGCCGCACCTGCCGGTTACCCCTGCCGAGATCGCCGAAGCGGCCATCGGCGCCGCCGAGGCGGGCGCCGCGGTCGTCCACCTGCATGCCCGCGACCCGAAGGACGGGCGGCCCGACCAGAGCCCGGAAGCCTTCGAGCCGTTCCTCAAAGTGATCAAGCAACGCTCGGGCTGCGTCGTCAACATCACCACCGGGGGTGCTGCCACCATGTCGATCGAGGAGCGGGTGCGACCGGCCGCGACCTTCAGGCCGGAGATCGCCTCGCTCAACATGGGGACGATGAATTTCGGCCTTTATCCCATGCTGCAGCGGTTTTCCGAGTTCAAGCACGACTGGGAGCGGCCCTACCTGGAGGGCTCGCGCGAGCGCATCTTCAAGAACACCTTTGCCGACATCGAACACATCCTGAGAACTTGCGCCGAAAACGGCACCCGCTTCGAGATCGAGTGCTACGACATCGGCCACCTCTACACGCTCGCCCATTTCGCCGAGCGCGGCATCGTCAAGCCGCCGTTCTTCGTGCAGTCGGTGTTCGGCATTCTGGGCGGCATCGGCCCGCACCCGGAAGACATCGCCCACATGAAACGTACCGCCGACCGGCTGTTCGGCGGCGATTACTGCTGGTCGGTGCTGGGGGCGGGGCGCAACCAGCTGCCGGTAGCGGCGATGGCGGCGGCGATGGGCGGCAATGTGCGGGTGGGCCTGGAGGATTCGTTGTGGATCGGCCCCGGCCAGTTGGCCCGCTCCAATGCCGAGCAGGTCAAAAAGGTGCGGCAGATCATCGAGGGCCTGGGGCTTAGCATCGCTTCAAGCGATGAGGCACGCGATATCCTTGAACTCAAGGGCGGCGACAAGGTGGGGTTCTGAGGCGGGTCATTCTCAGCCCTCAGCCGATGCCGGCTTGCCATAAACTGGCACGAGCCCCATTTCCTCTGCTATGAGAAGTCCCGTTTCACCAAGCAGGTCTCGCATGTCGCCCGTATCCGCAATCTTTCGCTGGCTGGAAGGCGTCACCGGATCGTTTCCGCCGGAGACGCCGGAAAAGCCGCCGGAGACGTTTTCCGGCTTCATCGCGCATTATGCCCGGCCGTTCTGGCCGCTGATCCTCGCCAGCTCGGTGCTGTCCATCGCGATTGCCCTGATCGAGGTGTCGCTGTTTTCCTTCGTCGGCAAGATCGTCGACTGGCTGAGCCATGCCAACCGCGCCACCATCTGGAGCGATCACGGGCTCAAGCTGGCGTTGATGGGCGGCCTGGTGGTGTTCGTGCTGCCGGTGCTGAAGTTCTTCTACGAGGCCTTCGTGCATCAGGGCCTGTTGGGCAATTTCGCCATGCGCACCCGCTGGCAGACCCACCGTTACGTGCTGCGCCAGTCGATGGAGTTCTACCAGAACGA
>CAZMSA010000030.1:0-25729 GCA_964568825.1 uncultured Rhizobiaceae bacterium | reverse complement strand
TATAGCCGGAAAAATCTTCCGGCCGGTCATCGATCAGGGTTTCGGGATGCGCCAGGCCCTCCTCGAAGGCAAGCCCATAGATGAACGGCTTCAATGTCGATCCCGGCGAGCGCGCCGCCACCGTCATGTCGATCTCGCCCTGCCGGCGGGCATCGAAGAAGTCCGCCGAGCCGATGCGGGCGATGATCTCACCCGTCTGATGGTCGGCGACGATGAGGCTTGCGGAAACCTTGTCGCCGAGGTCCTTCACGTAGTCGGCAACCAGGCGTTCGAGCGTGGCCTGCAAGGGGCCATCGAGGCTCGTCTTGTGGAGGCTTTCATCGGGCTTGGCGCGGCGCAGCGCCTCGGCCAGATGCGGGGCCAGCGCCGGCATGTCGAGGCGCACCGTCGGCACCCGCTGGCGCTTGGCCTGCTCGGCATCGCCGCGCGCCAGGACGCCGGCCTCGACCATGCGCTCCAGCACCCGGTTGCGGGCCGCCGTCGCGGCTTCGGGGAAGCGGTCGGGGCGGCGCGCCTCGGGCAGTTGCGGCAGGGCGATCAGCAACGCGGCCTCTGCGGGGCTGAGTTTTCGCGCCGACTTGCCAAACCACGCCTGGGCGGCCGCCGTGATGCCTTCAAGGTTGCCGCCATAAGGCGCCACCGTCAGGTAGTCGGTGAGGATCTGCTGCTTGCTCAGCCGCCGCTCGATCTGCAGGGCCCTGAGCATCTGCACCGCCTTGGCGATGAACGAGCGCTGCTGGCCGCCCTCGATGAGGCGGGCAAGCTGCATGGTGAGCGTCGAGCCGCCGGAAACGATATGGCTGTTCCACACGAGTTGCCCCGCCGCCCGCAGCACCGCCAGCGGATCGACGCCGGGATGTTCGTAAAAGCGGGTATCCTCATAGGCGATCAGCATGCGCACGAACTGCGGATCGACGGCAGCGAGATCAACCGGCAGGCGCCAGCGCCCGGCGGGCGTTGCAAACGCCCTGAGCAAATCGCCGCTGCGGTCGACCACCATCACCGAGCGCGGCCCCACCCGGTCGAGCGGCGGCGGATACACCCGGTCGAGGTGATCGAGCCCGGCCAGCGCCAGCACCATCACCCACAGCGCCAGGCCCGGGCCCACCACCCAACGCCGGGGCCAGCCCCGAGCCCCGGCGCCCCCAGCCTTGATGGAACCCGTCACTTCTGCGGCCCCACGACCTCCGCGCGGCCCTCATCGGTGCGGGCAAAAAGTTGCGGCCGGTACATGTCCTCAACCTGCGCGGCCGGATACACATAACGCCCCGGCGTCACCGCCCGCACCATGTAGGCGAGGACGAAACTGCGATCGTCGTTCTCGGTGCGGTTGAAGGCGGCAACGAAGCGGTCGGAGCGGAACTCGACATGCGCCGCGTTGACCTGTTCGGGCAGCCAGTCGAAGGCCTTGAGGTCAGCACTGCCCATGATATGCGGATTGTCGATCACAAAGCCCGCCGGCAACAGGTCGGAGACCAGCACCCGCGATGGCCAAGTGTTGTTTTCGGTCACCTTGAGCACCACCACGAAGCGCTCGTTCTGGCCGACCGTGGTGATGTCGCGCGGCTGACCGTCGAGACCATAGATCTCACGCTCGATGGAAAAGCCGTTTTCGACCGCGGTGGGCTTCTTGTCGGGAACGCCGGTGACCGAGATCACCATGTCGACATCGCTGGCGCCACGGTTGGTGATGGTGACGGGGCCGTTGCTCAAAAGGCTGGTGTCATAGACCCGGCTGAAACGCCCCGGGCTCGCCACCCCGTTGACGTCGAGGTTGAACGGTTCGCCGCCGTCGATGAGTGCCCGCGCCGCCAGCAGCAGCCAGGCTTCTTCTTGCGTGCTTGTGTAGGATTTCGCCAGCCGCGCCGCCGACACCGCCTTGACCAGTTCGGGAACCTCGCCGGGTTCGGGGCGGGTTTCCGCCGCCAGCGCCAGGATGGCCGCCCCGTCCCTGAGGTTGGAGCCGTAATCGGAGCGATAGTAGTTGTCGTTGCCGGCTGTCGCCTCGAGGCTCTTGTAGGCGGCATTGAATACCGATTGCGAGCGGGCCACTTCGCCATAGAGGCCGAGGCCCGCCGCCAGTTGCGCCTTGGCCATGGGCGAGGTGAATTGCGACAGCTGGGCATCGCTGTAATAGCGCAGATCGCCCAGTGAGGCCTTCTTGTTGCGCGCCAGCACATAGAGCGCATAGGCGACCGGCGAACTGTCGGTCTTCAGGTCGATGTTGTAGCCGAGCGAATTGCGCAGGTTGTCGACAGCCTGGGTGAAGGCGAGATCGGGCACGTCATAACCCTTTTCGCGCGCCCTGGTGAGGAAGTCGGTGACATAGGCATTGAGCCACAGATCGCCCGAGCCCGGCCCCCACAGGCCGAACCCGCCGTTCGATCCCTGGTAGGACAGCACCCGGTCGATGGCGCCTTGCACCCGCTTGTGGATGCCCGCCTCTTCACCCAGTCCCAGCGATGTCGCCACGTCGGAGAGATAGAGCAGCGGCAACGCCTTGGAGGTCGTCTGCTCGGCGCAGCCATACGGGTAGCGGTCGAGCTGCATCAGCAGCGAAGCCACATCCAGCCCGGCGGCGCGGGTGACGGCGGCGGTGAGCTTGGTGCCCACCGCCTCGAAGCCGGCAAGGAAGTCCTTGTCCAGTGTCACGCTGCCGCCCTTGGCCTTGAGACTGAGCACCCGGCGCTCGGTGACCGGCAGGCGTGGCGAGCGCACCGCAACCGATATCACCTGTTCGATGTCCGGCCCCCCGTCGCGCGACAGCCTGAGGGCAAGCGTGCCCGGACCGCTGTGGCGGGCGATCAGCGGCACGATGAGGCTGGTGCGCACGCCCTTTTTCAGGATGAGCGTCTCCGAGCCCGGCGTCAGCGGGGCGGAAAGTTCCGGGCTGGCCGATATGGCCAGATGGTATTCGCCTTCGGCGGCATCGGTATCGGTGATATCGAGCCACAGCCGCGCCTCATCGCCCGGCGCCATGAACTGCGGATGGCTCGCCACCACCACGACGGGGTCGCGCACCACCATGTCGCGGCTCGCCGATCCCACCGCTCGATCGGTGAAGGCGACCGCCATCAGCCTGACCGAGCCGTTGAACTGCGGCACATCGAAGGTGATATCGGCCTTACCTGCGACATCGGTCTCGACGATGCCGGAAAAATAGGCCATCAGCGGCTGGGTCGGCGGCGACCCTTCCATGCCCAGCCCGCCGGCATCGCCACCGGAGCGGATCTGACCTCTGACGCCCTTGGTGCCGTCGATCAGCCGGCCATAAAGGTCGCGCAATTCAAGCCCCAGCCGCTGCTGGCCGAAGAACCAGTCCTCCGGCTTGGGCGGCTCATAACGCGTCAGATTGAGAATGCCCACATCGACCGCCGCCAGCATCACCCGTGCAGGCTTGCCAGGTTGCAGGCCGTTGACCTGCACTGCCACGCTGACCGGTCCGTTGGGCCGCGCCAGATCGGTGCCGCCAATGCTCACCAGCAGTTTCTTGGACGCCGGATCGATCGCCGCATGGGCAATGCCGATGGCGCGCTGCGGCAGCCGGGCATCGCCCTCGCCCGCCGGCCGGATGAGGGTGACCATGACATAGGCCCCGGTCCCCCAGACCTCGGTCACCGGCAGGTCGACGGTCGCCCCCTCCTTGGGCACCTCGACGGTGCGCGTATCGATCACCCGGTCGGTGCCCGTGACGACAATGGCGGTCCCGGCATAGCGTGGCGATATCTTCAGGTGCGCCGTGTCACCGGGCAGGTATTGCGCCTTGTCGAGAGCGACCTCCAACCCGTCAGGCGTTTCGGTCGAGGCCTGCGGCACGTACCAGCCGGCGTCGAACTCCACCGAGGAGGCAGGACTTGTCGGGTCGCTGCCGGCCACTTCCAGCCGGTAACGGCCCCAGTCCACCGGCACGGCAATCTTTTCCGGCGTATCGGCGCCGACATTGATCTGTCCGTCGGCGATGCGCGTCGTATAGTCGACGGGCTCGTAATTCCAGCCCGAGTCGCCACGATACCATTGGTAGTCGCGCTCGATCCTGACCAGCGACCAGTTCACCGCGCCGAGCGCCTTGCGCTTGCCGTCGGCGCCAAGGCCGATAACCTCAAACGAGGCCGTGCCGCCTTCCTTCACCTCACCGCCGTCGAACTGTGGGCGGATGCCGATCTGCGAACCCTGCGGCGCAATGGCGATCTTCTGCGTGCGTTCGACCGCCCGCCCGCCGGCCTCGCGCATGCGGATGTTGATCGTGGCCTCGAGAGGACCCGACCAGTCGGGCACCGCCTCGGGCAAAACCTCCAGGTGCGCTGCACCCTTGTCGTCGGTCGTAGGCAGGTCCTGCAACACCTCATAGGTGGGCTCCGCCTTCTGGTCGGCGAGCCCGAACTGGTAGCCCTTGTAGGCATCGAGCGTCCGCGCGGGCTTCACCCGCACATCGCCTTCCAGCGCCAGGTTGGAGGCCGGGGCGCCGAATAGGAAACGCCCGTCGATGTCGAGTTGCATCGGCTCGCCGCGCTGCACCTCTGTGGCCACCGGCTTGATGTCGAATTCGATGCGGTCAGGCACGAAGTCTTCCACCAGGAAGCGCTGGTCGGCGAGGGCATCACCCTTGGGATCGGCATAGGCCTTGACCGTCCAGGTGCCGCGCATGGCGTTGGGCTGCAGACCAAGCGCCACTGCATAACCGCCGGCGCCGCCATCCTGGGCGACCAGCCGGCGGAATTCCACGCCGTCGGGCCGCATGAAGACGAAGGTCAACGGCACGCCCGTCGCCGCCTTTGCCGCCTGATCGCGCAGCAGGCCGGCCACATGCACCGTCTCGCCGGCCCGGTAGATGCCGCGTTCGGTATACATGAAGAAGTCGAGAGCACCCGCCGCCGGTCGCCCGGTCACACCGCGGTCGGAGAGATCGAAGGCCGGCCGCTTGAGGTCGAGGATCACGAAATCCTGCCCCGCCCGGCTGGCCACCAGCAGCGCCGGCGCCATGGCCGCCAGCCCGCGCGTCAGGCCGGCAGCAAACTTCGCGATGCCTTGTGAATCGGTCGTGAGGGTGCCAAGCACCTCGTTGTTACGGGCGATGAGCTTCATCTCGACGCCCTGCAGAGCCTTGGCGTCCGACAGCGAGCGGGCCATGACGGTCAGCCCGTCGTCGCCCATGTAAGTGGACAGACCGATGTCGGAGACCACGAACCACTGAGTGGCGCGGTTCTGCCAGTCATTGACGTTCGCATCGGCTGGCTGTGCCACCAGTGCATAGACGCCGGGCTTGCGTTGCGGCAGCGCCTCATCGAGCGGGAAGACGGTCACCTGCTCCTTGTTGAGTTCGCCGCCGGTGGTGAGCGTTCCGTGCCACAACTGCTCGCCCAGGGTGTCGCGAAGGTTTTCCTGCTGATAACTGTCGAGTTGCTGCAGGAACGTGCTGTCGGCCAGCAGTTGCGCCACGCCGCGCTCACCCACCCGGTAAAGCTCGATCTTCACCTTGTCGGTATTTATGGTGGTGAGCGGAATGCCGCGCGAGCCCACCCGTGGCAGCACGTAGTTGTCGCCGCTGAAACGCACCGCCGACGAGCGGTCACGCACGTAGATATCGAGATTGACCGGGGCATCGAGCACCTCGCCGATCGTCGAGGGCAGGCCGGCCCTGAGGGTGACACGATAGCGCTGACCGTGCTTGACGCCGGTAATGCAGATCTGCCGTTTGTCAAGTTCAAGACTGGCCGGCGCACCGTCGTTCAACCGCACGAACGGCTGATAGATCCCCTCGCCCTTTTTCAGGTCCTCGGAAAACTGCAAGCACAAGCGCGGATTTACACTGTCGGAATCGACCGTGTAATCGACGACCCGGAATCCCTTGCGCGCCTTGAGGTCGGCATAGGCGGCGGCCACCGAGGCCACGTTCTTGACTTCCAGCGAGGCCTTGTAGGCCTCGATCGCCGGGCGGAAATAGGCCCTGGCCTCCAAGGCTCTCGCAAGCTGTGCAAGCACCGATGCCCGCAGATCGACGGTGCTCGACAGCCTGTAGGCGTTGAGCGCGGCCGAGGTGATTTCGATCGGCAGGCGGTAGCGTTCGCTGCCGTCCTTGGGATCGATGGCGGCGAGCGCCTTGGCCAGTTCCGCCCACAGTTCGGGGTCGTTGCCCGCAAGGCTGATGGCTCCCTTGAAGGCCTCTACAGCGGCGCGCGGATCTCCCTTGGTGAGAGCCTCGCTGGCCTGCTGTTGCAACGCCGAGGCACCGAGTGTCTGCTGGCCCGCCAGCGCTTCAACGGCATTGCGGTAGCGCACGGCCGCATCGGCGACGCCCTCGGGCAGGAACGTCAGGTCCTTGGCCTCGCCAATCGACTTGATCTCGGACGCCGCGTCCACCACCCGCCCGGATATCGCGCCAGGGAACGACTTGAGCTCGCCGTGATCGGACTTGAGGAAACAGACCTTGGCCTTGACGTTGTAGGTGAAGGCCCGGCACATCTCGTCGCTGAGGCACACCGCCTTGCACTGATCCAGCGACACCTTGTCGACGGAGCGGTAGTCAAAGCCGAAATAATCGGCATCGACGGAAGGGATCACCCGTCGTTCGCCAGCTACGGCGCTGTGGGCAAGGCAAAGGATGGCGAAGTTTGAAGCGATTACCAGGCGGGCGACAAGGCCGGTCGGCATGAACGAACTCCCGATTAGCCCCTCGCGAACCCGTCGATCTATTGTGGCAGAATTTCCCCCTGCTCGTCTAGGGCCTGTGGACAGTTACGGTTGTGGTGCCGGTTTGACAGGACTGGCCCATCTTCACGCGCCTTCGTCGTTGAATATGCCAGCATGTCCTTCCTCCTCAAGCCCGCAAATATGGGCCAGTCCTGTCAAACCGGCACCACAACCGTAACTGTCCACAGGCCCTGGCGGTTATGCCTCGTGCCGCGACCGCCACAGGTCGAATTTGTTTCGAACCATCACGCCGATGTCGAGGATCGGTCGTGGCGGCAGCATCGAAGGCTGTCCGAGGCTCTGCATGTCGGCAATCAGCGGGTTGTCGATGCCGCAAGCCAGATCGGCCACGAGGAGCCCCGAAATCGTGCCCTTGGTGATGCCGACCGCGTTCTGGCAGACCGCCGCCCAGACATTCGGCGCCACTTGGCCGAAGCCCGGCGCATGATTGGCCGACAGGCATACGAATCCGGTCCACGTGTGCTCCATGGTCACCTTCGGCAGCATCGGGAAGCGCTCATGAAAGATGCGCTGGTGCTGGGCGCGCGCCCGCCGTTGCGCCTCCGCGCTGACCCGTAGTTCGGGGCAATAGCCAAAGTCCTGACGGATCAGGATGCGATGATCCTGGGTGTAGCGCATGGTGACCGAGACAAAGGCGTTGGCCGGCGTCACGCCCCAGTCGCCGACACTGCCCAGAGCCTTTTGCTCCTCGGCATCGAGTTGTCGGGTCAGACTGGCATGGGCATGAAACGGCAGCAGCCTGCCCTTGAAGAAGCCGAATTTCTGGGCGAAGGCATTGGTGGCGACAATCATGCGCGGCGCCCGGACGCTACCGCGCGACGTTGTGAGGACGATGCCGCTGCCCTGCTCGAACCGGGTAATCGGCGTATTCTCGTAAAGCGTCGCATCGGCGGGCAGCGTGTCGGCAAGACCGCGGCTCAGCGCCGCCGGGTTCAGCAGCACGCAGCCGGGCGTATAGATGGCGCAATGATAATGGGGCGTGCCCAGTTCGGCCGCGGTCTGGGCGGCATCGAGGCGGCGGAAAGGTTCGCCCAACTTGTCGAGCGCGGCAACGAACGGTGCGATATATTCCTCTTCGCCGCGCGCCGTCACCGCCGTGTGGTACTTGCCCCGTTCTGACCAGTTGCACTGGATGTCATGCGCCTCGACGTTGTGGGCCAGATCGGCGATCGCGGCGCGCGCCAGGGCCATGTAACGGTGTGCTCCGTCGAGATCGTCATGACCGCCGCCCACAGCGTGCGGCAGGTCGATGGCAAATCCGGAATTGCGCGCCGAGGCATTTTCGCCCATCACCCCGGCATCCAGCACCACGATCTTGTCACCCGGCCGGTTGGCGGCAAGCCGGCGCGCTGCGGCAAGCCCCGCATAACCCGCACCGGCGACCACCCAGTCGGCCTTGACATCACCTTCCAGTGGCGGATTGGGGGTGCGCGGCGGCAGAATGACATTCCAGCCGTTGGTCTTGTCATTTTGCGGTAACTGGCGGATGTCGACCATGCTTCAGCCCGCCCAGTTCACGGGATGAATGGCAAAGAACACCAGTGCGTCGTCGGCCTCGTACACAAGCTCGGTTCCCGACGGCAGCCACAGGCAGTCCTTGGGTTTCAGTGCATGCACCTTGCCGTCGCAATGAACCTTGAGTTCACCCTCAACGCACATGAGGACTTCATCGTACTTTATGGTCCAGGAAATGTGCGCCTTGGTGAGCCGCGCAAATCCCGCCCCCAGTTCGCCCCCATGCTCGCCGGAAACCACGCTGCCGATCTGGCACTGGTCGCCATTCTCGAAACGCGGATTGAAGGCGATAGAATCGAAACCGATTGTCTCGGGTGGCTTCTTGGCCATGATGCGACCTCCCTGGCTGGCTTGGCGGCGTGCCAACGTTAGCCGCGCCGGCGATGGCCGACAAGGCACCAGAACCGGTAACCAAATCCTACCGAACGGGCGCGTTGCGGCTGGCCAGGAGGGCGCCGTTCACCTCATCGAGCGAACCTGGCGAGGGTTCGTCTTCGAGCGTGAAGGCCGGGATGACCTCACGCAGGCGGTCATGGTAGTCGCGCACCCCCACCTCGAGGTCGGACAGGATGTAGCCCGGAAAGGCCGATGACTGCATGGCCTCCCATGACCAGCGGATAAGCTGCTTGTCTTCCTCGCCGGTCGAGCGGTCGATGCGGTAGCTGAGGTAGCGCGCCAGTTTCATCTCGCGCCGCTTGTCGGGGAGGCCGTAATAGGCCGTGCGCTGCACCGTGCGGTTCACGGCAAGCGGATATTCCTGATAAAAGCCGATGCAGTCGGGATAGAGCATCAGCACGGCGTTAGGGAACAGGCCTGCATACCACCAGGCGCGGCGATGGCTTTCCGGCAGGTGTTCCGCCTCGGGCAGGAACTTTTTGTAATGGCGCACGCTCCATAGCTTGCCGGGTCCCGGATTGAATTCGGCGAAAGCCTTGGCCATGCCTGAGCGATGGCGCTGATCTTCGTAACTGCGGCCATAGAGATCCTGCAGCGAGGGATGCGCCATGGGCACATGGTAGCCCTCGTTGTCAACATCGCGCACCGCCTTCCAGTTGACCGGCAGTTCGTCGTATTCGAAGCCGCCGAGCGGGCGCACTTCATCGAGCCGGTAGGGCGCCATTTCGTCCGCCATGTCGGCCAGCAGATTGGAAACCGGCGGCTGGTCGCTGGCGACGAAGCGCACAAACACGAAGCCGTTCCAGATCTCGTGTTGCAGCGGTACGAGCCCGTGCTCGACCGGATCGAGATCGGGCAGCGTGCGCTTTTGCGGCACCGCCTTCAGCGTCCCGTCGAGATTGTACGACCAGCCGTGAAACGGGCACACCAGGGCACTCTTGCATTGGCCTTTCGCCTCGGCCACGACGCGCGAGCCACGATGCCGGCAGACATTGTTAAAGGCCCTGACGACCCCGTCCTGGCCACGCACGATGAGTGCCCTCTCGCCAACAATGTCGAAGCACTGGTAATCGCCCGCCTCCGGCACATTGCTCACATGGCACGCGACCTGCCAGCATTTGCGGAAAAGCTCGGTCTTTTCAACCTCCAGCAGCTCGGCGTTGAAGTAGGTCCACCACGGCAATCCGCTGCGCTCGTGGTCGCCCAGCCCCTCGGCAGCCCTCACCTGGGCGGACGAGGCGATGGCGCTGGCGTCGACGGGCTTCATGGCGGGCTCCTTGCTGGCCTTAAGGCAAGTGGTAACCGCGTGACGGGCACTGCCTATACTGATTGAATGTTCATTCAATATACGCAGAGTCGTCCCGCCTGGCAAGCACCACCAGCCGGGCAAGTCCCGCCGCCAAGGCGAGAGCGCCGATTTGTGGACCGAAGACGGCAATCGTTGGCGAAAGTGCCGCCACTGTCCACAATATGACGTGGAAGGTGTTGCCGAAACGCACCGCCATCGGTGAGCGATAGACAAATACCACCTGCGCCAGTGCCACCATGGTGAGGTCGTAGTTGTTGAAATAGGGCAGGATCAACGACGTCGCGATGAAAGCCGCCAGCACCCGCAGCGCCAGATCGCGCGATTCGATCCAGATATAGACGCCAGCGCCGGCCGCCATCAGGGTGCAGACAACTTGCAAGCCTTGTGCCCAGGCGAAGGGAAACCCCAGCCATGTGAACAGGGCAAACGGCGTTGGGATAAAGTAGATGAAATTCTTGTCGTAGATCTGTTGCAACACCTCTATCTGGCGGGGTGCGATGGTGGCGAAATAGGCAACCCAGGGCGCGGTGCCGAACAGCGTCACTGACAAAAAAATCAACGCCGTGGCCGAAGCCAGCGCAGCAAGGATCGCCTGCCAGTTGAAACGGATGAGAAGGATCAACGCAATGAAGAGCCCCAGTTGCGGCTTCACCGTTACAAGGCCGAGCAGAAGGCCCGCAACGACCGGCCGGGTCTCCATCATCATCACGCCCGGAACCAGCAGCGCGGCAAGGAACATGCCGGGATGGCCATTGAAGATGGTGGCGAAAAGTCCCGGTGAAAGCACCATCAATAGGGCGCCGGACCATTCCCTGCCGGTCAGCCACCAGCCCATGCCAGCCGCAAGCGCCAAGCTGACAATGGCATAGGTATAGAGCGCCGTCGAATACCCCAAGAGGCCGAGCGGCATGAGAAAAGGCAGCACGTTGGGCGGGTAGGAAAAGATGAAGTGATAGCGCCCCCCGACGTCACCGCCGAACATGCCGTGCAGCCACAGATTATAGGCATCGACATTGGTGAGGATGCTGACCTTGCCCTCGACCGCCGCCAGCCCGCCGGCCCAGAAATTGGCGAAGTCGCGTCCATAGAGATAGCCGAAATTGTTGTCGTAGCCCTTGGTGGGCATGAAGATGAACTCATAGAGCAGGATGGCCGCGATCACGCCACTGAACAGCAGCAGCTTGACTGTCGTCTGAAGATCGCCTTCGCGCTGCACGATCGTCGGCTCCCCCACCCTCGCCGGCCCATCTTCGTTTCACCTTAAGGAGCCATGGGTTTAGGTTCCGTGAAGCGCCTCACATCTTCCCCTCGCCGTACAGCGCGTGGCATACTGTGCCGGTTGGGGTGCATCTGACGCACTTAGATTTGTCGAAGGACTGCAAGCCGTGCAGTTGAGCGACGCTTTCACGAAGAAACAAGGATCCTGACGCCATGGACCAGACTTATCGCCGTCCCGACACCTCCGCCGACCGCTTCGACCGCGATGCTGAAATGTCCTGGACCATGCCGGGCCCGCTTTATCGCGACCCGGGCGTTTTCGATGAGGAACGCCGTGCCATTTTCTACCGATCCTGGCTCTATCTGGCCCCGGCGAGCGAGGTTGCCGAACCCGGTGCCTATGTGACCGGCGAACTGGTTGGCCAACACGTCTGCGCGGTGCGCGGCCGCGACGGCGAATTGCGCGCCTTCTTCAACGTTTGCCAGCATCGCGGACACATCCTGCTTCAAGGCAAGGGCCGCATCGGCAACCTCGTCACCTGCCCCTATCACGCCTGGGCCTATGACGAGCAAGGCGCCCTGCGCGCCGCGCCGCGTTGCGAGGGGGTGAAGGGCTTCGACAAGGCCGACTTCACCCTGCCGGCCGTGCGCGTCGAGGAATTCTGCGGCTTCGTCTTCGTCAACTTCGACCCCAAGGCCCGGTCTATGGCCGAAACCTATCCCGGTCTGAAGGAGACGGTGCACCGCCTGCATCCCGCGGACACACCCTTGCTACCGGCCTGCGAGATTGTCTTCGACATCGCCGGCAACTGGAAGAATGTCGCCGACAACTTCCTCGAGTGCTATCATTGCGCCCCTGCCCACAAGGCGTTCGTCGACCTCGTTGACATGCAGACCTACACCGTGGAGACCCATGACAACTGGTCGCTGCAGGTCGGCGACTGCCGCACCTGCAACACCGCCTACAACTTCCCGGAAGGGTGCGAGCGGGTGTTTTCGGCCATTTTCATCTGGCCGGCATCGGCATTGCTTCTGTTCCCCGGCGCACCGGGCATCTTCACCTTTACCTTCCTGCCGACGGCGCCGGAAATGACCCATCAGGTGCTCAGCTACTACGCCCCCGCCCTGCCGCTCGGTGAAACCGAACAGGCCATTCTCACTTATTTCAGCGATGTGCTCGGCCCCGAAGACGTGGCGTTGGTGGAGAACGTGCAGAAAGGCCTGCATTCACTGGGCTACCATCAGGGCCGCTTCATCATCGACAAGTCCCGCGACCATACCAACGAGCATGCGGTACATCATTTCCATTCGCTGGTGATGGCGAGCCTGGGGCTCGGCTGAGGCCCGCCCATTGCGCCAGTCCATTGATCCCGGCAAGGCTCTCGCGGACCTGTGGCAGTCAATCGGTGGCGCACCTGAAGCCCTTGACGCAATCCGGCTGACAGGCGCCGATCCGGTCCTGCCTTCGTCTTTCGCCATCGGCACCGCGGCACAGGTTTCCATTGCCGCGGCCGCCCTTTCCGCCGCCGAGCTCCACCACTTGCGCAACGGCGCGCGTCCCTCCATCGCCGTCGACATGTCCGATGCGGCACTCGAATTCTGCGCCGAGCATCATATGCGCATCGACGGTGAGCCGCCGCCCGATCCCTGGGACCCCATCGCCGGCGCCTACGTTTGCGGCGATGGCGGCCAGGTCCGCATCCACACCAATTTCCCCCATCACCGCGCCGGCATTGTCAGTCTGCTCGGCGGCGCCGATGACCGCGCCGCCGTCGCCAAGGCCCTGTCCCGCTGGTCGGCGGCGGAGTTCGAGGACGAAGCCTCCAGTCGCGGTCTCGTCGCGGCCCGCATGCGCTCCTTCGCCGAATGGGACGAGCATCCGCAAGGCAGGGCCGAACACCCGACGCCGCTCATCGCCTTCGGCCGGCTTGATGATTGCCGGCCCGAGCCTTTGCGGCTTGGCCGGCTTGCCCTGTCGGGCATTCGCGTCCTCGATCTGACGCGCATCATCGCCGGGCCGGTCGGCACCCGCCTGCTGGCGGCGCACGGAGCCGACGTGCTGCGGGTGTCCGGTCCGCATCTGCCGGAGATACCGGCCCTGCTGATGGAAACCGGCCTCGGCAAGCGCTCCGCATTCCTCGACTTCAACCGCCCGGCCGATCTCGCGGCGATGGACCAACTGGTGCGCGAGGCCGATGTAATTGTCGGTGCCTACCGCCCCGGCAGCCTCGAGGCGCTGGGGCTTGCGCCCGAACGGCTTGCCCGCTTGCGTCCCGGCCTCGTCATGGTCTGGCTCTCGGCCTACGGGCGAGAGGGGCCGTGGGCGCAAAGGCGTGGCTTTGATTCGATCGTCCAGACGGCAACCGGCTTTAATCACGCCGAAGCCGTCGCGGCGAGCGGCAATAATGCCCGTCCCCTGCCCTGTCAGGCGATCGATCATGCAAGCGGCCATCTCATTGCCTGCGCCGCCATGACCGCCCTGCACCGCCGCGCGCTCACCGGCGGCAGCTGGAACGTCCGCCTCTCCTTGTCGCGCACCGGCCTGTGGATCCGGCGCCTCGGTCGCCTCGGGCCATCGGGATTTGCCGCAGAAATGCCGCCCGCAGACTGGGTTGCGCCGCGACTGGCCCACGTCGACAGCCCGTTTGGCCGCCTGAGCTTCGTGCGCCATGCCGCTCAATTCTCACACGCGCCGCCACGATGGAACCTGCCGCCGCCCGTCGCCGGCAGCGACCCACCCGGCTGGCTCGCCGGATAGTGACGCATTCCCCTCGTCATCTGCCGCAAGCAGCAGTTGACGCCATGCCTCCCGCCGTGTCACCTTCACTGTCAGCGGTGCCCCGTAACCGGTCGGTGAGGGGCTTAGCAAGGGAACACGGTGCGGACGACCCAATCGGGGCCAATTCCGTGACTGCCCCCGCAACTGTGAGTGGCGAGCTGCCGGCGCGATGATGTCACTGGGCAACCGGGAAGACAGTGCCAGTAGCGATGACCCGCAAGTCAGGAGACCTGCCGCTGGGGGGAGCCGTCTTAATGGCGGCTGCCATGGTTCATTTGAGCTGCACGGAGGGTGTTTTACGCTCATGTCCACGACACGCCTGGCTATTGCAACCATTTCCTCGACCGAGCGTCTCAGCGCCGGTCTCCTTGCCCTTTTCCTCGGCATGGGCCTGTTGATGGGCGTCGGCTTTGCCGGCTCACACGTGATCCACAACGCCGCCCACGATACCCGCCACGCCATCGGCTTCCCCTGCCACTGAGCAAGGACCGCTGAGTTGGTTGCCCGGTTCCCATGAAGGAACCGGGACTGTTTGGCAACTATATCGAGGAGGATTGGAGCGATGACCGCAAGGATCATCATTGCCGCTGCATTGGCCGGGCTGATCGCTGGCCTCGTCGTGGCCGGCATTCAGCACGTCCGCGTCACCCCGCTCATCGCCGCGGCCGAGCACTATGAGAAGGCCGATGCCACCGCGACCGCCAGCGCCGGCCACCAGCATCAGGAATGGGCACCGCGCGACGGCATGGAGCGCACCCTTTACACCCTGGCCGCCGACATCGTCGCCGGCGTCGGTTTTGCCCTGTTGCTGGCCGCCGGGTCGCTGCTGAGCGGATTGCCGCTCACCCTTGCAAACGGCGCCGTGTGGGGCCTGGCGGGGTTTGCCGCCTTTACCCTCGCACCCTCGGTGGGCCTGCCGCCGGAATTACCAGGCATGCCGGTCGCCGACCTCGCCGCTCGCCAGATGTGGTGGTGGCTGACGGTTGCAATGACAGCCATCGCCATACTGACGGCGGTGCGCTTTGCGCGGCCCTGGGCCTGGAGCATCGCCCTGGTCCTCGCTGCATTGCCGCACATCATCGGCGCGCCGCAACCCGCTAGTCACGAGACAGCCGTTCCGGCCGCCCTCGCCAGCAGCTTTGCCGCCAATGCCATCGCCACCCAGGGTATATTCTGGGTGGTGCTGGGCCTGGTGCTGGGCTACTTGCTGGCGCGCCTCATGCCGGCAGCCCAGGAGGCCTGAACCGCATGCACAAAATTCCCGCCACCATCGTCACCGGCTTTCTCGGTGCCGGCAAGACCACCCTCATCCGCCACCTTCTGGCGCACGCAAATGGCCGCCGCATTGCCCTCATCGTCAACGAGTTCGGCGATGTCGGTGTCGATGGCGAAATCATCAAGGGGTGCGGCGAGGATCTGTGCCGTAAAGACGACATCGTCGAATTGTCCAACGGCTGCATCTGCTGCACCGTCGCCGACGACTTCATCCCCACCATGACCAGGCTCATCGGCCGCGGTGAGGCGCCTGACCACATCGTCATCGAGACCTCCGGTCTCGCCCTCCCCCAACCACTGGTCAAGGCCTTTGGTTGGCCGGAAATCCGCGCCCGCGTCACCGTCGACGGCGTGATCACCGTCATCGACACCCCCGCCCTTGCCGAGGGCCGCTTTGCTCATGACGAGACCGCTGTTGCCGCCCAGCGCGCCGCCGATCCCGGCATCGACCACGACAGTCCGCTGGAGGAACTGTTCGAGGACCAGCTTCACTGCGCCGATCTGGTGCTGCTCAATAAGACCGATCTGGTGGGCGATGCCGAGACCGACCGGCTGGCCGCCGGTCTTGAAGGCGAGATCCGTCCCGGCACCCGCATCGTCAGGACCCGCAATGGTGTCATCGACCCCGCCGTTCTGCTCGGTCTCGCCGCCGCCGCCGAGGGCGACACCGAAACCCGCCGTTCGCACCATGAACTTGAAGGTGCCGAGGACCACGACCACGACGACTTCGAGACGTTTGCCGTGCATCTGGGTGAGGAAGCCTCGCGCGAGGCACTGCTCGCGCGCATCGAGCGGGTCGTCCGCGACCATGACGTCTTGCGCCTCAAGGGCTTTGCGGCATTGGCCGGACAGCCGGCAAAATTGCTGGTGCAGGCGGTCGGCCCGCGTCTCAATGCCTGGTTCGAGCGGCCATGGAGCGACGGTGAAGCGCGCGCTACCTCCCTCGTGGTGATCGGCATGAAAGGCATGGACCAGCCGGCCATCGAGGCCACCCTCAGGGGCTAGATGCACCTCCTCGCCACAACCTCCGGCGTGATCGACGGCGGCGCCGAGGCCGTCGATCTCGGCCAGAGCCCCGGCGAAATCATCGTGGTCTCGGCTGCCGATTCCGAACTGGCGGCGCTGGCCCACGCCCACGACGGCCTGGACCAGCCCAAGCTTTCCCTGCGTCTCGCCAATCTGATGGCGCTCGGCCACAACCTCTCGGTCGATACCTGGATCAACCGCACGGCCCGCCATGCCCGCCTCGTCGTGGTGCGCCTGCTGGGCGGGCGCGGCTACTGGCCCTATGGCGTTGACGAATTGCTACGGCTTGCCCGCGACGGCGGCCCGCAAGTGGTGCTGCTGCCCGGCGGCGGCGACCCCGACCCTGAACTCACCCGCCTGTCCAGCCTTTCAACCGCCATGGCCGAACGCCTCAGGCAATATCTGGCGGGCGGCGGTGAAACCAATGCCGCCAACTTCGTGCGCCTGTGCGCTCACATCCTCGGCGAGGGTGCCGAACCTGCTCCCCCTGCCCCGCTGCCACAGGCGGGCTTCTACTGGCCGCAACAAGGCGCCCCCGACTTCGCTTCGCTGCGCGCGCGCTGGCAAGCGGATCGCCCTGTCGCCCTCATCACCTTTTATCGCGCCCTCATCGAAGGCAGCTTCACCGCTCCCGTCGACGCGCTTGTTGCCGCCCTCGATGCGCGCGGTCTCAACGCCTGCCCCGTGTGGGTCGCCAGCCTCAAGGATACCGCCGCCGCCGGCCTGCTGTCGGACCTCTTCACCCAGATCACCCCGGCCCTCATCCTCAATGCCACCGGCTTTGCTGTCGCCGCCGGTGGCGGCGCCAACCCGTTTGCCGACATCGCCTGCCCGGTGCTGCAAATGGTATTTTCCGGCTCCTCGGTGGAACAATGGCAGGCGAGTGCCCAGGGACTCGGCGCCCGCGACCTTGCCATGAACGTGGCGCTGCCGGAACTTGACGGGCGCATCATGACCCGCGCCGTTTCCTTCAAGGCCGATCAGGCGCGCCACGCCGCCACCCAATGCCCCATCGTCACCTATCGCCCGGAGCCCGACCGCGTGGACTTCGTGGCCGAACTTGCCGCCAACTGGGTAAAACTCGCATCAACTCCGCCACGCCAGCGCTGCATCGCCGTCATCCTCGCCAACTACCCCAACCGCGACGGCCGCATCGGCAACGGCGTCGGCTACGACACCCCGGCCAGCACCATCGCCATCCTTGAGGCACTAGCAGCCGAAGGCTATGACGCCGGCGATTTTCCCGCCGACGGCAATGCCCTCATCCGCGCGTTGCAGGAAGGCCCCACCAACCGCACCGGCGCCCGCCCTCATGCCTCAGACGGACCCCGCCTTGACCTGACTCATTATCTGAAAGCCTTCGCGCAACTACCCCGAGAGACTCGGGAAAAAGTCACCGAGCGCTGGGGGCCGCCGGAGCGCGATCCGTTCGTTGCCGATGGCGTCTTTCACCTGCCCGCCAGACTCTTCGGCAATATCATTGTCGCCATCCAGCCGGCACGCGGCTTCAACATCGACCCCAAGGAAACCTATCACGACCCGGCCCTGCCGCCGCCGCACGGCTACCTCGCCTTTTATTTCTGGCTGCGGTCGGAATTCGGCGCCCAGGCCATCATCCACAACGGCAAGCACGGCAATCTCGAATGGCTGCCGGGCAAGGCGACGGGACTTTCAGCCGCCTGCTACCCCGAGGCCGCCCTCGGCCCCGTGCCGCAACTCTATCCCTTCATCGTCAACGATCCCGGCGAAGGCACGCAAGCCAAGCGCCGAACCGGCGCCGTCATCATCGATCATCTGACGCCACCCCTCACCCGCGCCGAGACTTATGGGCACCTAGCCGAACTGGAAGCCCTGATCGACGAATATTATCTCGCCTCGGGCCTCGACCGCCGTCGTCTGGAAGCACTGCGCCGGCAAATCTTCGACCTGACACGTTCATCCGGCCTCGACGCCGACGCCGGCATCGCCGATGCGCCCGACGAGACTACCGCCCTGCAAAAGCTCGACACCTGGCTGTGTGAGGTGAAGGAAGCCCAGATCCGCGATGGTCTGCATGTCCTGGGGAAAAGCCCCGAAGGCCGCCTTGAAACCGACCTGCTGGTAGCACTCGCCCGCCTCGAACGCGGTGCCGGCAAAGGCGGCGATGCTTCCCTCATCCGCGCCATTGCCGGCGATTTTGGTTTTTCCGGCTATGATCCCTTCCTCGATGAACCGGGGGCACCCTACGAAGGGCCGCGCCCGTCTGTGCTGCTCGACATTTCGCCCGCCCCATGGCGCTCGAATGGCGATACCCGCGAACGCATTGAGGCGCTCGCCCAGGCGCTGGTGGCGGGCGAGACGGCTGCCGAACCCGGCTGGAGCGCCACCCGTGCCGTGCTCGACAGCATCGAAACCAGCATCCGCCCCGCCGTCAAGGCCTGCGGCCACGACGAAATGACGGCCCTCCTGACTGGCCTTGCAGGCCGCTTCGTTGCTCCCGGCCCCTCCGGCGCCCCCACCCGCGGCCGCCTCGACGTGCTGCCGACGGGACGCAATTTCTATTCCCTCGACAACCGCACCGTGCCCACCCCCACCGCCTGGGCGATCGGCCAACGATCGGCGGAAAACCTCCTTGAGCGGCATTTCCAGGACCATGGCAGCTACCCTGCCGCCCTAGGCCTTTCGGTATGGGGCACCTCCAACATGCGCACCGGCGGCGATGATATCGCCCAGGCGCTGGCCTTCATCGGCGCCAGGCCGAAGTGGGAACCGGCAAGCTGGCGGGTTACCGGCTTCGAGATTACCCCGCTGGCGCAACTCACCCGCCCGCGCATCGATGTCACGCTGCGCATATCCGGCTTCTTTCGCGACGCCTTCCCCGCCCAGATCGAACTTTTTGACCGCGCCGTGCGCCAGGTGGGAGCGCTCGATGAACCCGACGCCGACAACCCCATCGCCACGCGCATGCGCGCCGAACGGGCCGAACTTTCAGCCGCCGGCCTTTCCGACGCCGAAGCCGGGCGGCTTTCCGGCTTTCGCGTCTTCGGTTCCAAACCCGGCACCTATGGGGCCGGCCTTCAGGCCCTCATCGATGAAAAGCTGTGGTCCGAACGCGCCGACCTGGCCAGCGCCTATATTGCCTGGGGCGCCCATGCCTATGGCGCGGCAGCAGCTGGCGAAAGTCACCCCGATGCCTTCACCCGCCGCCTCGCCCGTCTCAATGCCGTGGTCCACAACCAGGACAACCGCGAGCACGACCTGCTCGATTCCGATGATTATTACCAGTTCGAAGGCGGCATGACAGCAGCCGTCGAGGCAGCCTCCGGCACCCGCCCGGTGGTCTACCACAACGATCATTCGCGGCCCGAGCGCCCGGTGACGCGCACTCTGGAGGAAGAAATCGGTCGCGTCATGCGCTCGCGCGTCGTCAATCCCAAATGGATCGCCGGCGTCATGCGCCATGGTTACAAGGGCGCCTTCGAGATCGCCGCCACGGTGGATTACATGTTCGCCTTCGCCGCTACCACCGGCGCGGTCAAGTCGCATCACTTCGACCTCGCCTACGAAGCGTTTATCACCGACACCGGAGTGCGCGACTTCATCGCCGCCAATAACCCCTCCGCCCTTGCCGAAATCGCCCAACGCTTGGATGAAGCGCTGGCCCGCGGGCTTTGGACACCGAAATCCAATTCCGCCTATGATGAACTGCAACGCCTGTCAGGAGAGGTACGATGATTGCCAAGGCCGACATGACCCCCGAGGAACTGAATGCCCGACACGCCGACAAGATGGCCAAGAAAAAGGCCGCCCGCGACAAGATCCTCGCCACCAAGACCATCGAGAAGGGCCTTCTCATCGTCCATACCGGCAAGGGCAAGGGCAAGTCGACGGCCGCCTTCGGTATGGTTTTCCGCGCCATCGGCCATGGGCTGAAGGTCGCCGTCATCCAGTTCGTCAAGGGCGCCTGGGGCACCGGCGAGCGCACCATCCTGGAGAATTATCCCGACCTCGTGACCATCAAGGCGCTCGGCGAGGGCTTTACCTGGGAGACCCAGGACCGAGCCCGCGACATCGAGATGGCCCGCCTCGCCTGGGAGGAAGCCAAGCGCTACATCGCCGATCCCGCCTATTCCATGGTGCTGCTGGACGAACTCAACATCGTGCTGCGCTACGACTACCTGCCGCTCGATGAGGTCATTGAGGTCCTGGCCGCCAAGCCGCCCGCCAAGCACGTCATCGTCACCGGTCGCAACGCCCGCGACGAACTGATCGAGATCGCCGACCTCGTCACCGAGATGGAGCAGGTCAAGCACCCCTTCCGGTCCGGCGTGAAGGCCCAGGCCGGTATCGAATACTGATCAGTTCTTCGGCGACGGCTTGGGCGGAATGGTCCGCAGGTAGGCAACTATCGCATCAAGGTCTTGCGGCTTGATGTTCTTGTAATAGTCGAAGGCCATGGGCCCTGTCAGCCTGGAGCCGTCGGGCTTCACCCCTTTGGTGATGGCGTTCTTGATGTCCTCATCGCTCCAGTCCTTCAGACCGTCGGCGCTCGGGGTAAGGTTGGGCGATACCACGATCCCCCAAGGGCCCGGGAACGGCTGGCCGCCCGCTCCCATCTGGTTTTCCATGTCCGGCCCCGCCCTGCCGAGCGGCGAATGGCAGGCCATGCAATGCGAGATCGTCACCAGGTATTTGCCGTATGTCACCTTGTCCTTGGGTGATACCGCCGCAATGTGCGTGACCTTGGGCCCATAGGACGGCGGCAGCGGGAACTTGTAGACCGATTTGGGCTCGACATTGGTCGCCGGCTTGACCGTGTGCAGATAAGCGACGATCGCCTTGACGTCGCTGTCGGACATGTTGCGGTAGAGATCGACCGGCATGGGCGGTCCGATAAGGCTGCCGTCGGGCCTGAACCCGTTGCGAATGGCATTGATGATCCGGGCATCCGTCCACGCCCCTATACCGGCCTTGTTGTCCGGCGTGATATTCGATGCGTAGGCGACCATTGACTTGTCGTCGACCACCTGGCGGCCTGAAAGTTCCCGCTTCCACAGCGTCGCGCCGTCGGGACCGCGCGGGGTATGGCAATTGCCGCACGCGACCATGGAATGCATGAGATAGGTGCCGCGTTGCAAAGGCGTTTCGGCCTGTGCGGCCGCGCCGGCAACAACGACAGCCGCCACCGCTACAGCCAACCCCGAAAGACGCACGCCAATCATGTTCAATCTCCCCGACAACTTCTGGCGGCGCGAGGTTACAAGGACCTTTGGTCCCTTGAGAAGGAACAATCCCGAAGCGCGGAAGCGGTGTCAGCGCCTCACGCCGCCCGCGCCAGCGACGTCTTGAGCTTGATCGCCAGCGCCTTTGTGCGCTCGTCGGTGAGCCTTGCCACCATGTCGAGAAGGCGCATCTTGTGGGCCGCGTCGATGACGTCGTAGCGCGTCATCACCGCCTCGACGACCGCCTGGGCAAAGACCTCCGGCTCCAGCGAACGCTGTCGCGCAGCGAATTCGACATGGATGTCGGTGGCCGCCCTGAGCAGCCAGAAGGAGGCGCCCGGCAGGCCGCTCGCCGCTATCACCGATTTCAGACCCATGATGCCGTGGCTAGCGATCTTCTGGCGCACCTTTGGCAACGAGGTGGACGTGAGATAGGCAAGCGCCCTTTCGACGATCGCCATGCGGCCGCGCAACGCCGCCCTCAGGATGATCGAGGTGGTGAGCATCTGCTTGGCGCACAGGAACGGGATCAGCCGGTCAAGCTCGACAGTCGGAGCGGCTTCGAGGATCATCAGCAGTGTCTTTTCCTCGGCATCGACGACAATCGCCTCGGCGTCGTTGGCCGGGATCCAGCCGCGCTCGGCCATCAGCGTATGCACCCGGTTGGCGGCCCGCTTGGCTTGCAGGATACGCACCTCGAGCGGCAGGTCGGCGCGCTCGAGCAGCCGTTCGACGATCTCCGGGTAGTCGCGAAAGCGCACATAAAGACGCCGGCAGTCGTCAGGCTGAAGATGCGCGGATGGATTGTCGAGCAGCGACGCGCAGACATCCTCGTCGCAGTGTCCGGCGATGTAGGCGACGATTTTGCCCGACAGGTCGGCGCGTTGGGCAACCACCATCTGGCGGGCCGCATCGCCCACCTGCACCACGGCCAGCATGCGCCAGTTGTCGAGCGCCCTGGTCTCGGCCAGGAACGGCAAGGCGATATCGTCAATGTCGGCGATGATGGCGAAGGCAAGATCGGCATGCAGATCGTCGACCGTAACGAGTTCGTCCGCCAGAAGCCGGCGGATATCGCTGACCGGATCGACCGCCAGCTTGAGTAGCGCCGGAACGATCTCATTCTTCTCAGCGGCAGGTGCGGCCGGATCGCCCGTCAGCCGGGTAAGCTGGACGGCGAGCTGGCGGCGGGCCGCCGTGTCGCCGCTGTCGATCACCTCATCGAAGACGGTTGTATCGAGACTGGCAGATTGTTTCTTGTTCACGTCGTTCACCTCGTGCCCTTGTGTCCGCTCGAATTTGGCCAAAGCAAAAGCAAGTCCTTGTGAATCACCCCCCGCACACATCGAATCTGGCGACGAAGCGTTAACAATTGGTTCACCATAAGGATTGCGGTGCTTCTACCTTTCCGCAGCGGCAAAATCGCTCAAGCCGCCGGCGTTTCGCCCATTTCCTCGGCTATGGCAGCCGCCGCGACGGCAGTGGTGGTGGGAACCACCTGCGGCAAGATCGCACCTTCGGCCTGCACGGCCGGCGCGGCGCGTCGCGTCATTCGGTAGAGAGCGAACACGCCGAGCAGGCCGTAGACGCCGATCATGTAGGTCATGAAGCCCGACGGCCCCAACCGGGTCATGACACCACCGATGAGCGACGGCCCGGCGATGGCCCCGGCGCCGTAGATGAGCACCAGCTTGCCCGAGGCGCCGAGCATCTGGTCGCGGTCGAGGTGATCGTTGGCATGGGCGAGCGCCAGCGAATAGATGGGGATGGAAATGGCCCCGAACACCGTGAACAGGGCGATGAGCGAGGTCGGCGAATAATCCGCCGCCGGAATGCAGATGAACGCCAGGCCCGCCGTCACGAAAGCCGATACGGTGAGCACCAGGCGACGGTCGTAGCGGTCCGACAGGGCGCCGATGGGATATTGCGACACGATGACCCCGAGCGGCGGCAGCGCCAGCATCACCGACACCAGCGGCAGCGACAGTCCCTGCATGACGCCGTAGACGGCGCCCATGGAAAAAAAAGCACTCTGGCCGAGGCCATTGGCGAACGTGGCAATGACGGCCAGCGGCGATGACCGGTAGAGATCGCTCAGTGCCACCGGACGCGGCTGCTCGATGGGCGGCGCCTCGATCCTGATGAGGGTGGTCGGTATCAGCGACATCGACAGGATCGCCGACACCACGATGAAACGCACGAAGCCGCTGGTATCGGTGATGTTGAGCAACAGCTGGCTGCCGCCGACGGCGCCGTAATAGATGATCATGTAGACCGACAGCAGCTGGCCGCGGTTCTGGTTGGTCGACTGCGAGTTGAGCCAGCTTTCGCACACGATCGACAGCCCGGCGACGCAAAATCCGGCCAGCACCCGCATGGTGAACCACCAGAACGGATCGACCCACACCGGAATGAGCAGCACCGCGGTCGAGACCACCGAGGCATAGGCCGCGAACACCCGGATGTGGCCGACCTGGCTGATGATCCGCGGCGTCGCGAAGGCGCTGATCAGCACGCCGGCGAAATACCCCGACATGATGAGGCCGGTGGTGGTGGTGGAGAACGAGGCAACCGCGGCCTGGATGCCGATGAGCGAGCCCTGCAGCCCGTTGCCGAGCGCCAACAGGGCGATCCCCAAAAGCAACGGCCAGATGCCGCGCAAGCCCTTGAACATGGCGATCCTCAAAAAATGTCCGCCCTGTTCACCAGGGCGGCGGCAGAGATTTTAGGGCCAGGGTGCCATCACGGCAACGGCTGGAGGTCCACCCGGTCTTATATCAGCCCGCTCATCCGCAGCTTGGCATCGAGCACCTCGGCATCGAACGGCCTGACCAGGCAATCCGCTGCGCCTGCCCAGATGGCCCGGCCGACATTTTCCGCATCCGCCTCCTCCGCGCACACCAGCACAATGGGCGCGCGGCCACGCCCGAGGGTGCGCAGGCGGCGGATGAACCCCGCCGCATCCGGCCCGCCGCGCCGGTCGGCGAACATGACCACGTCCGGTACCTGCCGGCGGCAATAGGCGAGCGCATCGTCGAAATCGCTCGAAGCGGCAAGATCGAAGCCATAGGGTGTGAGAAGATGTTCCAGGTTACGCCTCTCGCTGGCGCTGGAATCGACTATCAGGCACTGCGTCATGTCGACCATCCTTCGACTTGCTCTTTCCGCCCCGGCAGCCGTTCCCTCAAGTATTCCGGACTCCTGCGCCGACATGGTTAACGACCGGTTAACACCTTATCCACAGGCACCAGTGGATAACTTTCTTCATTTTTTTCATAAGCTTAGGCGCTCTAATGGAATCTTGTCCACAAGGCGGCGGCGGCATATCCGGAGCCGCCGGCAGACTCCAATTGCGATTCCTCCGAGTCGTTTCACAACCTTTGCGTGCCACAATGTTCCTGTTTTGATCGCGGTGCGGGAAACCGTCCCGGCCGCAGGCCTGAGCAGGCACGGCTTTGCTGCCTCCGCAAGCCGTTCGGCTGCGAAGGTCCCGGGAGACGGGAAAAGCGCCGGTTCAGTGCTTGACTGTTTAGAGGATGCGCATTGCCGGCGCTTTCCCCGTGGCCTTGTGAACGGGCGGCTGGAGTCTTTAACACGCAAAAAGCTCGCCTGACGGGCATGCCGGATAACGGCCATTACAGGCCGGCCGGCACCAGTTCACCGCCAGGGTCAATGCCTTAAGCGCGCGTCCGGACCGTAGTATCCGGACCCCTGAGCTAGGACACACCCGCACCCCGGTCCGCCGTCATCCGTAGGGACTGCGAACGGAGAGCCACATGATGGTGTGGCCCGGCGGGGATACCCAATCCGGTTTCTCAATAGTTCCGTCATCTAACATCGTTGATCCCCATTAGCTTAACCCGTCCGACCGTCGACCAATCGTACAGGCTGCCGTCATCCGCAACTGCGTAGTTGGGAGCCATCATGATTGAAAGGAAATCCGGGACCGTTAAAGTGCACAGGTTTCCATCGACGGCTACCTGCCCGACCGGTAGCTCAAATACATTGCTTGCCGCCTGAATATCAGAATGCCGCGCTCGCAAAGAGATAGCCGCTTCGTCTCCCAAATATTTTATAGCAGTCGAAGTACGAAAGCAAATATCCCGTAACAGCTCAGTATTGTATGAAATCAACAAATATACCTCACTTTGTTGCTTCATTATACATAGGTTGGCGGCTGGCTTGGGGTCAAGTTCCGTACCACTCCCATTGAAGGCCCGCGAATCAATGTTGTTGTTCCCTAGCTTCTAGATAGCACGAACACAACGTTGGTTGGGGCGGCGTCTGAAGCATTATGGCAAA
>CAZMSA010000029.1:0-26243 GCA_964568825.1 uncultured Rhizobiaceae bacterium | reverse complement strand
CACCGGCGATACCTCCTTCCTCGGCCTGTCGGCGGCACGGCTTTCCGGCTCCGGCATCGGCATCGGCCTGCAGGCCAAGGGCACCGCCGTCATCCATCAAAAGGAGCGCCTGCCGCACAACAACCTGGAGCTGTTCTCCAACGCTCCTATCACCACGCTGGAGCATTATGCCGACCTGGGGCGCAACGCCGCCATCTATGCCGCGGCCGAGATGCCCGAACCGGTGGTGGTGCCCACCAACGGCGAGGCGCTGGGGGCGCGCTTTCATGCCCGCGTCGCCCTCATCTATGCCATCGAGACCGGGCTTTGCCGCGACGGGGCGGCGCCGGAGGAAATCGCGCTGGAATTCCTCAAGGGTGCGGCATGAGCGATACGCCGAAAGACGGGGCGAAAACGGGAGCGAAGGTTGGGGCGGGCGATTATCCGCTGGCCGAAAAGCGCCCCGAACTCGTACGCGGGCGGCGCGGCAAGGGCATCGAGGAGGTGACGCTGGATGCCGTCATGGCGGGCGAGGCGACCATGGCCGACCTCACCATCACGCCGGAAATGCTGCGCCTGCAGGCCGATATTGCCCGTTCGGCGGGGCGCCCGCGGCTGGCGGAAAACCTCGAACGCGCCGCCGAGATGGCCGATGTTCCGCAAGACGTCATCATGGCGGTGTACGAACTGCTGCGACCGGGACGGGCAAGGAGCACCGCCGACCTCGCCGCCATGGCGTCGACCTTGCGCACCACCTACAAGGCCGAACGCCTTGCCTCATTCATTGAGGAGGCCGCCCAGGTCTATGAAAAGCGCGGCCTTTTCACCTTCCGCTACTGAATTTTCCGAGAGGTCCCGGATGAACTGGAAGACCGACTGGCGTTCGATCTATTACCACGGCGCCCCCGAGCCCGATGACCTCGATCTGAAGCCCGCCGAAACGGCGCTATTGGTCATCGACGTGCAGAACACCTATCTGGAGCGTCCGGATCGCGCCGGCCTCTCAGCCGCCGAGCAGGCCCGTTACGATGCCTGGACGCCGTTTCACGAGCGCATGAACGCTCAGGTCATCCCGCGCACCGCCGATCTTCTCACCCGCTTCCGCCGCCACGGCATCGAATGCGCGTTCGCGCGTATCGCCTGCCAGACCGATGACGGGCGGGACCGCTCGCTGAGCCAGAAGAAGCCGGGCTGGAACAACCTGCTGTTGCCCAAGAACCTTCCCCCCTCGCAACTGGTGCCCGAACTCAGCCCCCAGGGCGACGAGATCGTGGTCACCAAGACCACCGATTCGGCGCTGACCGGCACCAACCTGCGCCTCATCCTCACCAATCTCGGCATCCGTAACGTCGTCTGCTGCGGCATTTTCACCGACCAGTGCGTCTCCTCGACGGTGCGCAGCCTGGCGGATGAAAGCTTCAACGTGGTGGTCATCGAGGACTGCTGCGCGGCCGGCAGCGACGAACTGCACGTAAAGGAACTGGAGATCATCAACATGATCTACTGCCACGTGATGAGCTCGGGCGAGCTTGCCGGCATGATGGGGCTGGACTGAGCGGCGTGGCGGGTGCCGCGCGGGCGACTTTGGCGGCCCTTTTGCGTCATGGTTAATGATTTGTTGACGACTGTCTTCGATGATCCCAGCCGAGACAGGTGAATGCCGATTCCGGCACCCGTCCGGTGGAGTTCCAGATGACGCCCGACACAATCGCCCGACGCCCCGAAGGCCGCATGATGGCAAGATTTTTCATGGCCGCAGCGCTGGTGTCGGCGCTTGGCGCCTGCGGGGCCCGGCTGGCAAGCAACCCCCCGGTCGACAACTTGTCCACCAGCAGCATTACCCAGCCGTCCATCAAGGCAACGGCGCAAGCCGGCAAGGCATGGCAGGCCAATCCCGGTGACGTGCAACTGGGTGTCGCCTATTCGCGTCAATTGCAGGCGCTGCAACAGAACGAGCAAGCGCTCAAGGTGCTGCAGACGGTCGCGGAGCACAATCCCGACAACACCGAGTTCCAGGTCTACTACGGCAAGCAACTGGCCTCCTTCGGCCGCGGCGATGAGGCCGCGGGCATCTTGCGCAGGGTGGTCGATAGCGGCAAGGGCGACTGGAAGACCCGCTCGGCGCTGGGTTCGGCGCTGGCCCAGCAGGGCAAATATGTCGAGGCCCGCCAGCAGTACCAGGCAGCGCTTGCCATGAAGCCCGGTGAAATCTCGATCTACAACAATATCGGCATGTCCTACATGCTCGAAGGCAAGCTCGACCTGGCCGAGAAGACACTGCGCCAGGCGCTGGCACTTCCCGGCGGTACCGAGGAGCCGCAGGTACGCCAGAACCTTGCCCTGGCGCTCGGCCTGCAGGGGCGTTTCGATGCCGCCCGCGAAATGGCCAGTCGCGACCTGCCGCCGGCAACCGTGGAAGCCAACATGGCCTATCTCAAGCGCATGCTGGCGCAAAGGAATACCTGGCAGCAACTCCAGCCGACCAGCCAGCAGGGGACTTGACGGATCGTTCGGCGAGGACGGCCGCCCTTTTTTAGCCCTGAAAGCGCGTCACAGCACAGGCTTGGCGTCCCTGCGGCCGCCTCGCCTTGGCCGCAGGATCGCTGCTGTCTCGAGGGTCCGATCCATCCGCCAGCTTCACGGAGCCCCCCTTTTTTGCATCTGACCGGGAGTAATCGGTGAAACGGTTCTTATATGCACTTGCCATCCTGGCCATCCTGGCGGTCATCGCCGTCGTGGCGCTACCATTCGTCCTGTCGCCGGCCTTCATCGCCGACCAGCTGGCCCAGAGTGTGCATCAGGCAACCGGGCGGACGCTGGTCATGGGCGACAGCCCGCGGCTGTCGCTGTGGCCGGAGATCGCCGTCGATATCGACAATGTGGTATTGAGCAATCCGCCGGGGATGTTCGAGGGGCGGTTCGTCTCCGTCGATCGCATGAAGCTCAAGATCGGCATCGCGCCGCTGTTCGAGCATCGCCTGGAGATCCGCGAACTGACCCTTGTCAGGCCACGCGTCGGCCTCGTCGTCGATGGCCAGGGCAAGGCCAACTGGCGTTTCGATGCGGGCAGCGACAAGGTAAAGAGCGACAACGGCAGCGAGGCCGGCGCGATGCCGGACATTGCGCTTGCCCCCATTTACATCCAGGATGGCGACATCCGCTATCTCGACGAGCGCAGCGGCACCGCGCTGGCCATCGAACACGCCGACCTCACCATCACCGCACCCAAGCTCGATGGCCCTATCGACCTCAAGGGCCATGCCACCTGGAAGAACCAGCGGGTGCAGCTGGATTTCTTCGTCAAGGCACCGCGGCGGCTGGTGGGCGAGGGCTCGCCTATCGACCTGGCGGTCAACGGCGCGCTGGTCAATGTGAGCTTCGACGGCCTCGCCCGCCTCAACGCCGGGTTCGATCTGGCGGGCACCGTGGAGATGGACGCTCCTTCGTTGCGCGATATGGCCGAATGGCTGGGCAAGCCGCTGCCGCCGGGCGCCGGCCTCAAGGCCTTCAGCGCCAAGGGCGGGCTGGAATTGACGGATCAGGCCGTCATCCTGAAGAAGGCCAGTATCGGGCTCGACGGCATGAACGCCAGGGGCGACATGAGCATCGACCTGAGCGGCGATCGGCCTGATATCGCGGCCTCGCTGGGTATCGACCACATCGACATCGATGCCTACCTCGGCCCGCAGCCAAAGGCGCCGGCGGACGCAAAAGGGATCTATGCCTGGTCGGGCGCCCCCATCGACGTGAGCAGCCTTACGGCGCTTGATGCAAGGCTGGCGCTCGCCGCCAACGAGATCTCGTATCGTGACGTGAAGACGGGCAAGGCCCGCATCAATGCGACGCTGAAAGGTGGCAAGCTGATCGCCAACCTGTCCGACATGACCTTCTACAACGGCAAGGCCTCGGGCGAGGTGGTGCTGTCGGCATCGAAGGGCGCCGCGGTGGTGCAGGGGCGCCTCACCGCCGAAGGGGTGGACGGCTACCGGCTGCTGAATGATTTCGCCGGCTTCAAACGCATCGCCGGCACCGGCACGTTGAGCGTATCGGTGGCGGCCCGCGGCAAGAGCCAGCGTGAACTGGTTTCCACCCTCAACGGGGCAGCGGCGATGCGTTTGACCAACGGCGCCGTGCGCGGTATCGACATTCCCGCCATGATGCACGCGGTGGGGAGCGGCATTTTATCAGGCTGGGGTCAGCCGAACGCCAAGGATACCGAATTCACGCGGCTGGATGCGACCTACACCATCTCCGACGGGGTGGCCACCAGCAACGACCTGAAGCTCATCGGGCCGCTGGTCATGGTGACGGCGGCCGGCAGCGCTGATCTGCTTGAGCGGCGCCTCGATTTCAAGGTCGAGCCAAAACTGGTCGCCGCGCTGAAAGGCGATGGCAGCACCGATGCCGCCGTCACCCTGCCGGTGCCGCTGGTGGTCTCGGGGCCGTGGGACGATCCAAAGATCTATCCCGACATCAAGGGGCTGCTGAAGGATCCCAAGGCAGGCTACGACAGCTTGCGCAAGATGATCCAGCTGGGCCAGACTGTCGACCTGAAGACCGAGGCCACCAAGGCGGGCGACAAGGCCAATCAGCTACTGAACGGGCTTCTGAACGGCAACAAGCCGGCCACCGATGCCACCGGGAAACAGACCACGCCATGATCAGGGTTCAGGAATCCCCCTTCGATGCCGCCGCCGAGCTTGCCTCATTCCGGCAGGCCCATGGCAGCGACGGGGCGACGGTGATGTTCCTCGGCACGGTGCGCGAGGTGACCGGCGCGCAGACGATTACCGCCATGACGCTGGAGCACTATCCGGGCATGACCGAACGCCAGCTCGAAGCCATCGGTGATGAGGCGCACCAGCGCTGGCCGCTTTCCGCCAGCCTCATCGTGCATCGCTACGGCCGCATGCAGCCGGGCGAGGACATCGTCATGGTGATCACCCAGTCGGCGCACCGCGATGCCGCCTTCGAGGCGGCACGCTACATGATGGACTTCCTCAAGACCAGGGCGCCGTTCTGGAAGCTGGAGGAAGGCAAGGCCGGCGACAAGGCCTGGGTCGAGGCACGCGACAGCGACGAGGACGCGGCGCGACGCTGGCAGGATACCAAGGACTAAACAGCCGTAGCGGGCGTCGTGGCCTAGGGCCGGTGGCGGTCGAGCCAGCGGTTGAGCCGCTTGACGTCTTCGGGGTCCACCCTCAGACCCAACTTGGTGCGCCGCCACAGGATATCTTCCGCCGTCATCGCCCATTCGTGGCGCACCAGGTATTCCACCTCGCGCTCATAAAGATCGGCACCGAAATGCGCACCGAGCTCGGCCTCGGTCTTCACGTCCGCCACGATTGATGCTGCCCGCGTGCCGTAGGCGCGGACCAGCCGGTGGGCGTGATCGGGCGCCAGGACGGGACACGCGGTCTTGAGGGCGGCAATCTGGCTCTCCAGGGCATCGATGGCGAAATCGCCGCCCGGCAAGGCGGCGCCGCGGGTCCAGGCCGCGCCCATGGTGGGCAGCAGCGGCGACAGGCGCTGCATGACCTCGGCGGCGAGGCGTCGGTAGGTGGTGATCTTGCCGCCGAAAACGTTAATCAGCGCCGCCCCGCCGTCCGGCGTGGTCAGTTCCAGCACATAGTCGCGGGTCGCCTGCTGGGCAGCGCTTGAGCCGTCGTCGTAGAGGGGGCGGATGCCGGCGTAGCTCCACACCACATCGTCGGGTGAAACGGGAGCGGCGAAATATTCGTTCACCGCCCGGCACAGATAGTCGATCTCGGCGGCGGAGATATGGGCGGCGCGCGGGTCGTCGCCGACATCCACATCCGTGGTGCCGATGAGGGTGAAGTCATGCTCGTAGGGGATCGCGAAGACGATGCGCTGATCGGCATTCTGGAAGATATAGGCGCGCTGGTGGTCGAACAGGCGCGGCACCACGATATGGCTGCCGCGCACCAGCCGGATGCGCGCCTGGCGGTTGAGCTTGAGGCGGGTGTTGAGGACCTCGGCGACCCATGGGCCGGCGGCGTTGACGAGGACGCGCGCCTCGGCATGGCCTTCCTTGCCGCCTTGATGATCGGTGAGGTCGAGGTGCCAGCGACCGTCTGCGCAGTTGGCGCCGGTCAGTTCGGTACGCACCCGGATATCGACACCGCGGGCGGCGGCGTCCATGGCGTTGAGGACCACCAGGCGGGCATCGTCGACCCAGCAGTCGGAATATTCGAAGCCCTTGACGTAGTGGTCCTTGAGGGCCTTGCCGGCGGCGTCGGTGCGCAAGTCGATGCTGCGGCACGCCGGCAGGCGGCGGCGGCCGCCGATATGGTCGTAAAGGAACAGCCCCAGGCGGATGAGCCAGGCCGGGCGCAGGCCCTTGTGGTGGGGCAGCACGAAGCGCATGGGCTTGATGATGTGGGGGGCCATCCCCCACAGCACTTCGCGTTCAAGCAGGGATTCGCGCACCAGGCGAAAATCGTACTGCTCGAGATAGCGCAAGCCGCCATGCACCAGCTTGGTGGAGGCCGAAGAGGTGCCGCTCGCCAGGTCCGACTGTTCCACCAGCAGAACCTTCAGGCCGCGCCCCGCCGCATCGCGGGCGATGCCGCAACCGTTCACACCCCCGCCGATCACCGCGATGTCGTACACCCGACCTCTCCACTATATCCGTTTGGCTTCGACGTTTCGCCTATCACCGCGCCGGCGCTGCCATCTCAGCCGCGGCGCGGCATGAACTGCTTGAGATCGACGCTTTCATCGCCCACCTGATCGCGGGTCGGGCTGATGCCGGCCTCGATGAGGCGGCGGGCCAGCATGTGGTCGGCCGGGCGGTTCATCGAATCGACGCACACCAGCCGGTCGCCGGCGAAATGGAACACCGAAAACCGCTTCGATGCCGGATCGCCGCGCACCACATGCGCATCCGCCCCCATGGGCAGGCCCGCCATCTGCAGTTTCACATCGGCCTGGTCGGACCAGAACCACGGCACGCTGTCATAAGGTACGCGCTGGCCGAGCAGCGATTTGGCGGCGATCTTGCCCTGATCGGTGGCATTCTGCACCGATTCCAGCCGGAAGCGACCGCCGGCGAAGCGGTTGGGGTGCTCGGTGCAATCGCCCGCCGCCACGATCAGCGGATCGGAGGTGACGGCGAATTCGTCCACCACGATGCCGTTGCCGCACTCAAGACCCGCTTGCGCCGCCAGTTCCATGTTGACGCTCGCCCCCACCCCGATGACCACGGCATCGGCAGCGATCAAGCGCCCATCGGCAAGCTCCACATGGGTGACCTTGCTGCCGTCGCCACCCAGCCGCGCGATCTTGGTCGAGACGTGAACGGTGTTGCCGAGGCTCTTTTGAAAGTCTTCAAAGAACGCCGAGGTGGCCGGCGCCACGGCGCGGCCCATGAGGCGCGGCACCGCCTCGATCACCGTCACCTGCTTGCCCAGCACGCGGGCCGAGGCCGCCACCTCGAGGCCGATGAAGCCGCCGCCGATCACCACCAGGGTTTCGGCCGTTTCCATGAGGTGCTTCAAGCGGTGGGCATCGGCCAATGTGCGCAGGGTAACGACGCCTTCCAGATCGGCACCGGCGATGGGGAGGGTGCGCGCCCGGCTGCCGGTCGCCAGTGCCAGTCGGTCATAGGAAAGCGATTGTCCCGATGCCGTCTGCACCTTGCGGGCCTGCCGGTCGATGGCCGTCACGCGTTCACCGCGCAAAACCTCGACGCGGTTGGCCTCGTAAAAGTTCTCCTCGCGGATGGGCAGCGAGGCCTCGTCGGCCTTGCCCATCAGGTAGGCCTTTGACAATGGCGGGCGCTGGTAGGGCAGGAACGGCTCGTCGGCGATCATGGTGGTGGAGCCGTCGAAGCCTTCCTGGCGTAGCGAGGCGGCGATCTGGTAGGCGGCCTGCCCGCCCCCGACGATGATGATGGTTTCGGTCATGGGGTATCCCTAAAAGGGGCAATCGGGATCGAAGTCGGGTTTGCGCTTTTCCTTCAGCGAAGCCAACCCTTCGCGCACTTCCGGGCCTGAAAAGCCCAAAAACTCCAGCGCCAGCGAGGCATCGAAGGTGGGGCCGGCCAGACGCAGCCAGTTGTTGAGGGCATGCTTGGTGAAGCGGATGGCGGCGGGTGCCCCCTTCGCCAGCTTGCGCGCCACCTGCAGGGCCGTCTCGATCACCTTGTCATCATCGGCGACCAGTGAGACGAGGCCGATGCGCTCGGCCTCCTCGCCGCTGAGGGCATCGCAGGTGAGGAGATAGTATTTGGCCTTGGCCATGCCGCACAGCAGCGGCCACACGATGGCCGAATGATCGCCGGCCGCCACTCCGAGCCGGGTGTGCCCGTCAATGAGGCGGGCGGATCGTCCGGCGATGGTGATGTCGGCCACCAGGGCAACCGCCAGCCCCGCCCCGACCGCCGGGCCCTCGATGGCGGCGACGATGGGCTTTGTGCAGTTGATGACGTTGTAGACGAGGTCGCTCGCCTCCTTCCACGTCCGCGCCCGGGTCTTCCAGTCGTCGGCCATCTTCTCGACCAGCTTCAGGTCGCCGCCGGCGGAATAATTCCCACCCTCGCCGCGCAGCAGCACCACCGAGGTCTCCGCGTCGCGGTCGATGTCGCGCCACACCTCGGCCAGTTCGCGGTGGCCGTCTTCATCCAGCGCGTTGAGGCGGCCGGGCTTTGAGAGGATGACCTCGAGGATGCGCGCCTCCGGCCGGTTGAATTTCAGCGCCTTGTAGCGGGCATAATCATGAGCCATGGGGCATCTCCGGGGGGCGCTCAGTCGGGGGTGTGGATGGAAAGGCCGAGGCCGGCGCGGCGCTTCAGCCACAGGCTGGGGCGGTAGCGGTCATCGCCGGTGATACTCTGCGCCCGTTCGAGGATGGCGAGGGTGTCGGCCAGCCCCATATGCTCGGCCAGTTCCAGCGGCCCCAGCGGGTAGTTGAGGCCGAGGCGCATGGCGAGGTCGATCTGTTCGGGCGCGGCGATGCCGATCTGGGCCATCTCGCAACCGAGATTGGCGATCATGGCGCGCATGCGCTGGGCGATGAAGCCGGGCGAATCGTTGATCGCCGTCACCGCCCGACCGCTCTTAATGATCAGCGCGGCCACGGCATCGCGCATGGCCGGATCGGCGCCGGGCGCCGTCATGACGGTGACGCGTCTGGAGGTATCGCAACTGAGATCGAGGCCGACGAGGCGACGATGATCGACCTCGGTCCTGATGGCGTGGGTGGTGCAGTCCTCGCCCAGCAACTCGGCGACGATGGGGCTGTTTCCGTCGTCGCTCGCAAGCAGCTTCGCCCCGAGGCTGGAAAGCAACGGCAGCGCGGTTTCGTCCACCTCGTTGAGCACCAATGTCGTCGCCGGCGCAGCGGTCGTCAGGTAGTCGCCCGAGACGTCGTCGATGCGATGGCCCTTGTCGTCATAAGCGTAGCTGCCCTGCCCGGACTTGCGTCCCAGACGTCCCGCCTCCAGCAACGCGCGATGCGGAAACGACGTCTTCAGGCGCGGGTCCTGGTTGTAGCCGTCGTAGACGAACAGGCTCACCGGATAGTTGACGTCGACGCCGGTCAGGTCGGCCAGTTCCAGCGGTCCCATGCGGAAGCCGCAACAATCGCGCATCACCGCATCGATCTCGGGCGGCGTCGCCACCCGCTCATGAAGGAGGCGCATGGCCTCGGTCGTGTAGGCGCGCCCGCCGAGATTGACCAGGAAACCGGGGGCATCCTTGACGATCACCGGCACCCGGCCCATGTGCTTGCCCAGCGCTTCGAGGAAGGCGATCACCTCATCGCTGGTGTCGGGGCCACGCACCACCTCGACCAGCTTCATCAACGGCACCGGATTGAAAAAGTGCATGCCGGCGATACGGGCGCGGTTGCGGCAGTTCCTGGCGATCGAGGCGATCAGCAGCGAGGAGGTGTTGGAGGCCAGCACGCAATCTTCGCCGACGATCGCTTCCAGTTCGGCAAAGATCTTCTGCTTAAGCTCGAGGTTCTCAAACACCGCCTCGATGACCGCATGGCAACCGGCGAGGCCTGAGAGGCTTTCCACCATCTGCAGGCGCTGGCGGCAGGCATCGGCGTCCGATCTGGCAAGCTGGCCCTTTTCGACCAGCCGGTCGATGCGCTGCATCACCGTTGAGGCTGCGCGGGCAGCGGCGCCGTCGCCGGCGTCATGGACGCTCACCCGCATGCCGCCGGTGAGCGCCACCTGCATGATGCCCTGGCCCATGGCCCCGGCGCCGACGACGCCCAGGTGCAATTCGCCGCTTGATGGATCGATCATGGAAAACGCCCCCAATGTAACATCGCGGGCGCTGGCGCCGCCCCGGTCGCGGCGGTTTAAACCGGCACAGGTCATTTTTGAAGGCCAAAACGCCGAATTGAGGCAGCCGCCGCCCGGCGATCGTATCCGGCGGGTCAGGCCGAGCCGCCACTCACCAGCTTGACAGGCGGCTCGTCCTCGTTACGACCGGCGATGCGCTCGGCCGCCGAGGCGTTCCACGCCGACACACACGGGATCTTGGAGAAATCCACCCGGTCCTTGTAGTGGCTGGCGATCTCGGTCACTTCCGCCAGCAGCCCCTGCTTGAGCGTCACGGGCTCCAGGCCCAATGCCAGGAAGCGGTCGTTGGCGACGAGGAGGTCATTTTCATCGGCTTCCTGGCGCGGGTTGGGCAGCCGGGCGACCTTGGCGCCGGTCATGTCCGCCACCAGCTTGGCTAGGTCGCGCACCCGGTGGGTCTCGGTGACCTGGTTGAAGATCATCACCCGGTCACCCTTGGCCGGCGGGTTCTCGCATGCCAGCTGGATGCAGCGCACCGTGTCGGAGATATGGATGAAGGCCCGGGTCTGACCGCCGGTGCCGTGCACCGTCAGCGGGTAGTCGACGGCCGCCTGCATCAAGAAGCGGTTGAGGACAGTCCCGTAGTCGCCATCATAATCGAAGCGGTTGATCAGCCGTGGATCGCGCTTGGTCTCCGGCGTCTGGGTGCCCCATACGATGCCCTGGTGGAGATCGGTGACCCGCAAGGCATCGTTCTTGTTGTAGAACTGGAAGAACAGCTGATCCTGGGATTTGGTCATGTGGTAGATCGAGCCGGGATTGGTGGGATACAGGATATCCTGATCGATCAGCCGCTCGCCGCCCACATCGACCTTCACCAGCAGGCAGCCTTCGGGAATGCGCTGGCCGGTGGTGGTATAGCCATAGACCCCCATGGTTCCCAGATGCACCAGATGCACATCGCGGCCCGCTTCGACGATGGCCGCGCACACATCGTTGGTGGCGTTGAGGTTGTTGTTCACGGTGTAGCGCTTGTGCCGCGCCGACTTCATGGAATAGGGCGCCGCGCGCTGCTCGGCGAAGTGCACGATGGTATCGGGACGGAACTCGCGGATCAGGCCCACCAGGCGGTCGAAGTCGGTGCCGACGGTGAAGTTGGCATAGCCGATGTCGCGGCCCGAAACCTGCTTCCAGGCCTCGAGACGCTTCTCGATCGAAAAGATCGGCGTCAGCGATGCCGTCGAAAGCTCGTTGTCGATGTCGCGGCGGGAGAGATTATCGACGATGAAGACGTCATGGCCCAGATCGGACAGGTGCAGCGACGTCGGCCAACCGCAAAACCCGTCACCCCCGAGAATCACAATGCGCATATTTACTCCCATACCTTCCACAAATGGAGGCCCGATGCCCGCGCCTTGACAGGGAACGAATCAAAACGGGTCTATTCTACAATTTTATTGCCTGCCCTTGGCGTCAATCTGGCGGCCTTGGTCTAAAGGCGTCCGCCGTACCCGGCAGCCGCGTTCTTACACCCATCCCAAGCCCTTCGCCAGCGCCGGGAAAGACGATGGCCTAAAGACGAATTGTGGCAAAGTTTTACATCAGCGAGAATTTGCGACCACGCCTTGGTGCGTGCATTGCCCTGCCTGAGGTTGAGGGCCTTGCACCCCTCGGTGGGTGCCATGCATCGATCGCCGGGCGCCGTGGCAGCCTTTCGGGCAGGGCGTCTTTGGGCTATCTTGCCCCGGCAAGGCGCCATTTTCACAACAAGAACAGGTATCGACCGCATGACCTTGAGACATTTTCCTGCCCGCCACATCCATAACGCCAACGCCGATCCTGCTCGGGCCTACGGCAGCGAACAGGCAGCGGTGATCAATCTTGCGGCGTTTGCCGAAGCGCGCCGTGAAATCTCCTCGTGGCCGGGCTATGGGGCAACGCCGCTCCCAGACCTCGAAGGTCTCGCCGCCGAGCTTCAAGTAGGGCGCATCCTGTATAAGGACGAGTCCAGGCGCTTTGGCCTGAAGAGCTTCAAGGCGCTGGGCGGGGCCTATGCGGTGCTGAAGGTGATATCGCACATCCTCAGCCAACGTGACGGCATCGCCGGGGTGACGGCGGGCGACCTGATCGCCGGCAAATATCGCGACAAGGTGAAGGATATCGCGTTCGCGGCGGCCACCGACGGCAACCATGGCCGCTCGGTCGCCTGGGGGGCCCAGATGTTCGGCGCGCAGTGCCATATCTTCCTGCATGCCCATGTCAGCAAGGCACGCGAGGCCGAAATCGCCCGTTACGGTGCCCACATCGTGCGCGTCGAAGGCAGCTATGACGATTCGGTGCGCACCTGCGCCACGCAGTCTGAAGCCAATGGCTGGCATCTGGTGGCCGACACCAATTCCGGCGGCGGCGATGCCGCGGTGCCGGCCATGGTCATGCAGGGCTATACGGTCATGGTCGATGAGTTCCTCGCCCAGTCGAAAGGGGCCCGGCTCACCCACGTCTTCGTTCCCGGCGGAGTCGGTGGGGTCGCTGCGGCAATCGCCGGCCATCTGTGGGAGCTTCAGGGGGCGGCGCGCCCGCGCATGGTGGTGGTCGAGCCGCAAAAGGCCGACTGCATCTACCGCTCCATCGCCGCCGGCGAACCGGTGCCGGTGCCGGGCGACGTCAACACCTTCATGGCCTGCCTGGCGGCGGCTGAGGTCTCGCCGCTGGTCTGGCCGATCCTCAAATACGCCATCGACGATGTCTTGACGCTGCCGGAAGACGCGAGCCCCGCCGCCATGCGGGCGCTGGCGTCGGGTTCAGGCAAAGACCCGGCGGTGGTGGCGGGCGAATCGGGTTGTGTGGCTACTGCCGGCCTCATCTCCGCAGCGCTCGATCCCGTCTTGAGGCGCGATCTGGGGCTCGATTCCTCATCCGTCATCGTCTCCATCGGCAGCGAGGGGGCAACCGATGCCGAGACCTATCGCCAGGTGGTGGGGCGCAGCGCCGAAGAGGTCGAAGCCCGGGCGGCGTGACCTTCAAGGCTCAGTGCAGAAGGCGCGAGGTGGTAACCGTTTTCATTTCGATGTGGGCGATGAGGTCGCTGCGCTGGGCTTCGGCGGCCGCCATCCGCGCTGCGGCCTGGCGGGCCGTGCTGGCGTTAGATCCGAAGGCGACGATGCCGCCTATGATGTCGGTGACGGCGGCGATGAGGCCGAGAGGATAAAAATTCACCAGCCCGATCAGCGTCGCTGCGATCCAGGCGCCGCCGCCGGTCATGGCGAGGCGTGCCGCCAGCATGATCTTTCGGCAGCTTGCCACCTCCCCGGCCAGAACCTCAATCTCGGCCTCCAGGCGGGTGATTTCCCTGACCACGTCGATTTCGCTCATCCCCTCGCCCGCGCATGCCTGGCGTATCGGCCAGCATATTCCATCCCTTACGGCGGCAAAGCCAACGGCTTTTCGCACAATTCAATTGACGCCGCACGCGCGGCCTGAATAGACTTTTGCCGTGGTATCCGCCGGGGACCTCGATAGTTAGCGGCCCGCGTGGATGTCGGTCGTGCCGGGGACCGCCGCACGGGCGGTCTATTTTGCGGGTGGTGTTGTGAGAGGGGCTTGAGGGTGATGGTCTGGTTCGTTGCCGCAATCATCCTGGTTGTCGCCGTCATTGTGGCGATCGCCTTCCTCAATCGCTTCTACAGGAAAGCGACACGCGAGATCGCGCTGATCCGCACCGGCGCCGGCGGCCAGCGGGTGGTGCTGGACGGCGGTGTCATCTCGGTGCCGTTCCTGCACAAGATCTCCGAAGTCAACATGAAGACCACCGGCCTCGAGATCGAGCGCCTGGGACCGAAGTCGATCATCACCAAGGACCGCCTGCGGGTCGATGCCGCGGCGGAATTCTATGTCAGGGTGCAGCCGAGCCGCGAAGGCGTGGCCACCGCGGCCCAGGCGCTGGCGGGAAAATCGTTCCGGGCCTCGGAACTGGCCGAGACACTGGAAGGCAAGCTGGCCGATGCGCTGTTGTCGGTAGCGGCTCGCTACACCATGGATGAATTGCAGGACAAGCGCGCCGAATATGCCGCCGAGGTGTCGCAGATGCTGGAGACCAACCTCGCCCAGAACGGCCTGGTGCTGGAATCGGTGTCGCTGAAGCGCCTCGACCAGACGCCGTTCCACGCGCTCGATGAGAACAACGCCTTCAACGCGCTCGGCATGCGGCGCCTCGCCGAGATCATCGCCGTCAACAAGAAGGAACGCGCCGCCATCGAGGCCGATGCCGAGGTTTCGGTGCGCCAGAGCCAGCTCGATGCCACCAAGCGCAAGATGCAGATCGAGCAGGAAGAAGAACAGGCCCAGATCGATCAGCAGCGCCAGATCGAGATCACCCGGGCGGCGAGCCAGGCCGATGTCGCCGAGCAGCAGGCAACCGCCGAGCTCCGGCGCGAGCACGCCAGGATCGCGCGCGAACGCGAAGTCCGCACCACCGAGATCGAACGCGACCGGGCGCTCAGGGCGCTCGACGTCGAGGCAACGCTCGCCACCGAGACGGCCAAGGCCGACAAGGCCATCACGCTGGCCGCCAAGCGCATCGAGGAATCGAAAGCACTGGCCAAGGCCGAAGCGGCCCGCGCCGAGGAAGTGGCCGCCGCCGAAGCCGTCGACACCACCCGCTCCAGGGCGGTGGCCGAGCGCGACAAGGCGCTTGCCCTCATCCGCGCCGCCGAGCAGGCCGATGTCGATACCACCCGCGTCAAGTCGGAGACCGGCACCATCCTCGCCATGGCTGGGGCCGAGGCCAAGGCGATAATCGACCGTGCCAAGGCGGAAAAGGACCATCTCATCGCCAAGGCCGAAGGCACTGCGGCGCTGGTCAGGGCCGAAAATGCCCAGTCGGCCGAACTCATTTCCATGAAGCTCGACATGGCGCGCATCGATGCCCTGCCGGAGATCGTCACGCGGATGATGAAGCCGGCGGAAAAGATCGAATCGATCCGCATCAACAACATCACCGGCTTCGGCGGCTCATCGCCCTATGGCGGCGGCGACAAGGCGGGCGGCGACCCGGCGGCGATCAACCAGGTGGTGGACGGGGTGCTGTCCATGGCCTTGCAGTTGCCGGCGGTGAAAAAACTCGGCGAGGAGGTCGGCATGAACATTTCCGGCGGCCTGAAAGGCCTGTCGGACGCGCTTGGCGGCGGCGCGGCGGACAAGCCACACGACAAGACACCCCGGAAGAAGAAGAAGAACTGAGCGGACCGGGCCGCGACGGATGCCAGCACGATCTTCACCCATGGCCGCTTGTGGGCGGCCGTTGCACAAGGAAGAACGCCCATGATCATCGACCGCAGAAGTTTCCTCAAAGGTTCATCGCTTGCCGGCCTGGCGCTGGCAGCACCCGCCCTCATCGGCCGCGCCCAGGCAGCCGACAATATCAAGCTGGCCTCGATCCTCGACCAGTCGGGCGGCCTCGACATCTACGGCAAGCCGATGGCCGACTGCACCCAGATGGCGGTCGATGAGCTCAACGCCGCCGGCGGGCTCCTGGGCCGCAAGATCGACCTGATCAACTACGACCCGCAGTCGACCATCCAGTACTATACGCAATACGCCACCCAGGCCGCCGTCGGTGACAAGGCCGATGTCGTGCATGCCGGCATCACCTCGGCCTCGCGCGAGGCCATCCGGCCGATCTTCGACCGCTACCAGACGCTGTATTTCTACAACACCCAGTACGAGGGCGGGGTGTGCGACCGCGACTGCTTCTGCACTGGCTCGACGCCGGCCCAGACGGTGGAAAAGCTGGTGCCCTATGCCATGAAGAAATTCGGCAAGAAGGTCTACATCATCGCCGCCGACTACAATTACGGCCAGATCACCGCCCAGTGGGTGAAGAAGTACGTGACCGACAACGGCGGCAGCGTCGCCGACACCGAGTTCTTCCCGCTCGATGTCACCAATTTCGGTCCCACCATCAACAAGATCCAGGCCGCCAAGCCGGACATGGTGTGGTCGGCGCTGGTGGGCGGTGCGCACATCTCGTTCTACCGCCAGTACGCCGCGGCCGGCATGAACAAGTCGATCCCCATTGCCTCGACCACCTTCGGGGTGGGCAACGAGCACAAGTCGATCTCGGCCGAGGAAGGCAACGGCATCCTCACCGCCTACAGCTATTTCGAGGAGATCGACACGCCCGCCAACAAGGCCTTCGTGAAGCGCTTCCAGGCCAAGATGGGCGCCAACGCGCCGGCCCTCAACGAGCTGGCCGCGCGCAGCTACGAGGGCATCATGCTGTGGGCCGAAGGCGTCAAGAAGGCGGGCACGACCGACCGCATGAAGGTGATCGAGGCGCTGGAATCGCCGGTGAGCCTCGACGGGCCGAGTGGCCACATCTCCATCGACGCCAAGACCAATCACTGCGTGCTCAACGTCTATCTGGCCGAGCTCGAGAACCAGGCGTTCAAGATCGTCGAGAGCTATCCGGCGCAGCCGCCCGCCGACACGCTTCTGGTTTGCGATCTTCAGGCGCATCCGGACTCGGCAAAGTTCTACTTCGAGAACGGCCTAGCCGCGGCGGGGATCAAGTAGCGGGGTTTTGAGCCTCGCATCGTTGTCGCGAAAGCGTAGCGATGTCCGGTTTTGGTGAATGCAACTGGCGATGAGGATTGGTCCGGCAAAGCGCCAGAAAAACGTGTCATTGCCGGGCTTGTTCCGGCAATCCACAACCATCGTCGGCGCAATTGTCGCTGCGACGGCGGTTATGGATGCCCGCAACAGGTGCGGGCATGACGGCCTTTGGGATCGCGATCAGACCTAGCAAGCCCCCATCTGGGGCGTAGGGGGAAGTCAAGTCTTGGACCTGTTCATCGCACTGGTGTTGCAGATCGTCTACGGCATCGCCAACCTGGTGCTGATCTCGATGGGGCTGGCGATCATCTTCGGCATGATGCGGGTGATCAACCTGGCGCATGGCGAGTTCTTGATGCTGGGCGGCTATACCGTCGTCATCGCCACCAACCACGGCGTCAACATGTGGGTGGCGATGCTCATCCTGGCGCCGCTGGTGGTGGGCGTCATCGGCATCATCGTCGAACGCTGCCTCATCCAGTTCCTTTACGGGCGCATGGTCGACACGCTGTTGGCCACCTGGGGCTTAAGTCTGTTGTTCATCGGCCTCGTCACCACCTTGTTCGGCGCCCAGACCGAGACCACCATTTCACCGCCGCTCGGCTTCATCCAGATCGGCGCCTACACATCGAGCGCCTATCAGCTGTTGCTGATCTTCATCGCCATCGTCCTGTCGCTCGCGGTCTATGCGGTTCTCAAGCTGACGAAGCTGGGGCTGGTAGCGCGCGCCACCATGCAGAGCGCCGACATGGCCTCGGCGCTGGGGGTGTCGACCAAGCGCATCTACATGATCACCTTCGGCCTCGGGGCAGCGGTATCGGGCCTCGCCGGCGGTTTGCTGGCGCCGGTCACCGGCGTTCTGCCCAATATCGGCGCCACCTATATCGCCAAGGCGTTCATCACCGTCATCTCCGGTGGCGCCGCCATCCTCGCCGGCACCACTTCGGCCTCCATCCTGCTCGGCGGCATCAACGGCATCATGAGCTTCATCACCGGCCCGACGCTCGGGGAAGTGGCGCTCCTGGCTGCCGCCATAATCCTGCTGCGCTTGATGCCGCGCGGCATCACCGGACGTTTCTTCAGGAAGAGCCTGTGACCTGGGGCCGCGAAAATCGCTGGCGGGTGGCGGTCGTCCTCATCGGCCTCGCCTTCACGCTGTTTGCGCCGGGCGTTTTACAGCTGTTCACCATCATCAATCTCACCACCGCCATCGCGCTGGCCATCCTTGCCCTGTCGCTGGCCCTGATCTGGGGCTATGGCGGCATCTTGTGCTTCGGCCAGACTGCCTTTTTCGGCATAGGCGCCTATGCCTACACCATCGCCGCCATCAATTTCGGCGGGTCCACCTGGGCGGTGCTGGTCGCGGTGCTGGCGGCGGCAGCGTTTGCGGCGATCATCGGCTATTTCGTCTTCTACGGGCGGGTCAGCGATGTCTACATGGCCGTCATCACCCTCACCGTGACGCTCATCCTCTACAACCTCCTGCGCCGCACCTCGGGACCGGAGTACAAGATCGGCTCGGCGCTTCTCGGCGGCTTCAACGGCATCACCTCGCCGCCCCTCAACCTGCCGTGGGCGCCTTATTCGATGCTGTTTCCCCAGCATGTCTTCTACGTGGCGATGATCGCCCTGATCGCGGCCTACGTCTTTAGCGCCTGGCTGGTGCAGACGCATTTCGGGCGCGTCAGCGTGGCGGTGCGCGAGAACGAATTGCGCGCCGAACTGCTGGGCTACGACATCCGCTTCTACAAGCTGGCTCTGTTCACCATCGGCGGGGCGCTGGCCGGGCTCGGCGGCATCTTCTTTGCCAACGGCGTCGGGCGGGTGACGCCGGACATGTTCAACCTCTACAGCTCGGCGCTGGCCATCATCTGGGTGATCGTCGGTGGCCGCGGCACCCTGGTCGGCCCGGTGCTGGGCTCGTTCGCGCTCTTTTACCTCATCGGCTGGCTGGGCACGCAAAACACCGTCAACATCAATCTGGTGCTCGGCATCATCCTCATCATCTTCGTTCTGGTGGTGCCGCGCGGGCTGTTGCCGACGCTGGTGCGCTGGTGGGACGCCGGACGCGACCGGCGCGCCATGCAGCGGCGCGAACTGAAACTCAGGCGGCGGCGCGGCACACGCGCGGCGGAGGCGACCCATGAGGGGTGAGATCGTCGTCGAGACCCGCAATCTCTCCATGCACTTCGGCGGCGTGAAGGCCGTCGACCGGGTGAACTTCAACCTGTGGGAAAACGAGCTGCGCTGCCTCATCGGCCCCAACGGGGCTGGGAAAAGTACCTTCTTCAAGTGCCTCACCGGCCAGTTGACGCCGACCGCCGGCGATGTGGTGATCCGCGATTTTACCGCCACCGGGCGCCAGCCGCACGAGGTGGCGCGTCTCGGCGTCGGCATCAAGACGCAGGTGCCGAGCGTCTTCGATGGCCTGAGCGTTGAGGAAAACGTCTGGCTGTCGGCGCGCAAGTGGCACAATGCGGCGCGGGCGAAAAGCTTGACGCGCGACACCCTGGAGCGGCTGCAACTGGGCGACATCCGCGGCCTGCAGGTCGGGCTGCTGGCGCATGGCCAGCGGCAATGGGTGGAGCTCGGCATGGTGGTGGCGGCAGAACCGTGGCTGGTTTTGCTGGACGAGCCGGCCGCCGGCATGACGCATGAGGAGACCGAGCGCACCGCCGAGCTCATCCGCGAGATCAACCGCACCGCCACGATGATCGTGGTGGAGCACGACATGCAGTTCATCCGCATGATCTCCTCGCGCGTGACGGTGTTTCACGAGGGCCAGATCCTCATCGAGGACACCATGGACGTCATCACCGCCGATCCGCGCGTGCGCGAAGTGTATCTGGGGCATCGCCACCCATGAGCGCCCGTCCCCCCATCCTCGAAGCCAAGGGGCTCGGCTCGGGCTACGGCCGGGTGCCGATCCTGCACGGCATCGACCTTGCCGTCGGCGAAGCTGAGATCGTCGGCATCCTCGGCCACAATGGCATGGGCAAGACGACGCTGCTCAAGACGCTGATGGGGATCATCCCGGCGACCGCCGGCTCCATCGAATTCGACGGGGTCGACATCACTCGCCTGCCCGCCCATGAGCGCAACCGCATGGGGCTCGCCTACGTGCCGCAGGGGCGCGGCATCTTTCCCAACCTTAGCGTCTACGACAACATCCGCATGGGCATCGCCACCCACGACGACGACGAGGACCAGGCGATCCGCCGCATCCTCGAGGAGTTCCCGCGCCTCGAACGGCTGCTGGATCGCGATGGCGGGGCGCTGTCGGGCGGCGAGCAGCAGTTGCTCGCCATTGCAAGGGCGCTCATCAGCGAGCCGCACCTCGTCCTGCTGGATGAACCAACCGAGGGCATCCAGCCCTCCATCGTCGATGAAATCGCCGACATCCTGAAAAAGCTCAACCGCAAGCGCGGCATCTCCATCGTGCTGGTGGAGCAATCGCTCGAATTCATCACCGAACTCGCCCACCGCATCGAACTGATGCAGAAGGGCGCAATCGTCGCCGAGATGACCGACGTCAAGGCGGGCGATCCGGCGCTGGTGGCCGAGTTCGTCGGCTTCGGCGCCGGGCGGGCGCGCCCCGCCGCTCAACCAAAGCCCGTGGCGGCACCCCCGCAGCGGCCTGCCGCCCAATCCCCGGTTACCCCCGAAATCCCACCCCAAGCCGCCAGGCCGCGTGCAGCAGAGCCGCGCGCCACGGCGAACTATGAAGGGCAAGTCTCCATGTCTGTCAGGCGCCCCACTTTCGGCCAGCTCAAATCCATCGTCACCGGCTTCGGCATGAACATGTCGGATGATCGGATCGGCCAGTTCCTCAGCCTCATGGACGAGACCATCAAGGCCTATGACGCGGTCGACGCCATGCCGGACTACCTGCCGCCGGTCGATTATCCGCGCAACCCGGGCTATCGCCCGTCGGCGGAAGAAAACCCCATGAACGCCTGGTACATCAGGACCGAGATCAGGGGTGCCCCGCGCGGCGCGCTGGTCGGCAAGAAGGTGGCGATCAAGGACAATGTGTGCGTCGCCGGGGTGCCGATGATGAACGGCTCATCGACACTGAAAGGCTATACCCCCGATATCGACGCGACCGTCGTCACCCGCCTGCTGGATGCCGGCGCGATCATCGCCGGCAAGTCGCACTGCGAGGCCTTCTGCCTGTCGGGCGGCAGCCACACCAACGCCACCGGCCCGGTGCACAACCCCCACAAGCACGGGTATTCGGCCGGCGGCTCGTCGTCAGGCTCCGGCGCACTGGTGGGGGCAGGCGAGGTCGACATGGCGATCGGCGGCGACCAGGGCGGCTCCATCCGCATGCCGGCCTCGTTCTGCGGCTGCTACGGCATGAAGCCCACCCACGGGCTGGTGCCCTATACCGGCATCATGCCGATCGAGACCACCATCGACCACACCGGGCCGATGACCGGCAACGTCTACGACAACGCCTTGATGCTGGAGGTGATCGCCGGCGAGGACGGGCTCGATCCGCGCCAGTACAACGTCGAGACCGACAAATATACCGCACGCCTGGGGCGCGGGGTGTCGGGCTTGCGCATCGGTGTGGTGAAAGAGGGGTTCGGTCTTTCCTCGTCGGAGGCCGATGTCGACGCCAAGGTGCGCCAGGCGGCTGAAAGCTTCAGGAAGCTCGGGGCCAGCGTCGATGAAATCTCCATTCCCATGCACCTGGTGGGTCCGGCCATCTGGACGCCGATTGCCCTTGAGGGTCTCACCAACCAGATGATGAAGGGCAACGGCATGGGGACCGGGTGGAAAGGCATGTACACCACCAGCCTGCTCGACTACCACGCCAACTGGCGCAGCCGGGCGGATGAACTATCCGACTCGCTGAAGATTTCCATGTTCATCGGCCAGTATTTCTTGCGCTACCACCGCGGCCACTATTACGCCAAGTCGCAGAACCTGGCGCGCAAGCTGAAGGAAGCCTACAATGCCCTGTTCCGCGCCTACGACCTGTTGCTGATGCCGACCACGCCGATGAAGGCGACGCCGCTGCCGCCGCCCGATTGCTCGCTGGCGCTCTACTGCCAGCGGGCGTTCGAGATGATCCCCAACACCTGCCCGTTCGACGTCACCGGTCATCCGGCCATGAACGTGCCGTGCGGCATGTCCGACGGGTTGCCGGTTGGCATGATGCTGATCGGGCGCCACTATAACGAGTCCACCATCTACCGGGCCGCCGCCGCCTTCGAGCAGATGGGCGACTGGAAGAAGATGTGACGCCATGACGAGATCGAGATCCCCCCGCATCGCCCCCGCCGACGGACTGTCGCATGTGATCGGCCTGAACGAGCCGCCGCTGGTCGATGAGACCATCCCGGACTTTCTCAAGGCCACGGTGGCGCGCGATCCCGAGCACGAGGCCGCCGTCTTCTGTTCGGCCGGTGAGCGCTGGAGCTATGACGGCCTCATGCGTCGCGCCGACCGGCTGGCGGCGGGCCTCCTGGCGCTGGGGCTCTACAAGGGCGACCGCATCGGCATCTGGTCGCCCAACAAGCCGGCGTGGCTGATCGCCCAGTTCGCCACGGCGCGCATCGGCCTCATCCTGGTCAACATCAACCCGGCCTACCGCCGCCACGAACTCGAATATGCCCTCAACAAGGTGGAGGCCAAGGCCCTCATCACGGCCCGCCAGTTCAAGTCATCGGACTATATCGCCATGTTACGCGACCTGGCGCCGGAACTCGATACGGCGACGCCGGGCCGCCTCAAGGCCAAGCGCCTGCCGCACCTCACCACCGTCATCCAGATCGGCGATGAGCCGCTTGCCGGCATGTTCTCCTTCGATGAGGTGATGGACAAGGGCGGCGGCGGCAACCGCGCCCGCCTCGATGCCATTTCCTCTAGCCTCGATACCAACGATCCCATCAACATCCAGTTCACCTCCGGCACCACCGGCGCGCCCAAGGGGGCGACCCTCACGCATCGCAACATCGTCAACAACGGGCGCTATTGCGCCTATGCCATGGATCTGGGGCCGCACGACCGCCTCGCCATCCCGGTGCCCTTTTATCATTGCTTCGGCATGGTGCTGGGCAACCTCGCAGCGGTGGCGGCCGGTGCTACCATGGTGTTTCCGGGCGAGGCCTTCGATCCGCTTCAATGCCTCAATGCCCTGGCCGATGAACACTGCACCGGGGTGCATGGCGTGCCGACCATGTTCGGGGCGATGATCGATCATCCGCGTTTTGCCGAATTCGACCTGAAGACCCTGCGCACCGGCATCATGGCAGGCTCGCCCTGCCCGATCGAACTGATGAAGCGGGTGGTTTCGCAGATGCACGTCAACGAGATCACCATCGCCTACGGCATGACCGAGACCAGTCCGGTATCGTTCCAGTCCGACACCAGGGACGACCTCGAACGCCGCGTCTCGACCGTCGGGCGCATCCACCCGCATGTGGAGGTAAAGATCATCGATGCCGAGGGCAAGACGACGCCGGTCGGGGAAAAAGGCGAACTCCTGACCCGCGGCTATTCCGTCATGCAAGGCTACTGGAACGATCCCGAACGCACCGCGGAGTCCATCGACGCCGATGGCTGGATGCACACCGGCGACCTCGCCACCATCGATGCGCAAGGCTATTGCAACATCGTCGGGCGGGTGAAGGACATGCTGATCCGCGGCGGCGAGAACGTCTATCCGCGCGAGATCGAGGAATTCCTGTTCACCCACCCCAAGATACAGCAGGTGCAGGTGTTCGGGGTGCCCGATTCCAAGTACGGCGAGGAGGTCGCGGCGTGGATCATCCTCAGGCCCGGCCAGACGTCAAGCGAGGAGGAAATCCGCCAGTTCTGCCAGGGCCAGATCGCCCACTACAAGATCCCGCGCTATGTACGCTTCGTCGACGAATTGCCGATGACCGTCACCGGCAAGGCGCAAAAGTTCGTGATGCGCGAGAAGATGGTCGCCGAACTGGGGCTGGCCGAGGAAAAGACCGCCTGACCAAAGCGCGCGTTACTTGCGGCGGATGCACACCGAGATGTTGTTGATGACCGGGCCGTTCGCCACTTCGGGCGGGGCGTATTTGAAGTCCTTCAGGGCCTTCCTGGCATCCTCGCACATCTGCTCGGTGGGAAAGTTGTCGATGATCTTGGTGTCGCTGACCAGGTTGTGCGGATAACCGCCGTAGACAAAGATCACGAGAAGCCACTCCATGCCTTCCTCCCTGGCCGTTCACCCGACGCAGGCGGGCATTGCCCGCCGGCTGACGCCAACACCTACTCGCTATGCTCGGCGCATGGCAAGGATAGGCACTCTTGCATGGCTTACAAATTGCAAATCGTCGCAATCACCCGGCGGGGCGGCGCGGTGCGAAAATGAGATAGGTGTCGGCATACAGCAGCACCGCGATGGCGCACAGAAGCCACACGGCGAGGCTGAAGCTGCCGGTCTGATCGCGGATCACCCCGATCAGCACCGGTCCGCCGACCCCGCCGATCTCGGCCACCGAAAAGAACAGGCCGCCCACCAGCCCGGCGCGGCCCGGGCCCACCACGTCCTGTTCGATGAGGGTCAGCAGCGACACTGTCATCGTGGCCCCCGAGGCCAGGCCGATCAGCACCAGGCCGGCCACCAGCAGCGGCGCCGAGGCACCGTGCAGCAGCAACAGGCCCGCCGCCGACAGCGCGTAGAGCGTGCGGAGGATCAAGGCGCGGCGCGCCGGCACGGCGAGGCGGGGAAAGACGAGCGCCGAGACCACCCCCATGCAGACCGGAATGGTGGCGAGGTAGCCCGCCGCCTCGGCGGTGTGGCCGCTGGCGCGGATGATCTCCGGCAACCAGTTGCGCAAGCCGTGGTCGATGGAAAACGAGCCGATCACCGCCAGGAGCAACAACAGCACCGGACGCGAGTGCAGCATTTCACGCGCCGCGGTGAGCCCTGAGCCGGTTCCCGATTCCGCCGGCGATGCCTTGATCGCCTGACCCGCCAGCACCCAGCGCCCGCCCAGCCAGATCAGCATCCACGCCAACGCCGCTGCGACCGCGCACCACGCCCACATCCGCAACACCGCCCGCCAGTCGCCGCCCATCGCCGGCAGCAGCAGCGCATGGGTCGTGGCATAGGCTATGATGCCGGCGGTTGCCGGGCCGGTGATGTAGACCCCCATGGCAAGGCCGTGCTCGGGTCCTGAAAACCACCGCCCGATGGTCTGGGGTATACCGGCCGAGAGCATGGGGCCCCCGAACCCGAACAGCGCCACGGCGAGGAGCAGGCCCGCATAGGAATGGGCTTCGGCGCGCAGGAAGCCTGAAGCCGCTATGATCGCTACCCCCAGCACCAGCATGCGTCCCGGCCCGAAGCGGTGCAGCGCCAGGCCAAGGGGGATGGCAACGAAGATATAGACGAACTGCCAGGCGCCGAGGATGGTGCCCATTTCGGCCGCCGAGATGTGAAGGTCCGGCATGATCAGCGCCACCAGCGGGGCGAGGCCGGTGATCGACAGGCCGAAGACGAAATAATTGATCCAGCACCCGGCAAGGATCGCCCAGCGATAGGGATGCTCAGGCATCGACCCGGGCTAGCTCACGCTGTCCGGAAGTTCACGCTCGCGGCGGGCGATGAAGTCACGCAGGGATTCGGCGATCCCCTCGTCCATGGGCGGGGGCTCGTAGGCGGCGAGCATGGCGCGGGCCTTGTCGCGGCCGCGGGTGTCATGGTCCTTGCCGCCTTCCGCACTCCACTGCTCGAAGGAGTTGAAGTCCATGAGGGTGGGCATGAAGAAGGCGCTTTCGAAATGGTCGAGGGTGTGCTGGGTGCCGAGGAAATGGCCTTGCGGGCCGACCTCGCGGATGGCCGCCATGGCGTCGTTGAAATCATCGAACGAGACGCCCTGGGCATACTTGTACCAGGCGATGAGTTGCTCGCCATCGGTGACGAACTTGGAATAGCCGCACGCCAGGCCCGCCTCCAGCCAGCCGGCCACGTGCCAGATGTAATTGGCCCCCGACAGGATGGCGGCGTGCATCAGCATGTTGGCCTCGTAGCCGGCCTGGGCATCGTTGAGCTTGGAGCCGACATGAAAGCCCGAGGTGCGCCACGGCAGCTTGTACTTGCGCGCCAGCGCCCCCATCAGGTACATCATCTGGGCGGCTTCCGGCGTGCCGCCCATGGGAGCGCCCGACTTCATGTCGACGGTCACCATGAACTGGCCGTAGATCTGCGGCGAGCCGGGGCGGATGAGTTGGGTGAAGGCGACACCGGCCAGCGCCTCGGCGTTCACCTGCGCCACCGCGCCCACCGAGGAAGCCGCGGTGGAGGCCCCGCACAGCGCGAAGGGGGCGAGGATCACCGGCTGGTTGTGGCGGGCATAGACCTTCATGGCATCGAGCATGGTGG
>CAZMSA010000028.1:0-26394 GCA_964568825.1 uncultured Rhizobiaceae bacterium | reverse complement strand
TGTGGTAGCCGTTGAAGGCATCCCACAGGCCGTCCTTGATCATCGTGTCGATCATCTTGAAATCGCCCATCTTGATGCCGTCGCGCAGCTTGGCGCAGTACGGGGCCTGGCTCATCGATTCCTGGCCACCGGCGGCGACGATATCGGCATCGCCATTGAGGATCTGCTGCATGCCGAGCGCCACGGCCCTGAGGCCCGAGCCGCACAGCTGGTTGACGGCCCAGGCCGGGCTTTCGACCGGCACGCCGGCGTTGATGGAGGCCTGGCGGGCGGGGTTCTGGCCGGTGCCGGCGGTAAGGATCTGGCCGAGGATGACCTCGTCCACGTCGGCCGGTTCAACCTTGGCACGGTCCATCGCCGCCTTGAGGGCGATGGAGCCGAGTTCGGAGGCGGCGAGGGTGTTGAAGGCCCCGGCGAACGAGCCGACCGCCGTGCGGGCTGCCGATACGATGACGACGGAATTGCTGGGATTTGCCATGGCTCATGTGCTCCCTGTCATAGCGTTTGCGGCCGGCGTTCACGTTGAGCGCGGCCGAGGATGCAGCATTAATGCCCCTTTCGCAGTCATTGTGCAATGCAGAATTGGTCTAACAAAATGCCGCGGCGCAACATGGAAGGCGGGGAAAGGTTACGGCTTTTGCACTTGCAATTGTGCACTGCAAGGCCCACAAAAAAGAGACAAGACCGCGAACAGGCGAGGACAGGCCGTGAACGAGGCTAATACAGCGGGCCGTGAGCCCATCGTCATCAAGAAATATGCCAATCGCCGCCTTTATAACACCGCGACCAGCAGCTACGTGACCCTTGAAGACCTGTCGCACATGGTGCGCGAAGGCACTGATTTCACCGTCTGCGATGCCAAGACCGGCGAGGACATCACCCGCACGGTGCTGACCCAGATCATCTTCGAGGAAGAGGGCAAGGGCACGACCCTGTTGCCGATCAATTTTCTGCGCCAGCTCATCCGCTTCTACGGCGACAGCATGCAGGCGGTGGTCCCGAGCTTCCTGGAGTTTTCACTCGAGTCCCTGATGCACGACCAGGACAAGATGCGCAAGCAGATCATGGACACCTTGAGCGCCGAACCGTTCCAGATGCTCGAGGGTCTCACCAAGCGCAACGTCGCCATGTTCCAGAACGCCATGGCGACCTTCAACCCTTTCGCCGTGGCTGGTGAGATGTCGCGCCGGGAGCCGGAAGCGACGAGACCCGGCAGCACGCCGCCCGAGGCATCGAAGACGCGCGAGGGGGCGAGCCAGTCGGATCTGGACAAGCTGCGCGACCAGCTTGTGGCCATGCAGAACCGGCTGGACGAACTGGCGGACAAGAAGAAGTAGCGGCTTAGCCGTTCGCCGATTTTGCCCGTGCCGCGACCGTTCGTGGGCGTAAGGCGGTGAAGGTGCGGTCGAGTACCGCAACGGCGGAGCGCAATTTCGACGGCTCAGGCTCATCGTCGTGCGATCCGCTGTCAGATTGCGGTTCGGGCTGCGGTTCAGGTTGCGGTTCAGGTTGCGTGGCGAGGCAGGTTTCGCTTGCTTCATCTTCGGCGGTGGCGCCGTCGGAGGTCTCGCTGCCCACCGGCATCGCCACGAAGGCATCGTCTTGTGCCGGTTCGGGATCGGCGATGGGGGCAGTTGCGTCTTCGGCGGGCTCAGCGGGATCCGCCACGATCGGCACGAAGGGCTGATCGCTGCCGTCGTCGTCGGCATCGCCGCTGGGCGGGCTGGCCCGGTCGATGAACCGGGAGGCATCGAAGACATGCTCGGGGGCATCGTGGCCGGCATCGTCGCCTTCACTTGCCCAAGGGACAACGAGGCTGGCGGAGCCGAAGAAATTGCCTTGCAGATAGTCGACGCCCCAGCTGGTCATCAGTTCTGCATCGCGTTCGTCCTGCACCCACTCGGCCACCGTCTTGAGGTCGAATTTCTTGGCGAGGTCGACCAGCGAACGGACGAAATACTGATTGTCGCGGTTCTCGCTCAGGTGCTCGCAGAACGAGCCATCGATCTTCACCATGTCGACGTTGAGAACCTTAAGATTGCGGAACGAGGTGTAGCCGGCGCCGAAATCGTCGATGGCGACCTTGCAGCCCAGTTCGCGCAGCGAGGTGATGAAGCGCACCGTCTCGTCGAGATCGTTGAGGGCCACGGTCTCGGTGATCTCGACGATCATCCGGTCGGTGACCTCGCGGTTTTCCTGCAGCAGGTCGGTAAGCTGGGTGAACCAGCGCGGGTCGGTCGCGGTCGTTCCCGACACGTTCAGCGACAACACGGCGTCTGGATGGCGCAGCAGGTTGTCGACCGCCATGTTCATCACCGTGCGGTCGATCAGCCGCACCAGCCCAAGTTTTTCGGCGATGGGGATGAGATGCACCGCGGCCACCGTGTCGCTGTCTTCGCAAGTCATGCGCAGCAGGGCCTCGTGAAAGGCGATTTCACGGGTTTCGGTGGAGATGATGGGCTGGTAGGCGAGCGTGAAGCGGTTTTCGCGCAGGCTGGTGACGATTTCCGCTGCGCAGCGGGCGTTGAGGCCGCGCACCGACAGGCGTTCGGGCGACGGCCGATAGGCGATGAAGGCATCGGAGGGTTGGCGCTTGGCCTCGGTCAGGGCTTCTTCGGCCTTGGCCATGGCGGCATTGGGATTGTCGGCATGCTGGGGCAATATCAGGCCGCCGATCGACAACATGGCCCATACCGGGCCGCGCTCGGTCTCGATGACGCTGTCACGGGCGACGCTCAAGAAGCGCTCGGCGGCGACATGCAGTTCCTCTTCGCTGCAGCTGCCCAGGATGATGCCGAACTTTGAACCCGAATAGCGGCCGATGAGATCGCCGTTGCGTACCACTTCGCGCAGGCGGCTGGCGACCGCGACGATAACTTCGTCGGCGATATCGAAGCCGTAGGCGTCGTTGACGACAGGCAAATTGCTGACCGATGCGATGAGATAGCCACAGGCTGTCCCGTTGTGCTCGGCGACGGCAATGTTCTCGCCCAGGGCCTCGGCAAGGCGACCGCGGTTCATCAGCCCGGTGAGCGGGTCGCAGTGTCCGAGAAACCGCGAATGGGCGTCGCGGGCCATGCGGTCGTCGATATGGCGGATGACGCCGAACACCTGGGCGGGTTGCTCGTCATGGCCGGCATACCAGCGGCCGACGTCCTCGATCCAGAACTCGCGCTCGTCGTTGCGGCCGAGCGGCTTCACCTTGTATTCAATCTGGAAGGGAACGCCTTCACCGTCGTCGCTCAAGGATGAACGCATCACCGCCTCGAAACGGGAGGTGAAATTGTCGCGATCGAGGAGGCTGGCATAGCCGCGGCCAGAACCCAGCAGTTCGGCATCGACACCGCCTAATATCCGGCTAACACCGCATGACCAGGTCAGCCGGTCGTTGCCGATGTCCCAGTGGTAGGCAGCTTCGCCGGCCGACTCGACGGCCATGCGGAGGCGCTCGAATTCATCGAAATCGCGCACCTTGGCGAGGGCATCGGTGGGGCTTTCGGGCGTTGCCGGCTCACTGGCGGAATCGACCGGATTGACCCGTGCGGTAACTGCTGACATCACTCTTGATCACCCGACTTTTCGCGAATTATTGAGCGCCGAGACGCTCGCCATCTGCTGTTCGGCCACCTGCGAACAGCCGAACATCGGGAAAAGGATATCGCCCCAATCGTAAAGAAACGCGAAACAGGCGGTGTTAATAGCCCAGCGCAAACCCGTCCTTGCGCGGGTCGGAACCGCCGATCAGAATGCCGCGCTGGCGATCGATCTCGATGGCCTGACCGCCACCCCATGGATCGTGGCGTCGTTCGACCCGGTGTCCCAGAGCTGCCAGACCAGTTGCTACCGCATCGTCGATGCCGTCCTCGATGCCGAGCACGCCCTTGTCAGGAAAGGCACGCGGCAGGTCGATGGCAGCTTGCGGGTCCATGCCATAGACGAAGCGATTGATCATGATCGCCACATGGCCCATGGGCTGGTAATTGCCGCCCATGACGCCAAACGGCATTTCCACCAGTCCGTCCTTCACGGTCATGGCCGGAATGATGGTGTGCAAGGGGCGCTTGCCCGGGGCGATGCAGTTGGGATGGGCAGGATCGGTGACAAAGGCCTTGCCGCGGTTGTGCAGCGTAACGCCCGTGGCCGGGGCAACGATAGCGACGCCGAAGTGGTCATAGACCGAGTTGATGAAGGAAACGGCCATGCGGTCACGGTCGACAACGCTCAGATAGACGGTATGCGAGCCGACCATGGGGACTTGCGATTCCGGGCCGCTGAAGGCTTTCTTGAGGTCGATGAGGCCGGCGATCATGTCGGCGGTCTGGTCCAACAATAAATCGGCCACTGGCACGTCCGCCTGGGCCGGATCGGCGATGTAGCGGTTGCGCAGCACCCAGGCGAGCTTCATGGCCTCGGTTTCGAGGTGGCGCCGCTCGACGCTGTCGGGGGCATGGCGGGCGAGATCGAAGCGCTTGAGGGCATTGAGGGCCATGAGGGCGGTGAGGCCCTGGCCATTGGGGGGAATCTCGAGGATGTCGCGGCCGCCAAAACCGGTCGAGATGGGCTCGACGAATTCGCCGGCGGCGGTGGCAAAGTCGTCAAGCGTCAAAAGGCCGCCGCGCGCGGCGAGGCAAGCAACCATGTCCGCGGCTACTCGGCCGCCATAAAAACCGTCGCGGCCTTCGCGCGCGATGGTCTTCAAGGTCTCGGCCAGCACCGGATAGCGCATGATCTCGCCCTCGCGCGGTGCACGCCCCGCGATCAGCAGATGTCGGCTGGCGCCTGCGTCGGCCTTCAGGCGGTCGACCTCGTCTGGCCAGTCGAAGGCGACCCGAGGCTGGGTTGGCACACCCTCTTCGGCATGGCGGATGGCCGGTTGCAGGCAATCGCCAAGCGTCAGGGTGCCAAAGCGCTTCAGCAGCCGGTCCCAGGCATCGATGGCACCTGGCACGGTGACCGCATGCACACTGTCGGGAGCGATTTCCGTGAGTCCGGAGGCTTTCAGCCAGTCGGCATCGGCACGCATGGAGGCACGGCCCGAGCCATTCAGACCCGTCACCTTGCCGTCGGGTTGGCCCACCAGCGCAAAGCAGTCGCCACCGATTGCCGTCATGTGCGGTTCGGTGATGCACAGCACGCCCGAGGCGGTGATAGCGGCATCTACCGCATTGCCACCGTTACGCAGAACGTCGATGGCCGCCAGCGTCGCAAGCGGCGATGAGGTGGCCGCCATGCCGTTCGCACCATAGGCTGTCGATCGCCCCGGGGTATGAAAATTTCTCATGGGTTCTACCTGAAATGAATACTCGATCCGGTCTCCGTGGGAGACCACGGGTTGACCGGCAAACTAGACCCGCGGGCCATGGCGTCAAGATGCAAACGACAGGCATCCAAATCATGGGTGGTGATACTTTTTTTGCATACCACTATGGAAAAAGCGGCAAACATGGCGTAGGAACCGCCGCGACAGTTCAAAAAAACGCCAAGCAGGAGGATGTCCCATGGCCGAGGTCAAAAGCGATATCGAAATCGCCCGCGCTGCGCACACGAAACCCATCATGGAAATTGGCGCCAAGTTGGGTATTGCCCCAGAGCATCTCATTCCTTTTGGTCATACCAAGGCCAAGGTCGACCTCGCCTATATCGACACCCTGAAAAACAAACCCAACGGCAAGCTGATTCTGGTGACGGCGATTACGCCGACCCCGGCCGGCGAAGGCAAGACCACCACGACGGTGGGGCTTGGCGACGGCCTCAACCGCATCGGCAAGAACGCGATGATCTGCCTGCGCGAGCCTTCGCTCGGACCCTGCTTCGGCGTCAAGGGGGGCGCTGCCGGAGGCGGCTATGCCCAGGTGGTGCCCATGGAGGACATCAACCTCCACTTCACCGGCGACCTGCACGCCATCGGCACCGCCCACAACCTGTTGTCGGCGATGATCGACAACCACGTCTACTGGGGCAACGATCTCGGCATCGATGTACGTCGCGTGGCCTGGCGTCGCGTCATGGACATGAATGACCGCGCCCTGCGCCAGGTCAACTGCTCGCTTGGCGGGGTGGCCAACGGCTTTCCGCGCGAGACCGGCTTCGACATCACGGTCGCCTCGGAGATCATGGCCATTTTCTGCCTGTCCACGTCGGTAGCCGATCTCGAGCGGCGCCTGTCGCAGATCGTCGTTGCGCAGCGCCGCGACCGCAGCCAGGTGTTTGCCCGCGAGATCAAGGCGCCCGGCGCCATGACGGTGCTTCTGAAGGATGCGCTGATGCCCAATCTGGTGCAGACCCTCGAGAACAACCCGGCTTTCATCCATGGTGGCCCGTTCGCCAACATCGCACATGGCTGCAATTCGGTGATGGCCACCACGACGGCGCTCAAGCTCACCGATTACGTCGTGACCGAAGCCGGTTTCGGCGCCGACCTCGGGGCTGAGAAGTTCTTTGACATCAAGTGCCGCAAGGCCGGCCTCAAGCCCGATGCTACGGTGATCGTGGCCACCATCAGGGCGCTGAAGATGCATGGTGGTGTCGCCAAGGACGATCTCAAGAAGGAAAATGTCGAGGCGGTGAAGAAGGGTCTCGCCAATCTTGGCCGCCACATCGAAAACGTCAGGAAGTTCGGCGTGCCGGTGGCTGTTGCCATCAACCATTTCGTCTTCGACACCGAGGCCGAGATCGAGGCGGTGAAGGCCTACTGCAAGGAACAGGGTGTCGAGGCGTTCAAGTGCACCCATTGGGCCGAAGGCGGCAAGGGCACCGAGGCGCTTGCTGCGGCGGTGGCCAGGATGGCGGAATCGGGTGAGAGCAAGTTCAACCCTATCTACGGCGACGACCTGCCGCTGTGGGACAAGATCAAGACCATCGCCAAGGAGATCTATCGCGCCGACGACATCTCGGCCGATGCCTCGATCAAGAACCAGCTCAAGGACTTCGAGGCTAACGGTTATGGCAAGTTCCCGGTGTGCATGGCCAAAACCCAGTACTCGTTTTCGACCGACCCGAACCGCAAGGGCGCGCCCACCGGGCACGTGGTGCCGATCCGTGAGGTCCGGCTGTCGGCGGGGGCCGAGTTCATCGTCGCCATCTGCGGTGATGTCATGACCATGCCGGGGCTGCCGCGTTCGCCGGCGGCCGAGGTCATCGGGCTTGAAAACGGCGTGGTCGTCGGATTGTTCTAGGGCATCGGCCGACTTGCAAGACGACGACGGCCCGGGCGACATCATCGCCCGGGCCGTTTTCATGGTCGATGTGCCTGGTCGATCAGGCCCTGAGGCACTCGTTGTCGGGATCGAAGGGGCTTTCACCGATGACCGTCGCCTTGTGCATCTGACCGAGGATCTTGATCTCCAGTTCAGTGCCTTCGCCGCCATGCTCGGGCTTGACCATGGCGAGCGCCAGCGACTTGCCGACCCGCCAACCGAAGCCGCCGGAGGTGGCGCGGCCGACCAGCTCGCCGTTGCGGTAGATCGGCTCGGAGCCACGCGCATCGGCATCGCTCACGCCATGCACTTCCATGGTGACGTATTTCCACTTGTCGCCCGCGGCATGGCGCTCGACCAATGCATCGCGGCCGAGGAACTGGCCCTTGTTGGGATGCACGAAGCGGTCGAGACCTGACTCGTAGGCGGAATACTCGATCGACAGTTCGCGCGGAATGAGACGATAGGACTTTTCGATGGCAAGCGACGTCATGGCACGGATGCCGAACGGCTTGATGTCGAATTCGGCACCCGCTGCCATAACCAGATCGAAGATGGTGTTCTGCATCTCCATGGGGTGATGCAGCTCCCAGCCGAGTTCGCCCACGAAGTTGACCCTCAGCGCCTGCGCCTGGGCAATGCCGACACTGATCGGCTTGCCGGTCAGCCACGGGAAGCTGGCGTTGGACAGATCGGTGTCGGTCAGCTTTTGCAGCACATCGCGCGACGCGGGGCCGGCGAGCACCAGGACGCCGTACTGGCCGGTGACCTTCTGCAGGCGAACGTCTCCCGTAGCGGGCAAAAGCTTCGTCAGGGTATCCCAGTCGTGGCGCTCGAAGGCGCCGGGGCCAACCATGTAGAAGCTCTGCGGCCCGGTGCGGTGGACGGTGAATTCCGAACGCACGCCGCCGGTCTGCGAGAGAAGGTGACAAAGGCCGACGCGGCCGATCTTCTTGGGGATGCGATTGGCAAGGATGGAATCGAGCCACGCATCGGCGCCCGGTCCGGAACACTCGTATTTGGCAAACGCCGTCATGTCGAGCAGGCCCACCTTCTCGTGCACGTGGCGGCACTCGTTGCCGACATGCTCGAAATAGTTGGAGCGCCGGAACGACCACAGTTCCTTCACCTTCTCGCCCGGCGCGACGGGGGCGTGGTTCTCGTTGGTCAGAACGTCCGGCCGCTCGATCTCGGCAGGGTCAAATCCGTAGCCCTTGGGGGCAAACCAGTTGGGCCGCTCCCAGCCATAGACTGAACCGAACACCGCCCCCAGCGCCTTCATGTGATCATAGCACGGTGATTGCTTGACGGGCCGCGCTTCCGGGCGTTCCTCATCGGGGTAGTGCAACGTGAAGACCATGCGATAGGCCTCCTCGTTCTTCTTCTTCAGATAGCCGCGCGAGGCGTAGGGGCCGAAGCGGCGCGGGTCGACGCCCATCATGTCGATGGAGGGTTCGCCCTCGACGATCCATTCGGCCAGTTGCCATCCAGCGCCGCCGGCAGCGGTGACGCCGAAGGAATGGCCCTCGTTGAGCCACAGGTTGCGTCTGCTCCAGGCCGGGCCGATGATCGGCGAGCCGTCCGGCGTATAGCAGATGGCGCCGTTGTAGACCTTCTTGATGCCCACCTCGCCGAACGCCGGCACCCGCGCCATGGCGGTCTCGATGTGTGGGGCGAGGCGGTCGAGGTCCTCCTGGAAGAGTTCGTATTCGGCATCTTCCGCCGGACCGTCGACATAGCAGCAGGGGGCACCCTTCTCGTAAGGGCCGAGCAACAGTCCGCCGCTTTCCTCGCGCATGTACCAGGACGAATCCGACTCGCGCAAAACCCCCATTTCGGGCAGGCCCGCTTTCTGGCGTGCCTGGATTGCCGGGTGCGGCTCGGTGACGATGTACTGATGCTCGACCGGGATGACGGGAACATCGAGGCCCAGCATGTTGCCCGTCTGGCGCACGAAGTTGCCGGTTGCCGATACCAGATGCTCGCAAGTAATGTCGCCCTTGTCGGTCTTGACCAGCCATTCGCCGCCCGGTTTTTGCTCGATGCCGATGACCCGGGTCTTGCGGTAGATCTGGGCACCGCCGTCGCGGGCGCCCTTGGCCAGCGACTGGGTGAGGTCGGCAGGCTGGATATAGCCGTCGTCGGGGTGCTGGATGGCGCCGATGATGCCGTCAGTCTCGCACAGCGGCCAGATCTCCTTGAGCTCGGCCGGGGTGAGGAAGTTCACCTTGACGCCGATGGTTTCGGCCACCCCGGCGTAATAGTGATATTCGTCCATGCGTTCGGCGGTGCGGGCGAGGCGGATGTTGGAGACCTTCTTGAAACCCACATGCTGACCGGTCTCGGCCTCCAAACCGTCGTAGAGCTTGACCGAGTACTTGTGGATCTGGCCTACGGAATAGGACATGTTGAACAACGGCAACAGGCCGGCGGCATGCCAGGTCGACCCCGACGTCAACTCATTGCGCTCGATCAGCACGACGTCTGACCAGCCCTTCTTCACCAGGGCATGCAGCGTTCCGACGCCCACGACGCCGCCGCCGATCACCACCACGCGCGCATGTGTTTTCATATCCATATCCTCCGGGCCCGCTGGCTTTTCGATGCAATGGCGTTGGCGTCACCATAGTGGGCCACATTCAACAAGCGTGAGGTGGAACGACTGTCGCCCGCCCGAATCCGACATCCTTACCCGGCAAAACCGCCATCGGCCAGGTAGGCCAGTTCTTGCGGCGTCGACTTGCGTCCGAGGATTGGGTTGCGATGGGGAAAGCGCCCGAAGCGGGCGATGATGTCGCGGTGGAGGATGGCATAGGGCACATTCTCGGTCGGCCCGCGCGCCTGGAACAGGCCGACGCAGCGTTCCTGGGCATCGATGTCCTCGGCATGCTCGAAGGGCATGTAGAGCCATTTGGCCAGCGGTGCGGGGAACTGGTAGTGGTCGCCCCGGGCAATGGCCTGCCTGGCGAAGGCGAGGGCACGAGGGTCGGCGGCGAACATCGGCGGGGTGCCGCGATGGATGTTGCGGGAAAACTGATCGAGCAGGATGATGAGCCCCAGCGTCCCTTCGGGCGTTGCCGCCCAGTGATCGAGGTGGCCGACGCGCCCCTCGGTGAGGAGGCTCTTGAAACGTACCGAAAGAGCACCGTCGAAGGCGGCATCCTTGGTAAACCAGCGCTCCTCACCGGCATCGTTCCAGAAATCGATGACATCGCGGGGGCCGGCCATGGTCGCTCCTTTCAGCCTAGAGTCCAAACTCGCCGAACGGGATGAAGGAGACCATGTCGCCGGGCTCGACCCGTGTTGTCTCTTCGGTGACTTCGATAAGGCCCTCGGCCCTTGTCAGCCCGGTAATCAGGCCGGAACCATCGCGGGCAAACTTCATGGCGACCTGGCGGCCCTCGCGCTCTTCCAACCAGCCACGCCAGAATTCCCGGCGGTCGGCCTTTTTCTTCGGAATGGCGAAGCCCGATGGCACCTGGAAGCGTCGTGGCGGGCGCCAGTGGGCGCTTTGAAGGCGCGCGAACATGGGCTGCACGTAGAGCAGGACGGTGATGAACGCCGCCACCGGGTTGCCGGGAAGGCCGAAGAACACGGTATCGCCCACCTGGCCCATGGCCAGCGGCCTGCCCGGCTTGACGGCGATCTGCCAGGCATGCAGGGAGCCCATTTCCTGGATGGTCTCGACGATGAAGTCGGCCTCGCCGCGACTGGCCCCACCGGTGGTGAGGATCACATCGGCCTCCTGCGCCGCCTTGGCGACGGCCAGGCGGACTGCCTCGCGCTTGTCCGGCTGGATGCCGAAGTCGATACTCTCCACACCAGCCGCCGCCATAAGCCCCGTCAGCAGGGCGTGGTTGGAATCATAGACTTGGCCACTCCCCAGCGGATTGCCCGGCCGTACGACTTCATCGCCGGTCGAGATCAGCGCCACCCGCAAGCGGCGGGCACAGGCGATGCTGTCGCGTCCTGTGGAGGCAATGGCCGCCAGTTCCTGCGGTCTGAGGCGGGTTCCGGCAGTAACCACGGTGTCGCCGCTCTTGACATCCTCGCCGCCCTTGCGAGTGTTGGCGCCCATCTTTACTCCCGGCGGGATGACGACATCGTCGCCCTCGATATTCACGTCCTCCTGCATGATGCAGGTATCGGCGCCTTGCGGCATTGCCGCGCCGGTGAAGATGCGTGCCGCTTCGCCTGTGGCGAGCGGACGAGCGGGTGTGCGCCCAGCGGTCACCCGCATGACGACCGGCAGCCGGGTCTCGCCGGTAGCGAGGCTCGCGTGCGCCACGGCATAGCCGTCAATGGCGGCATTGGCAAAGGCAGGTACGTCGCGCGGCGCTACGATGTCCTCAGTGAGGATCCGGCCCAGCGCCCGATGGGTGGCAACCGGCTGCGGCTCGGCAACCGGCGACAGCCGTTGCAGAATGAGGGCCACCGCCTCGTCGTGCCTGAGCCGGTCGCGGTCATGCAGAAAGCAGTCGTCGAGGATGCGCCGCCTGGCGTTCATCGCGGGTCGAGCTCCATGCGGGTGATGATGAAGGCGGCAATCGCCTCGATATCGTCGCGCCCGAAGACCGGGACGCCGGCGCCGTCGACGGGGCCGCTCGCGGCAATCGCCACGACAGTGCCGTCGGCATTGTCGAGCGCGGGGTGATCGAGGTCGAGGTTACGCACCTCGATCCGGGGGAAGTGGTCGCGCTTGTACCCTTCCACCAGAATCAGATCGGCCGGTCCCATGTCGGCAACAACCTCGGCGAAGGTGGGTTCGGCCTCGTCATTCAGAGTGCGGATGTTGGCCCACAGGCGCCGCGACACCACGGCGACCTCGGCAGCACCTGCTGCCCGGTGGCGATAGCTGTCGCGGCCCTCGTGGTCGATTTCGAAGGCATGATGGGCGTGCTTGACGGTGGCGATGCGGTATCCACGCGCGGTCAGATTGCGCACTAGCCCTTCCAGCAGCGTGGTCTTGCCGGAGTTCTTGTAGCCGGTGATCCCGATGACCTTGCGGCTCACGCGCCGAATTCCCTTGCGATGCGTTCCGCCTCGATCACGTCATCGGGCGTGTTGGCATTGAAGAACGGATCGTAGGGATCGGAGTCGAATTCTGCAACGGCAAGCTGGTAGCGGTCGGTGAACATATCGACCTTGCGCAGAGCCTCATCGCGCATTGCCCGTTCGAGGTCGTCGGCAAGGTTGACTGGCCATAGCCCGAACACCGGATGGGTGCGCCGGTTGGATGAAACGGTCGCCATCTCGGCGCCTTCGGTGCTGGCCGCTGCCTGAAGACGGGCGACCAGATCGCGCGGCACGAAGGGTGTGTCGGTTGCTGCCGTCACCACGTGGCTGGTACCGGGCGCCTCGGCTCTGGCCCAGGAGAGTGCTGCCAGCACCCCGGCCAGCGGTCCGGCGAAACCCTCGATGCTGTCGGCGATCACCGGCAGGCCATAGGAGGCAAAACGCGCAGGATCGCCGTTGGCATTGATCACCATGGAAGCGACCTGGGGCTTCAGGCGGGCGATAACATGATCGAGAATGGGCCGGCCCTGAAGGCCGATAAGGCCCTTGTCGCCGCCACCCATGCGCCGGGCAAGGCCACCTGCCAGGATGCAGCCGATCACGGTTGCGGCCATGTCAGTCATCGCCTCCGGCACCTTTGCGCGTGTGGCGGCGGTCTTCCTCGTCGGCCTGGCTGGTATCGGCGTCGAAGACGATGCGCTCCAGTCCCGACAGCGCCACGAAGCGTTTTCCCCGCGCCCGGCCGATGAGGGTGAGATGGGTCTGGCGTGCCAGTTCCACGCCCCAGGCGGTAAAACCCGAACGCGAGGCGAGTATGGGAATGCGCATGGCGACGCATTTCAGAATCATTTCCGAGGTGAGGCGGCCGGTGGTGTAGAAAATCTTGTCGTCGGGGGCGATATTGTTGAGGAACATCCAGCCGGCGATCTTGTCCACCGCGTTGTGGCGCCCGACGTCTTCGAGATAGACCAGCGGGCGATCCGCCTGGCACAGCACGCAGCCATGGATGGCGCCCGCCTTCAGATAGAGCGAGGGCTGCGTGTTGATCTTCTTGGTGAGGGCATAGAGCCAGGAGGTACGGATGATCGCGTCGCGATTGAGTTCGATCGCTTCGATCGTCTCCATCAGGTCACCGAATACAGTGCCCTGTGCGCACCCCGATGTTCTGATCTTCTTTTTCAGCTTTTCCTCGAAATTGGTTTTGCGCGCCGTGCGCACCACCACCACGCCGAGATCGGCGTCATGGTCGATGCCGGTGATCTCATCATTGCTGTTGAGCATGCCCTGATTGAGTAGATATCCAACCGCCAGCCAGTCGGGATGATCGCCGATCGTCATGGCGGTGACGATTTCCTGGCCGTTGAGATAGATGGTCAGCGGGCGCTCGTGCACGACCTGCTGGCCGATCGGCTTGCCGTCCTGGTCAATGCCGTCGACCTCATGCGCCAGTTCGCCGCTGTCGGGCTCGGGCGCGACCAGAAACTCTTGGCTGGTTGGCGCATTCATGACGCCGCCGCCCCATAAATGCGCTGTGGCGGCACGTGCAGGACAATGGTGTCACCCAGCGCGATGTCGCCGGGCTTTTCCACCCATGCGACGACCCCGCGTTTGTGTTGGGCTGCGGCGACAAACGCCGAACCCTTGCCGGGACGGTGCTTTTCGATTACGTCCGCCACATAGCGGCAAGGGGCGTTCTCCATGTCGACAATAAGGGTGGCGCCGGAGGAAAACATCAGGCGTGTCGAAGGCGGCAGCAAGCTTAGGTCCGGAATGCCACGGGTGACGAGATTGGCGCCGAGCCATTCCGGCGGCAGTTCGTCAAGGCCCATGTTGCTTGCTATGTCGGTCAGATCCTCCTGCGACAGGATCGACAACTGACGGGTGTTGGCGATTTCGACGCCGCGCTGGTACTGGGTAATCGTGCGGACGTCAGAAGCATGGGTGCGGCCGCTGTGGCAATCCCCGGCAATTCCGTCGAAGGTCAGGCTCAAGCGTTCCCGACGGGATTTCTCCAGCCCCGTCTGCCGGTCGGGATTGGCCAGCAAGGCCACGAACGTGCCACCGAAGCCGAGTTTTGTCAGGATCGCCATGCTTTCAGTCTTCCGCTGCCGACACAACCATCGCCGCCAATGCATCCGGCAGCGTGCCGTCGAATTCGTAGGCGACCGGCCCCGTCATCAGCATGTGATCGTCGCTGTCGCGCCATTTGATCTTCAGGTCGCCGCCCGGCAGGGTGACGGTCACCGTGCGCCCGGTGAGGCGCTTTCTCGCCGCCGCGACCGCCGCGGCGCAGGCGCCGGTTCCGCAGGCGCGCGTCAACCCCGCCCCACGCTCCCAGACTTTCAATGTGATGTGCTCGCTGTCATCGACGCGGGCGAGCGAAATATTGGCGCGCTCGGGAAACAACGGATGGTTTTCGAGCATCGGCCCGACCCTGCCAAGATCGATGACATCGAGGTCCTTCACCCAGAAGATGCAGTGCGGATTGCCGACATTGACCACCGAAGGGGTATGGATGAGTGGTGCATCGATAGGTCCAACCTGCAACTCGATACCGCGCGTGTCGTAGAACTCCTCTGCCAGTGGGATGTCGCGCCAGCCGAAACGCGGCACCCCCATGTCGACGGTGACCAGGCCATCGCCGGCTGCCTTGCACATCAGCAAGCCGCCGGTGGTGTCGATGCTGGCATTGGGGCGGCCTGTCTCCTTGAACAGCATATCGGCGATGCAGCGCGAAGCGTTGCCACAGGATTCCACCTCGCCATCCGCACTGTTCCAGATGCGCATGCGCACATCGGCCTTGGGTGATGGCTCGATGACGATAAGCTGGTCGCAGCCGATGCCGGATTTGCGGTCGGCGATGGCGCGGGCTGCCGCCTCGTTCACCTTAAGCGCCCGCGTGCGCGCATCGAGCACGACAAAATCATTGCCGAGACCGTTCATCTTGCGGAACGGCAGGCCGGAGGTCTGGGTCTTCTGGCTCGTCATGCGCTCTTATATGGGCAAAGCGGGCCGCCGTGCCAGAGGGTGGACGGGTTTCGAACCATCAAGCCTCGATGCCCAGTTACCGGCGAATGTCGCCCGCCGTGATGCCCGCCGCCCGCAACGTGCGCAGGCTGGTGTCGGCAGCCGACTTGGCGAGCTTCCTGCCGGTCTCGTCGGTAATCAGCCGGTGGTGGCGATAGACCGGTTGCGGCAATCCGAAGAGAGCCTGCAACAGGCGGTGAATGTGGGTGGCGTGGAAGAGGTCGTGGCCGCGCGTCACATGGGTGATGCCTTGCAGCGCGTCGTCGTTCACCACCGCCAGGTGATAGCTGGTGCCGATATCCTTGCGGGCCAAAATCACGTCGCCCCAGGGCTCGGGGTCGACCGGCAGCCTTCCCGTCTCGCCATCAGGACCCGCGCCTTCCTCCACGAAAGTGAGGTCAGTTGCGGCAGGCAGGGCAAGGGCGCGCTCGAGATCGAGGCGTTGGCTGTGCGGTTCGCCCGCCGCGATGCGTTGGGCCCGTTCTTCGGCTGACATGTGCCGGCAGGTGCCGGGATAGACCGGGGCACCGTCAGGATCTTGCCGTGCTGGGCGTGCCTGCTGGATCGTCTGGCGCGAGCAGAAGCAGGGATAAATGAGGTCCATCGCCGCGAGTTGTGCCAGGCGTGCCGCGTAGTCGGCTAGGTGGGCCGACTGCCGCCTGACCGGTTCCTCCCAGGCAAGGCCCAGCCAGGCGAGATCGTGCAGCAGTGCATCCACAAAGGTCTTGTTTGCGCGCAACAGGTCGATGTCTTCGATGCGCACAATGAAACGACCACCCGCTTCGCGCGCCGCCCGGGCCGTGAACAGCGCGGAAAAGGCATGCCCGAGATGCAGATAACCGTTGGGGCTGGGTGCAAAGCGGAAAATCGGCCTCGTCATGGCCGGCGCTATAGGGCAAATTCCCCTCCGGGGGAACAACCGCACATGCAACTGATAGACAATATGGATGACATTGCAACCGGCGTTGCTGTGCTGGCGCGTCTGGAATGGTGTTTTGGCCGGCTGGTCGAAGCCAACGGGCTACCGCCGTTGCGCCGCGCGCCAGGCGGCTTTGCCGGGCTTGTCGCCATCATCCTAGAGCAGCAGATATCCCTGCATGCCGCCGCCGCCATTCTGGCGCGGTTGAAGGCTACCGTGCTGCCGCTTGAGCCCTTGCCGTTGTTGGCCGCCGGTTCCGATGTCATGACGACCTGCGGCCTGTCGCGCGCCAAGATTGCAGCCCTTAGCGCCCTCGCCGCCGCCATCGTCGATGGCAGTCTCGATATCGAGGGGCTTGCCAGGCTCGACGACGCGCAAGCTGCTGAGCAGCTTCTGGCAGTGAGGGGTATCGGGCCGTGGACGGCCGACATCTATCTGTTGTCATGCCTTGGGCGTGCCGACGTCTGGCCGGGCGGCGACGTGGCGCTGCAGACGGCGGCGGGCCTGGTGTTCAGCATCGATCCGCGACCCGATCGCCGCGCCATGCAGAAGCTCGCCGAGCCGTGGCGGCCATGGCGTGCGGTGGCGGCGCGGCTGTTGTGGGCGCACTACAGAAAGCTTCGCTTTCGCTCGCCGCCACCTGGGGCCTGAGGACCCCTATTCACGTATCTGTCACAGGCGATATAGTAAATGCGTAACGATTTGCGCGTTCGAGGGCTAGCACGTGTACCACGCCGCTCCACCTCCCGAAGCCTGCCCGGCGCTGGTACTCAATGCTGACTACCGGCCGCTGAGCTATTATCCGCTGTCGCTATGGTGCTGGCAGGATGCCGTCAAGGCGGTGTTCCTCGACCGCGTCAACATCGTTTCCGAATACGACCGGGTCGTCAGGAGCCCGAGCTTCGAGTTCCGGTTGCCCAGTGTGGTGTCACTCAAAAGCTACGTGAAGCCAGCGCGCTATCCCGCCTTCACCCGGTTCAACGTGTTCCTGCGCGACTGCTTCACGTGCCAGTATTGCGGCGGCCGCGACGACCTGACCTTCGATCATCTGATCCCGCGTTCGCGCGGTGGCCATACAACCTGGGAAAACGTTGTCACCGCGTGTGCACCGTGCAATCTGAAGAAGGGCGGCAAGCTGCCGCACGCGGCCGGCATGATTCCCATGCGGGTGCCCGACAAGCCGACCGTGCACGAACTGCACGCCAACGGCCGTCACTTCCCGCCCAATTACCTGCACGAAAGCTGGCAGGACTATCTCTATTGGGATACCGAGTTGGAGCCGTGAGCACTGAGCGGCCGTCTGGCACCCCATAGTGCCAGACCGGTAGCGATCAGCGAGATCACCACGTTCCATCCGGCAAACGACAGCCCGAGGAATCGCCACTGGGCATCGCTGCAACTGACCACCTTGGCGGTGGCGAAGTTGGGCAGGCCCCCTGACAATCCGGCGCCGAACTCACAGGAGGCTGGCCCCGGCCACCATTTCCACTCGACGCCCGAATGGTAGCCGCCGAGAAAGGCGCTGGCCAGCATCAACAAGGCCACCAGCAACAGACCGCGGCGCACCAGCCTTGCCTTCGTTGGATAAGCGAGGATCAGCCACAGCAGCACGCCCAGCAGCGGCACCACCGCGTAATAGATCCAGCGCTGCTTGAGACATAAGGGGCAAGGTATGTAGCCGCCCAATATCTGAAAGCCCCAGGCGCCGACGATGGTGCTGGCGGTGAGCAGGAACAAAAGGATCACCGCCTGTCTGGTATGAGAGTTGTCCATGTGCCTTGTTGCCCTAACATGCCGTGGCCGCGCCACCGAGATACTTGGCCGCCAGATACAGTACAATCAGGATACCGGCAAGGATGGCTGCAATGAGGCCCAGGCGGCGCTCGATGAATTCGCGGATCGGCGACCCCCAGCGCCGGAGCGCCCAGGCCAGGGCCATGAAGCGCGCACCGCGTGCGACGATGCAGGAAATGACGAAGAAAGAAAACGAGATCTGCACCACGCCTGCAAGGATGGTGACAACCTTGATGGGTGGCAGATGCGCCAGTCCCGAGGTGACCAGCAGCAGCATGATGGTGTCTTCGCCGGTGCAGGCGCGTAGCTGCTCGAAGCCGGCGAGCTTGCCATAAAACTCAAGGATCGGCTTGGCGACGGTCTCATAGGCGAAGTAGCCGAGCATGTACCCGGCAATGCCGCCGAGCGTCGAGGCCACCGTGGCGATCACCGCATAGCGGTAGGCACGGGCGGGCCTTGCCAGCGCCATGGGCAGGAACAGGACATCTGCCGGTACCAGGAACACCGAACTCTCGATGAAGGCAATAAAGGCCAGCCACGCCTCGGCCATGGGCCGGGCAGCCAGCGACAGGGTCCAGACATAAAGGCGTCGCAACATCGCATCTCGTTACAGGCCGGCGGGCGATTCGCCAATTCCGGTTGACGCGGCCGCGCGCCCAACTATAGTCGCGCGCCGTTGCCCCTGTGGCGGAATTGGTAGACGCGGCAGACTCAAAATCTGTTGCCTGCAAGGGCGTGCTGGTTCGAGTCCGGCCAGGGGCACCAATCGATTTGTGTTGCGGTTAGACTGTCGCCGCTTCCCGTTCAGTTTCCGCCAGCGCCTTGACCGCCACATAGTCGGTCTTGCCCGATCCCAGAACCGGCAGTTTGGTGGCAACGACGATCTTGGCCGGCACCGCCAGCTCAGAAACGCCGCTGGTCCTGGCTGCCGTGAGCAAGGGCTTGCGCTCAGCGCCGGGTCGCGTGGTCACGAGGACCAGCCGTTCGCCCTTGCGCGCATCGGGCAATGCCACCACGGCGGATTGGGCCTCGGGCCAGACGTCATGGGCCAGTGTCTCGACGGCGGCCAGCGACACCATTTCACCGGCGATCTTGGCGAAACGCTTGACCCGCCCCTTGATCGTGATGAAACCATCGGCATCGATAGTGACGATATCGCCGGTGTCGTGCCAGCCGCCAGGCGGGGGTTCGAGGACGCCGGGATTTTCGGCCCTCAGATAGCCCAACATGACATTGGGCCCGCGCACTGAGAGCCGGCCGCCTTCGGCTACCCCCGGTACCGGCTCCAGCCTTGCCTCCATCAGCGGCGACAGGCGCCCGACGGTGCCTGGGCGATTGAAGATCGGCGTGTTCATGGCGAGCACCGGAGACGTTTCGGTGACGCCGTAGCCTTCGAGGATACGGACCCCGAAGCGCTCCATGTAGGCGGTGCGGGTTGTCGCATTAACCGGCTCGGCGCCGGTCAGCACCAGCCTCAGCGAGCGAAAATCATAAGGGTGGGCGGCGCGGGCATACCCGGCGAGGAAGGTATCGGTACCGAACAGGATGGTGGCATTGGTCTGATAGATGAGCTCCGGCACGATGCGATAATGAAGTGGAGACGGGTAGAGAAAGACCTGCACGCCCGCCATGAGCGGCATGATCAGGCCGCCGGTGAGGCCGAAGGCGTGGAAGGCCGGCAGCACGTTGAACACCTTGTCGACGCCGTTGGCATCGACGCGTGTCAGCGCCTGGGCGGCATTGGCGATGATGTTGCGGTGGGAAAGCACGACACCCTTGGGTGTGCCTTCGGAGCCGGAGGTAAACAGGATGACCGCCGCATCGTCGGGCTTTCGTGCAACCAGCGGCTCGGAGCCGCGCAGCATCCCGGCGATTTTGTCTGTGAAGGTGATTGAGGCCCGCAGGTCTTCCAGATAGACGATGGCGACTTTGGCGGCGAGCGCGGTCACCAGAGGCTCGAGCCTGGCTTTTTCGACGAAGGCGCGCGAGGTCAGCACGGTTTTAACCTCGGCGGCCTTGCAGGCGGAGAGCACATTGGCGTTGCCGGCGGTGAAGTTGAGCATGGCCGGCACCCGGCCGACGGACTGCAGGGCAAAGAACACCACCGCGACGCCGGCTGAATTGGGCAACATCACGCCGATTGCCTTGCCTTCGGCGGCGAGCGGCATGAGCTTGGCGCCGAGCACCTGCGCCGAGCCGATGAGCTTGCGGTAGGTGAGTGCTGTACCCAGCGGGTCGAGCACGACAGGCTTGCCGGTGTCGTGGGTACCCATGGCGTCGGACAGGGCCTCGAACAGGGTGCGCTCGCCGATCATCGAGCGCACCGCGATCTCGGTCATGATATCCTGCAAGGCAGCGCCTGCGGCCCGGCGGCGGTGCTTGCCGCGCAAGTCGGGGTCGACCTCAAGCTTCACCGGCTTTTCGACCGTGAGGCGGATGCGCGGGAGCAGCGCCTTCTTGATCTGGCCCTGGACGAGGTAGCTCAGGGTCGAGCGTTCGGCACCCTCGATGCGCACCGGCACCACCATCGCATCGGCCTTTTCGGCGATCATGGCGGTACCGTCATAGATTTTCATGAGCTGGCCGGTCACCGTGATGCGGCCCTCGGGAAAGATCACCAGCGGTTCACCGGTCTTGATGGGAGCGATGAGCCGGCGGGCGGCAAGCGGGCTGGTCGGATCGATGGCATAGTGCGGCAGGCCCCATAAAAGCGGCTTCATCCACCACTTGCGGGTCATCCCGGTGTCGATGGCAAAGACACAGTCGAGCGGCAGGAAGCAGTGCATAAGGGGCCCGTCGAGCAGGCTCACATGGTTGGGGGCGATGATCATCGCCGTGCCGGGCTCGGGCAGGTTTTCCTGCCCATGCACCTCCACCCGGTAGAGTAGGCCGAAAACCAGCGTTGCGAGATCTCGCAGTGTCTCGCGGCCCCAGTATCTGACGACCAGCACCGCGACGACGAGATTGAGAGCGCCGAGGCCCGCCAGGAGGGTAGCAAATCCGATGCCGGCCCATTGAATGGCCGCCAGCATGAGGCCGGTTGCCGCCATGAATGCAGCGGAAATGATGTTGGTCGTGGCGACGACGCGTGCCCGCCTTTCCTCGGGCGCCCAGGCCTGAACGGCCGCGAACGAGGGTACGATGAACAGCCCACCCGCAGCCGCCAGGACAAACAGGTCGAACATCAGGCGAAAGCCGCGCCATGACGTCACGAGGTCGGCCGTGACGAGGGTGACTGGCACCCTGCCGGCCTCGCCGATCAGCCAGGCGAGATCGAGTCCGATGAGGCCCATGACAAGGGCACCGAGCGGCACCACACCGAGGTTGGGGCGCAGCCTGGAGGCACGTGCAGCCAGCATTGAGCCGAAGGCGATGCCGACCACGAAGACGATGAGGCAGGCGGTAACCAGCTTTTGCGTACCGCCCAGCACGTCCTTCACCATCGGGGGCAGTATCGACAGCATGACGGCGCCGACCACCCAGAACCACGACACGATGATCGAGCCGTTCCACAATCGCGGGTCGCGGCGTTGTTCGGTCAAAAGATGCCAGGTCGACGTGAAGGGGTTGCGGTCGATGGCAATGGACGGCGACGATGGTCCGCTGGAGGGGATGAGCAGCGAAAGGCCCCAGGCACCACCTGATATGGCGATCATCAGGGCGGCGACCAGCCATGGGTTGACTAGGCCGACCGCGAGGCCACCGGCCAGCGTGCCGAGCAGAATGGCAACGAAGGTGGCACTTTCGATCAGCGCGTTGCCGGCGGTCAATTCCCGGGTCTTCAGGAGTTCCGGCAGGATGCCGTACTTGATAGGACCGAACAACGCCGACAAAAGGCCGGTCAGGCCGAGTGCCGTCATCAGCACCGGGACAGACTGCAGCACGAAGCCCGTAGCCGCCACGATGGCGATACCGATTTCGGCAAGTTTCAGCCATTGCGCCACGCGCGCCTTGTCGAACTTGTCGGCAAGCTGACCGCCGAAGGCCGAGAACACAAAGAACGGTGCGATGAAGATGGCCCCCGCCAGCGTGACCAAGGCCGGCCCATGGCTGCTTGCGAGAGAGAACACGATCAGGAACACCAGCACGTTCTTGACGAAATTGTCGTTGAGCGCGGCGAGGAACTGGCAGCCGAACAGTGGGCCGAAGCGTCGGGAGATGATCAGGTCAAGCATCTTCACGGCTTCCTCGAATTGTAGAATCATGCGTGCATAGTGGCCCTGAAACTAGCACAGCCCTCGATTTTGCTCCCACCACGAGATGTGGTGGGCAGCGTGTGATCTGGCAAAGCCGTCAGCTATGGGCTAGTTTCGACGGCAGGCAACTGCGACGGGATTTGATTGTTTGACCGAGACCGAAGACGAATCTGCACCGCTGCGGGCAGCGCAGCAGGAAATTCGCCAACTTCGCACCACCATCGGGGCGTTGCGCGAGCAGGTCGAGCAGGCGCACTACGAAAAGGATCGGGCAGTTCAGCTTGCGGTTGCGACTTCGAGCAACGAGATTGCCCAGCTCAAGGTTGCGATGCAGGCTTTGCGCGACAAGCTGGAAGAAGCACGCATCGCCAAACAGCAGGAAGCCCAGGCAATTGTCAGAGATTTGTCGAGCGAGGTGGTGCAGCTGAAGGGCACCGCGACGGCCTTGCGCGACCGCATTGAGCAGCTCAGCGCCCAGTCAGCGCAGCGCATCGACGATCTCCAGGCGAGCCATCGCGATGAGATACGCCATCTTCAGGGAACGATCTCGGTGTTGCGCGAACAACTTGAAGCAACATCCGCCACGAGGTCTGCGACGCCCAGCTTGAAGGCGCCGGCGAAGAGCCGACGGGCGCATCGGCCCGGACGTTCGCGAGCCTGATGTGATGAACACCGTTTCAAGGTCGCAGAGGTTGCGCCGATGAACAACGCAGGGACCGTCGAGCCGAAAATGCGAGAGGCGAGCGAGCACGCGAACGGCGCCGATGTCGGCAAGCGTTTGCGGATAGCGGAGATGCTGCTCGATCTGACGCGAAAAGTGACGGCGGCAGAGACCCATGACGAGTTGCTCGGGGCGCTCATCGAGATGACGTCGTGGGAGCTGGGCGTCGAGCGCACGACGATATTCTTGAACGACAAGGTCACAGGCGAACTCTATTCACGCTATGCGCAAGGTAATTTCCGGCGCGAAATCCGTTTCATGAATACTCTTGGCATCGCAGGCCATGTGTTCCAGGGCGGAGATGGCCTGATAATCAACGATGCCTACGAAGATCCTCGTTTCAACCGCAAGATCGACCAGCAAACCGGGTTCAGAACCCGCAATATCGTGTGTTGTCCGATCAGGACAGCCAAGGGCGAGATCATCGGCGTCGCCCAGTGTCTCAACAAGAAGGGGAACAAGGATCTGACCCGAGACGACCTCGATTTGCTCGAGGCGATCATGGGCCAGGCGGCGGTGACGCTGCATAGCTCGCTGTTTGTCGAACAGATGAACGAACGGCGCGTCAACGAGTTGAAATTCCTCAACGTCGTCTCGGAGGTCACGTCGGAGATCGACCTTGCCTCACTCCTGCACAAGGTGATGAGCGAGGCCACCCGGATGTTGCACGCCGAGCGCTCGACCCTGTTCCTGAACGACACCAAGACGAATGAATTGTGGTCGCAAGTCGGCGAGGGCCTGGGGGCAACCGTCATTCGTTTTCCCAACCATCTGGGCATTGCCGGTACGGTCTTCACATCGAGGAAATCCGTCAACATCCCGCATGCCTATGCCGACCTGCGCTTCAATCCCGCCTTCGACAAGAAGACCGGGTTCTTCACCCGCTCCATCCTTTGTGTTCCGGTAATCAACAAGCAGGGCAAGTCGATCGGCGTCACCCAGGTGCTGAACAAGTCCGGCGGTCCGTTTACCGATGAAGACGAGCAGCGTTTGCGGGCGTTCACCGCCCAGATCGCCATCGGTCTTGAGAACGCCAAGCTGTTCGCCGACGTGCAGAACATGAAGAACTACAACGAGGCGATGCTGCAGAGCATGTCCAATGGCGTGATAACGCTGGACGAGGACGGCAAGATCGTTACCTGCAACGCTGCCGGCTCGAGCATTCTGCGCTGCCAGCCGGACGACATGATCGGCAAGGTGGCGGGGGACTATTTCGTTGAACCCAACAACTGGGTGCACGAAAAGGCCGATCAGGTCGCCAAGACGGGTGAGCCCGTCAACGTGATCGATGGTCAACTGACCTGCGGGGATGAGACCTTGTCGGTCAATGTCAGCATCCAGCCGCTTGTCAGCGCCGAAGGCAAGAAACTCGGTACCATGATCATGGTCGAGGACATCTCATCTGAGAAGCGCATGAAGTCGACTATGGCGCGCTACATGGATCCCGGCCTTGCCGATCAGTTGCTGGCTGCCGGCGGCGAGATCCTCGGTGGCCGCAGTGTGGAGGCAACCGTCCTGTTCTCCGACGTGCGCGGGTTCACGACCCTGTCGGAAACCCTGGGGCCGCAAGGCATCGTGGCCGTGCTGAACGAGTATTTCACCATGATGGTCGATTGCATCACCCGCGAGGCCGGCATGCTCGACAAGTTCATCGGCGACGCCATCATGGCGGTGTTCGGGCTACCCGTGGCCCATCCCGATGATGAGGATCGCGCCGTCAAGGCATCGATCGCCATGCTGACGGAGCTCCGCCAATGGAACAAGGGCAGAATCGACAGCGACCAGCCGGTCATCGAGATCGGGGTTGGTCTCAACACCGACACTATCGTCTCCGGCAATATCGGCTCACCCAAGCGCATGGACTATACAGTGATTGGTGACGGCGTGAACCTTGCCTCGCGCCTGGAAAGCGCCTGCAAGCAGTATGGTGCCCAGCTGCTGATCTCCGAGACCACCTACAAGAAGCTGAAGGGCGTCTATCGCTCTAGGGAAATCGACCGTGTCATTGTCAAGGGAAAGACCAAGCCGGTGGCGGTCTATGAGGTTCTTGACCACCACAGCGAAGAGACTTTCCCCAATATCATGGATTGCATAAATCAGTTCAACGTGGGCGTGAGACAATACCGCGCTGGCAATTGGGTGAAGGCGATTGCTGCTTTCAATGCGGCCCTGAAGGCTCATCAGCGCGACCGGCTTTCGCAAATCTACATCCAACGATGCGAACATCTGAAGGCAGATCCGCCAAAGGATTGGGACGGCATTTTTGCGATGCAAACCAAGTAAATTCGGGCACCGGTTTCTATAGGTCCTGAGGCTACTTCAGGATCTCATCCTTGCACGCTGGCGGAGCAGGCATCTGGCGGCCGACCCAGCGCGGCGCCACATCCGTGAACATCTATCTGGCGAACAGGATCAGGAGAATTGCCGCAACGACCAATGAGACCCCGGCGATCTCGCTGGCTGCTACCTTTTCCCTGAAATAGAAGACGCTGGCTATGAACGTGAAGATCAGTTCCACTTGCCCCAGCGCCCGCACATAGGCAGCATTCTGCAGGGTAAAGGCTGTAAACCAGCAGACTGAACATACCATGCCCACGAGCCCGATGGGACCTGCCCACCGCCATTCCCTCACGACCCGCGACAACTGCATCCGGTCAAAGACCAAAAACCATGCGCCCATCATCATGGTCTGCATCATGAGTGCAATCGATAGCGTGAAGGCAGCCGCCATCAAGAAATCCGGTCCATGCAATGCCAGAGCGGCGCCCCGGAAAAAGACTACCGATGCACCCAGCAGCGCGGCGCACAGAAGTCCCACCAATGTTGCCCGCTCGCCCAATCCGCGAGCAAGTCCGCCAATGCTCACTTTTGCTTCGGTCAGCGAAAGTGTCAGCGTTCCGACTGTCCCCACGGCGATTGCGATGATCGCCAGCGGTCCGACCTTGTCACCCAGGAACAGAGCGCCAAAGATGGCGATCAGAACCACCTCGAGTTTGGAGAAGGTCGTGCCGACAGCAAAACTGCGAAACGAGAACAACCACAACAGCACGACGGTAAACAGGATCTGGGCTAGTCCACCAAGGGCGCAATAGATCAGGAAGGCGCGGTTCACAGCCGGCAGTTCATAGCCACCGAAAGCATTCAACGCCCAGGCATAAGCCAAGGCAAATGGCCAGGCATAGAAGAACCGGGCATAGGCCGCACCGGCGGTGGAGAGGCGGCCACGGATCGACTTCTGCAAACCCGATCGCAGGTTCTGCAGGAAAGCGGCGGCGATGGTGAAAGGGATCCACAAGACAATCATGCGCCCTGTTCGGGCTTTTGTCCCGGAAGGTCAACAACTGCCAGCGTGGAGACCGGGTTCGCACCTATGCCGTGCAATTCCCGATGGCGTGACGCAAGGCGGCCGGCCCACTTCGCCTTTCTCAACCGCCCGCCCTGTCTCTCGCGGCGCGCTGCCGCACTGTCGTGCCGGCCTCGTACCAGCCACGCGTGCTGTTCACGATCTTCACCACCGAAAGCATG
>CAZMSA010000027.1:0-27132 GCA_964568825.1 uncultured Rhizobiaceae bacterium | reverse complement strand
CCGACCGGCTGGTGCCGCTGCTGAAAGCCGATACCGCCGTCGTGACCTGCCAGAATGGCGTGCCATGGTGGTATTTCCACAACCTCGAAGGCCCCTATGAGGGCCATCGCCTGTCCTCGATCGATGCCGAAGATCGCCAGTGGAATCTCATCGGCCCCGAACGGGCCATCGGCTGCGTCGTCTACCCCGCCACCGAGATCGCCGCGCCTGGTGTCATTCGCCATGTTTACGGCGATAAGTTCACCCTCGGCGAACCGGACGGCTCGCTCTCCGAGCGGGTGCGGCACCTCGGCGCTGCTATCGCTGCCGGCGGGCTGAAGGCGCCAGTTGTCGCCGATATCCGCTCGGAGATATGGCTGAAGCTGTGGGGGAACCTGTGCTTCAACCCGCTTTCGGCCTTGACCCGTGCCACCCTCGACGTGGTGGCGACCGATCCCGGCACCCGCTCGCTCGCCCGCGCCATGATGCTCGAGGCCCAGGAAATAGGCACCCGCCTGGGCGCCAGCTTCCGGGTGGATGTCGAACGCCGCATCGACGGCGCTGCCAAGGTCGGCGCCCATCGCACTTCCATGCTCCAGGACCTCGAGCAGGGGCGCGCCATGGAGATTGACGCGCTGCTGACGGCGGTTGAGGAGATGGGCCGCATCACCGGTGTTTCGACTCCCTATATCGACGCCGTGCTGGCGCTGGTACAGCAACTGGGCCGCACCCACGGCCTCTACGCGGGGACCCCGGTCCGGTTCTGAGCGATTATGCCGTTGCCGCGGCTCATCCGACGCCATATCTTCGCCCTTCAGCCTTGGCCGACAATCGGGAGAGACCCATGCGCCTCGACAATGAACGCCCCAGCGACAATATCGAGGATCGTCGCGGCGAAGGCTCCCGCCTCGGCTTTCCCCGGCGCGGCGGCATGCGTATCCCCATCGGCAGCCGCCGCGGTGGCATCGGCATCGGCGGGGTTGTCGTCATCCTCATCCTGTGGGCGGTGTTCGGCATCAATCCGCTCGACCTCCTGAACGGCGGCAATGTGCAGCTTCCCGGCCAGCAGCAGGCTGACGTCCAACCGTCGGCGCCGGGGCGGGACACCAGCAACGATGCGGCCATGAAGGATTTCGTCGCCCGTGTGCTGGGCTCGACCGAGCGCACCTGGGACAGCATCTTTGCCGCCAACGGCCGGCGCTACGTCAAGCCGCGCCTGGTGCTGTTCAGCGGTCAGGTGGATTCGGCCTGCGGCATGGCGCAATCGGCCATGGGGCCGTTTTACTGTCCCGGCGATTCCAAGGTCTATCTCGACATGAGCTTCTTTCGCGACATGGTGACGAAGCTCAACTCGCCCGGTGATTTCGCTGAGGCCTACGTCATCGCCCACGAGGTCGGCCACCATGTGCAGAACCTTTTAGGGTTGGCCGACAAGGTGAACGCTGCGCGCCAGCGCCTGTCGGAAGTTGAAGCCAACCGGCTGTCGGTGAAGATGGAACTGCAGGCCGACTGCTACGCCGGGGTGTGGGCCAGGCAGGCCGACGAGAGTGGCCATATCCTCGAAGACGGCGATATCGCGGAGGGCCTGAACGCCGCCAGCGCCATCGGCGACGATCGCCTGCAACGCCGTTCGCAAGGCCGCGTGGTGCCGGAAAGTTTCACCCACGGCACTTCGGCGCAGCGCGTGCGCTGGTTCAAGAACGGCTATGCCCGTGGCGACATGGCCAACTGCGATACATTTGGCGCCGCCCAGTTGTAGCCATGCATCCGGGCCTCAGCCCATGGCCTTCATGGTCATGGGGATGGCAAGCGCGATCCACGGGATCAGCACGATCAACAATACGCGCACGATGTCGACGCACCAGAACGGCGTGACGCCGCGAAAGATGGTGCGGGTGGAAACATCACCGAGGACGCCCTTCAGGACGAATACGTTGAGGCCCACCGGCGGGGTAATGAGGCTGATCTCGGTCACCACCACCACGATGATGCCGAACCAGATGAGCGACAGTTCCTTGGCGACCGGTCCGGGGTAGCCGGCAAACAGGCCGAGGTTCGCCACCACCGGCGCGAACACCGGCACCGTCAGCAGCATCATCGAAAGACTTTCGAACACGCAGCCGAGCGCCAGATAGATTGCGATCATCATGAAGATGACGGCGAGCGGCGCGACATCAAGGCTGGTCACCATCCCCACCAGCGCATCGGGCATGCCGGCGCGCACGATGAAGCGCTGGAAGATCTGGGCCCCGATGAGTACGCAGAACAGCGACGCCGACATCAGGATGGTCTGGTAGAGGGCCGCCGTGAGGTTCGACCAGTCGAGGCGGCGCTTGGCAAGGCCGATCACCAGCGACAAGCCGGCGCCGATGCCGGCGGCCTCCGTCGTGGTCCAGACGCCGAAATAGATGCCGCCGAGGATGGCGACGAACAGCAAGACGATGGCCCATACATCACGCAGGCTGGCGAACCGTTCGGCCCACCCGGCACGGCTGCCGGCGGGGCCGGCCTCGGGATTGCGCCACACCACGAAGCGCACCGCGACGATATACAGACAGATGCCCAGAAGGCCCGGCACGATGCCCGCCAGGAACAGCTTGTCGATGCTCTGCTCGGTCATGATGCCGTAGATGATGAGGATGACCGAGGGCGGAATGAGGATGCCGAGGGTGCCGCCGGCGGCGATCGAGGCGGTGGCCAGTTCGTCGGAATAGTTGAAGGCGCGCATCTGCGGCATGGCGACCTTGGCCATGGTGGCGGCGGTTGCAAGGCTCGATCCGCAAATAGCGCTGAATCCGCCGCAGGCGACGATGGTGGCCATGGCAAGGCCGCCGCGGCGATGGCCGAGAAAGGCGTTGGAGGAGCGGTAGAGTTCACGCGCCATGCCGGCCTGGCTCACCAGCATGCCCATCAGCACGAACAGCGGGATGACCGACAGGCTCTCGGTCTGCAACGTGTCGAGCACGCTGCCCCCTGCCGGCGACAGCGCCGCGCGCCAGTTCCAGTGATTGAGGGCGGCAAAACCGACCACGCCCACGCCTCCCATGGCAAAGGCAATCGGCACCCTGAGGAATGCCAGCGCGATGACCACGGCAAAGCCGATGAGCGAGATCAGCATCAGTGCCACCCCTTGCCGCGTGGCCCGGCCATGACGGTAAACACCATCCTCAACCCCACTGCCAGCCCGGTCAGGCCGACCATCGCGGCGACAAAATAGGCCACCGGATAAAGTGGTATGTGCAGGAAGTCGCTGACATAGCCATATTCCATGAGCCGGTGAGCGCGAAACGCCACCCACCAGGAAAGTGTCAGCAGCGACACTGAGCAGAACCCGTCGATGACCACATCGCGCAAGCGCTCAAGCGGCCGGGTGAAGAAATTGTCGAAAATGTCGACGGTGATGTGGTCGTCTTGCAGCGTGACGACCGGCAGCGCAAAGGCAATGAGCCCGGCCATGAGGAAGCGGGTCAGTTCGGTCTTGCCGTTGATGGGCGCATTGAAGATGTAGCGGCCGACCACGTCGGCGCAGGTCAGTGCCAGCATCGCCGCCAGAACCACGGCCCCACAGGCAAGGCTGAGACGGGCGAGCCAGCGGCCCGCCCGTAGCAATGTGCCAGCCGGCCCGGATGGGTCCGGCGCGTTAGTCATTTGCCGTAGTTCTTCATGGTCTCATCGATCATGTCGACGGCGGCCTGGGCATCGATTCCAAGGGCGGCGACCTCGTCGATCACCTTCTTGCGCACCGCCTTGGAGATCTCGGCGAATTTCTGCTGGTCGGCGGGCGAGAAGTCGATGACCTCGGTCTTCACCTTGGCATTGTCCATGCCCGCGACGTCGGCATCGGCCCACACCTTGCCGGCCATCTGCGAGGCGACCTCGCCGGTGACCGAGAGGACACCTTTACGGTCTTCAGGGCTCAGCCGGTCCAGAAAGGCGTTGGACATGATGAGCGCGAAGGAACCGCGATATAGGCCGCCTGGCATGATGTATGTCTCCGGCGCCACCTCGTAGATGCGCAGCGACTTGTTGGTCTCCATCGGCAACATCACACCGTCGGCGACACCCCCCGACAGGGTCTCGTAGACCTTTGGCGCCGGCACCTGCACGCCGATCACCCCCAGCGCCACGCCCACATCAGCCGAAACGCCGCCGCCGATGCGGATCTTCTTGCCCTTGAGATCGTCAAGGCTGGAGATTTTCTCGCGCATGAAGAGCTGGCCCGGTCCGTGGGTAAACAGGGCTGCGAGATAGACGCCCTTATGCTCGTCGGCTTTCTTGAGGTATTTTTCATAGGCCCGCCAGTCGGCGACCGAGGCGGCCTCGGCATCGCCAGGATAGCCGGGCAACTCGATCAGTTTGGTGGTAACGAAGCGTCCCGGATTGTAGCCATGGAAAATCCACGCCGCATCCGCCGCTCCGTCGGTGACGAGGTCGAGTTGGCCCGGCGGCGGCGCCAGGTCGAATTCCACCTTGCCGGTGACATGGCCGTGGGTCGCCTTCTCGATGGCGGCGATCCACTCGGGGAAGAATACCTTGTTCATGGAATGCGGTGGAATCCAGCTCGAAATCCGCATCGTCTCGGTGGCGTTCGCCGCCATGGAGCCGGCCGCCACGAGGGCGGCCGTCATCAGTCCGCTTAACAGCTTGCTCAGTCGCATGGATCAAAATCCTCCCGCTTCAATTTGCTTATTGTTCAAGGCCCAGCCGATCATCCGCATGCCGGCCACAAATCGCGGTCGGCGATGGCGATCAACTCAGACTAGCGGGCGCGGCCGGATGCGGCAAGCGCCGGTTACTGGGACTGGTTGTCGGTGGACTGCGTGGCGGAGGACTGAGTGGCGGGTGTCTTGCCGACCGCACCCGGCTTGGTAACGACGGCCTCGATATCGGCGCGCCCGGCGAATTCGAACTCGATCTGCAAGGGGATGCGGTCACCAGGCGTGAGGGTGCCGGGCATGCCGAACAGCACGATGTGATAGCCACCGGGCTTCAGTTCGCGCTTGCCGCCGGCGGGCACGTCGATCGAGTCCAGTTCCTGCATGGATTGAGGATCGCCGGCCTTGGCCTGCTGATGCAGTTCGGACCTGCTGGCGCTGGAGGCATAGGCCTCGATGATGCGTTCGACGCTGCCCGATTCGTTTTTCACCGTCATGTAGACATTAACCGGTCCGCCAGGCTCGCGGCTGACGGCATAAGGGTTCGAGATGACCAGCGACCCCAGTCGATAGTCCTTGGCAGCCGCCGGCAACGCCAGCGTCGCCATGACTGCGGGAACCAGCAGGAATGCCGTAAAATTACGCAAAGTGAAAGGCCTCGGTCGAAATCTGATTGACGGGCGGATATCCTAGCGGCAGAGGCAGGCGGTGACCTACGTGGCATGATCGCGCATAGTCGTTGCCGCCCCGCTGTGGCGAATGTATGACAGGCCACCATGACCGATCGTTTGATCACCGCGCTGGCCCAGCTCAACCCCACCGTCGGGGCGGTCGAGGCCAATCTCGATAAAGCCCGTGCCGCCCGCGCCGCCGCGGCCGAGGCCGGCGCCGACCTCGTCGTCTTCCCCGAGCTTTACCTGTCGGGCTATCCGCCCGAGGATCTGGTGCTCAGGTCCTCCTTCGTCGCCCGCTGCCGCACTGCCGCCGAGACCCTCGCCGCCGAGACCGCCGACGGCGGCCCGGGCGTGCTCATCGGTACACCGTGGGCTGAGGCTGGAAAGCTCTACAACGCCGTGGTGCTGGCCGACGGCGGGCGCGTCGATGGCGTGCGCTTCAAGCACGACCTGCCCAATTACGGCGTGTTTGATGAAAAGCGCGTATTCGCCGCCGGCCCGGCGCCCGGCCCGGTGGTTTTTCGCGGCGTCAGGCTGGGAGTGCCGATCTGCGAGGACATCTGGACCGATGAGGTGACCGAGTGTCTGGTGGAGACCGGCGCCGAGCTCTTCATCGTGCCCAACGGCTCGCCGTACGAGCGCGGCAAGGAGGACGTACGCCTCAATATCGTGGTGGCGCGCGTCACCGAGACCGGCCTGCCGCTCATCTATCTGAACCAGGTGGGTGGCCAGGACGAACTGGTGTTCGACGGCGCCTCCTTCGGCCTCAACGCCGACCGCACGCTCAGCTTTGAGATGGCCTCGTTTGCCGAGGATATGGCGATTGTCGAATGGCTGAAGGGCGCCGAGGGCTGGGTGATGGCGCCGGGCAAGGTCGAAAGCCCTGAGGCCGAGCATGGCGCCATCTGGCGCGCCTGTGTCACGGGCCTGCGCGATTATGTCGACAAGAACCGCTTTCCCGGCGTCGTGATCGGCCTGTCGGGCGGCATCGATTCGGCCGTGGTGGCGGCCATGGCGGTGGACGCGCTGGGGCATGAGCGGGTCGAATGCCTGATGATGCCCTACAAATACACCGCCCGGGAAAGCCTTGACGATGCCGCCGAATGTGCCCGCCTGCTCGGAGTGCGCTATGAGGTGGTCGCCATTGCCGAGGCGGTCAAGGGGTTTGACCATGCCCTTTCCGGCCTGTTTGCCGGACTGCATCCCGATGTGACCGAGGAGAACATCCAGGCCCGGACCCGCGGCACCATCCTCATGGCGGTCTCCAACAAGTTCGGCTCCATGGTGCTCACCACCGGCAACAAGTCGGAGATGTCGGTGGGCTACTGCACCCTTTACGGCGACATGAACGGCGGCTTCAACCCCATCAAGGATGTCTATAAGACCGAGGTCTACGCCCTTGCGCATTACCGCAACCAGCACTGCCCGGCCGGCATGCAAGGCCCCGTGGGCCGGGTGATCCCCGAGCGCATCATCGACAAGGCGCCCAGCGCCGAACTGCGCCCCGACCAGACCGACCAGGACTCGCTTCCCCCCTATGCGGTACTCGATGATATTCTGACTGGACTGGTGGAGGACGAATTGCCGATTGCCGATCTGGTGGCGCGCGGCCATGACTGGGCCCTCGTCGAGCGCATCCAGCACATGCTCTATGTGGCCGAATACAAGCGCCGCCAGGCCGCCCCCGGCGTCAAGATCACGGCACGAAATTTCGGCCGCGACCGGCGCTATCCGATCACCAACGCCTTCCGCGAGAAGGGCGGGGGCGCATGACGGCTCCTGTGACGGTTCGTTTCGCCCCCTCGCCGACGGGCCGCATCCATATCGGCAATGCCCGCACGGCGCTGATCAACTGGCTGGTCGCCCAAAAAGCGGGCGGCCGCTTCATACTGCGCTTTGACGACACCGACCGCGAGCGCTCACGCGAAGAATACGCCACCAGCATCGCTGAGGATATTGCCTGGTTGGGGATCAGACCCGACGCGGTTTATCGCCAGTCCGACAGGATCGCCCTCTATGAGGCGGCGGCTGAGCGGCTGAAGGCGGCGGGACGGCTTTATGCCTGCTACGAGACGCCGAAGGAACTGGACAAGAAGCGCCGCCGCCAGCGTACCCGCGGCCTTCCCCCTGTCTATGACCGGGCAGCGCTCGACCTCACCGTCGAGGATCGGGCGCACCTGGAAGCCGAAGGCAGGCAACCCCATTGGCGCTTTGTGCTAAACCGCCGGACGGTCGAATGGACCGATTTGGTGCGCGGCCCCCAGAGTATCGATACCGCAACGCTTTCCGACCCGGTACTGGTGCGCGCCGACCAAAGCGTCCTCTATACGCTGACCTCGGTCATCGACGACATCGACCTCGGCATCACCCATGTGATCCGCGGCGAGGACCATGTGGTCAATACCGCCGTGCAGATCGAGATATTCGAGGCGATGGGTGCAGCCGTACCCGCCTTCGCCCATCATTCGCTGCTGGTCGGCGCCGATGGCGAGGCGCTGTCGAAACGCCTCGGCTCGCTCGCCATTGCCGGCTTGCGCGATGAAGGCTTCGAGGCCATGGCGGTGGTCAGCCTCGCCACCCTCATCGGCACCTCGGAAGCCATCGTCCCGTCGGCATCTATGGCGGCGCTGGCCGACCATTTCGACCTGTCGCAGTTATCGCGCGCCCCCGCCCGGTTCGACCCGGCGGATCTGCTCAGTGTCAACGCCCGGCTGCTGCACGGGCTCGATTATGCTCAGGTGGCGGATCGTCTAGTGTCTATAGACAGCCGTTGCACCCCGGAACTGTGGGCGGCGGTGCGCGGCAACCTGCAAAAGCTCGCCGATGTCCGCGACTGGTGCGAGGTGGTGTTCGGCGAAGTGGAAACGGCAGCCGCGGCGGACGACCGGGCGTTCTTGCACCGCGCCGGCGATGACCTGCCGCCGGCACCGTGGGGACCGGAGACCTGGTCCGAATGGACGGCTTCACTCAAAGCGCACAGCGGGCGCAAGGGCCGGGCGTTGTTCATGCCGTTGCGGCTGGCGCTGACCGGCCGCGAGCACGGCCCGGAACTGGCTGCCCTGCTGCCCCTCATCGGCCGCGAACGGGCGCTGCGGCGGTTGCAGCGGTGAATGTCTATATAGTATAGACAGGCGCTCTTGATCATGCCGGCAACTTCGACTATTGTCTAGATAATATAGACAAACAAGGCCCGGCATCTCCATGTCCCTCGATCCCCAACGGCTTGCCGAAGCGCGTACCGCTGCAGCGGCGCTGGAGGCGGCCGAAGCTGCCATCGAACCGTTGCGCATGGCCTACCGCGCCCGTCTGACGGCTCTCAACGCCGGCGGCGCCAGTCTGCGCGAAATCGCTGCCGCCCTCGGCCTGTCGCATCAACGGGTACATCAACTGGTGCAGGCCGATGCCGGCGTACCCGCCAGGCCGTCGAAGGCGTCAGGCGTGAATTCGGCGCCATCTGCAAGGCTGGTGGGAAAGGGCGTCTGTGTCCTGTGCGGGGAGGCGGGCGTCCCGGCCGCGGGCAAGGCTGTCTGTGTGTGTCGTCCGTGTCGCCAGGCCTGCCGGGCGCTACTGGCCGGCTCCGGGGAAGCGGGTGAAAGGGGCATTCGGCAGGTGCGCCGTCATCAGCGGCCCCGCTGCGCTTCTTGCGGCCGTCAGCCGGAGGCCGGCGAAACCTTCCTTGCCGGCCCAGTGGGCACGCTTTGTCAACGGTGTCTAGAGAGATATTGATCGTTCAATAGGCATTCTCGCCCTTGATCAGGGCGAACGGCGTCTTGAACAGAATGTAGATGTCGAACAGCAGCGACCAGCGGTCGATGTATTCCAGGTCGTACTTCACCCGCTTTTCGATCTTCTCCGCCGTGTCGGTCTCGCCCCGCCAGCCGTTGATCTGGGCCCAGCTAGTGATTCCCGGCTTCACCCGGTGACGGGCGAAATAGCCCTCCACCACCTGTTCGTAGAGGCGCTCGGCGGCTTTGGCCTGGGTGGCGTGCGGGCGCGGACCCACCAGCGAAAGCTGGCCGCGCAGCACGTTGAACAGTTGCGGCAGTTCATCAATGGAGGCCTTGCGGATGAAGCGCCCGACCGAGGTGACGCGCGGATCGTCGCGGGTGACCAGGCGCACGGCCGTGGCATCGGACGCCTCGACATACATGGAACGGAACTTGAAGATTTCGATCAACTCGTTGTTGAACCCAAAACGCTTCTGCCGGAAGATCACCGGGCCCGGACTTTCCAGCCGGATAGCGATGGCGGTGGCCAGCATCAGCGGCGACAGCACTACGATCAGCAGGGCCGCCAGGGCCTGGTCGACAAGCGTCTTGAGGATCGATCCCCAGCCCTTGAGCGGCCGGTCAAAAACCGACAGCAGCGGCAGCTTGCCGAGATGGGTATAGGCCTTGGGCGACAGCTTCAGCGTCGAGGCATGCCCTGAGATGCGGATGTCCACCGGCAGTTCCCACAACCGTTTCAAAAGTTGCAGCAGACGCTGCTCGGCTGACAGCGGGATGGCCACGATGATCAGGTCGACACGGCTGTTGCGGGCATAATCGGAGAGCTCGATGATGGTGCCCAGCTTGCGGTGCTTGCGGATTGAACTCGGGCTGCGCTTGTCGTCGCGGTCATCGAACAGGCCGACGATAGTCACATCGATATCGCGGGAGTTCTCCAGGGCATTGATGGCATCCTCGGCCGCCTTGCCGCCGCCGACGATGGCGATGCGCTGGCTGAAGGCCCCGGCATCGGCCAGCGGCTTGGCCCACATGGATGCAATGCTGCGGGTGATGGCGAAGTGGGCGATGCACAGGCCAAGCCATCCCGACAGCCATAAGGGTTCCAGCTTGAACAGAAAATAGTGGGTGCTGGCGAAGACCGTGGCGCCGAGCACGAACGTCGCCGCCAGCGATGAGGTAATGCCGCGTACCGGGTTCACCAGCACCTTGACGTCGTAAAGACCGAGCCAGCGCATGGTGACCATGCTGCCGAAGGCGACCTCGAGGGCGAGAAAACCGATGGTTGCGGCAATATCCTTTGGGATCCACATGGACGAGCCCAGGAACAACATCATGGTACCGATGAACAACACGAGGAAATCGGCACATTTCAGCAGGCGTTGCACCACTTCTGGGTCGACATACGATGATTGTCGTGACTGTACGATATCCGTCATCGCACCCGTTTCCAGCCCTGTTGCCACTGCTCTTTCACGCCACAGTCCCCATTCACCCACATGCGCCGAACGCTAGTCCATTCGCGTTAACACGCGGTGAAATCGGGCTTTGCGGTCGCTCCGTATCAGGACTATTCATGCCCCGCCGCCGTGTCATGGCTCTTGCGAAATATGGCCAGATAGGCATGTTTCGGTTCCTGCACGCCGCCCGGGGGTGCAAATCATTGCGGAGCAACGGATCAGACCATGGCTCATATGACACCGGCCGAGGCCGAGGTGATCCTGAAGGACAATTTTGCCGACTGGGTGCGCGATCTCGATCTCGCCGTCACCGCTGTCGACGATGCCGGTCTCACCCTCACCATCGCCTTTTCACCGCGTCTCACCCGTATCGGCGGGATTGTTTGCGGGCAGGCCCTCATTGCCGCGGCCGATACCGCCATGGTGATCGCCCTGGCGGCCGCCATGGGTGGCATGCGGGCCATGACCACGGTCGACCTCACCATCAACTACATGCGCCCCATCCTCGACGAGGGCGTGAAGGTCCAGGCAAGGGTCCGTCGCCTGGGCCGCAGCCTGGCGTTCTGCACCACCGACATTGACGGCGAGCGCTCGGCCAGGCCCGCCGCCTTTGCCACCGGAACCTATGCCATTCTGGCGCAATAGTGCCTGCAAAAGCCTGGTGCAAGAAGCCGATCGGCTGCAATCGGTCGGCCTTCAGGCAGCGTTTGACGTCTCGGAAGGGAGCGCATTGTTGAAACCGGCCGCAGGGGTTAGGGTTTATCGCGCCACGAGCCGGTGTGTCGCATGGGGGATACAAACATGATGCTTAACCCGATTTCCATCATGGCGAATGAGCTCGGTGATTATCTCGCCGGCCTGTACATGCAATATTTCTCCCACCGCAACCCCGAATACGCCACTTATCTCGGTGGGGCGGCGCGGCTGGTGATGGAGCGCATTGGCAATTCCAATGCGCTTTATCATAATCTCGAGCACACCATGATGGTGACGCTGGTCGGCCAGCAGATTATCCGCGGCCGCCTGTTGTCGCAGCATATGGCGCCCGAGGACTGGCTGCATTACACCTGCGCCCTTCTGGTCCACGACATCGGTATGGTGCGTGGCGTGTGCAGCGGCGACAGCTGTGGCAGCGTGGTTATCGACGAAGCCGGCAACCGCATGACCCCTTCGCGCGGTGCCTCCGATGCCTGCCTGGCGCCCTATCACATCGAGCGCGGCAAGATTTATGCCCGCGAACGTTTCGGCGACTCCCCGATCATCGACGCAAAGCGCATCGCCGACTGCATCGAAATGACCCGCTTTCCGGTTCCCGACGGACCAGAATATGTCGATACCGAGAGCGAGGCAGCGCTGGTCAGGGCAGCCGACCTTATCGGCCAGTTGGGCGATCCGTTCTACCACCGCAAGATCAATGCCCTCTATTTCGAGTTCGCCGAGAACGGTATGGCCGAAACGCTCGGCTGCACGAGCCCGGCCGATCTCGCCGACATGTACCCGGACTTTTTCCGCACCTCTGTCGAGCCCTTTATCCAGCCGGCGCTTCGCTATCTGGGGCTGACAACCGAGGGCAAGCAATGGATCGCTAATCTCGATTCCAACCTCTATCAGGTCGAGCATCGCGGTCGCCAGTTCGGTCCCTTCCCGGGGGAAGACCGCGCGCCGAGCGCTAAACGGGCCAGCAGGTGACGGCAAGGCCGGCGCGCGCCACGGCCGCGTCCAGCTGATCGGGCGCTATGAGCCCGGTCTGGGTATCGGCGTGGCCGACTACCGAGGCGGCGTTGACAGCGGCCCGTCGCATGGCGTGATCAGGCTCGACGCCGGTGGCGAGGCCGTGGGCGAGGGTGGAGCAGAAGGCATCCCCCGCCCCTGCGGTTCCGACCGCATCGACCACTACGGCCGGGCAATGCAGGATGGCGCGTCCGTCGCTGAGATAGGCGCCCTCCAAGCCGTCGGTGAGGGCGAACCATTTGAGGCCGCAACTCTTCAGCGCCGCGGCCAGCCAGGTGAGCGGCAGGGCTTCATCGGTCATCTTCAGGCCGTCACGCAACAGCCGTGGCATCGCCGGGTCAACCGCTGCCTCGCGGCCGATGGGCACCGGGCACTGGCCGCAATGGACCATCAGCGACGGCACCAGCGCCGCGGTTTCGGTGGTGTTGATGACCAAGAGGTCGAGCTTGTCGAGAACCCCCAGGATGTCGGGTGAGCGGGTGGTGATCTGGCGGATGCCGGGCGTGGCTACGCTGAAGGCGCCTGCCGCCTTGGCCTGGTTGACCGCAAGCGCAAAGCATTCGGCCGAAGACTTCGACAGCGGCGACACATAGACCAGCCCGTAGGCGCTCATGTCGATGGCTTCCACCTCCGCGGGCCTGAGGTCGCAGTTGGCGCCGCGCTGGGTGTAGATGGCCGCGTCGCGGTCATGGGCGGCAATCATGACAGCCGACCCGGTCGGCTGATCGGGCGACATCAAAAGCCGCTCGAGGCCGATGCCTTCGACCCTGAATTGCCGGCGGATGCGTTCCGCGTTGATGTCATCGCCGAGCTTGGCCAGCACGTCGACCTCGGCGCCGAGCCGCTTCAGGGCAACCCCCACGTTGACCGCCCCGCCGCCCATGTGGATGGTGATGCTTTCGGCCTCGACCTTGCGGCCGGGCTCGACCAGCAGGAACGACTTGGTCGCATTGAGGAAGGTGACGCGCTCGACATCGCCATCGGCGATGATGGTGATGATGTCCATCATGGCCGAGCCGATGGTGAGCGCGTTGAAGCTGGTCATGCCCGAGATTGCCGTGCGCCGGCCGGTCGATCAAGCCACAATGCGTAAAGAACATCGTGGCATTGCGGGTTCGCCAGCCTTGGTCGCTGTCGGCGCCATCGGCGTTGTGGTATTGCCAGCAATCGCCGCCATTGGCGGCAACAGCGACGAGGTGACTATGGCGGCGGATGATGCAGCGACGAGCCAGCACGACGGCCGCTGGTCGCCGGCCCGGGCCCGGGCGTGGTACGAAGCTCTGCCGTGGCTGGTGGGATGCAACTACCTGCCATCGAGCGCCGTCAACTTCCTGGCCATGTGGTATGGCCCCAACTTCGATGCCGCAACCATCGACCGCGAATTGGGCTGGGCGGCCAAAACCGGCTTCAATACGCTGCGCACCAACCTTGCCTTCACCGTCTGGCAGGGCGACAGGTCGGGCTTTTATGATCGTCTCGACAGGTTCTTGGACATCGCCGCCAACCATGGCCTCATATCGATGCTATGCCTGTTCGACGATTGCGGCTTTTCCGGCGTTGAACCGGTTCTCAAGGCCCAGCCGGCGCCGCTGGCCGGCCTGCACAATTCCCGCGCGCTCGCCAGTCCTGGTCGCGCCATGGTGATGGACCCGCACCGCCGTGACGAGCTGGAGGCTTATGTCGGTGATGTCGTGGGGCGCTATCGCAGCGACGCGCGCATCCTCGCTTGGGACCTCTACAACGAGCCGGGAAACCGCGACATTTTCTCGAAGGACGGCACCAGCCAAGCGGACCCCGGGCTGGAGCCCGCGGCGCTCGACCTCATGCGGCAGACATTTTCCTGGGCCCGCCGGGTAGAACCGCTGCAACCTCTCACCGTTGCCGCCTGGCACCTGCCGGGCAGCGGCGACGTCGATGCCCACCCCATCGATGCCGCTGCCCTGGCGCTGTCCGATGTCATCAGCTTCCATGCCTACTGCGCCCGCCCGGCCATGCAAGCGGTGATTGCCGGTCTCGCCCGGTTTGGGCGCCCGCTGCTGGCGACCGAGTGGATGGCCCGGCCGCTGGGGAGCACCATTGCCGATGTGCTGCCGCTGTTGGCTGAAAAGCGCATCGGCGCCTGGCAATGGGGTTTTGTAAAAGGTCTTTCCCAGACCCACGTCCCGTGGCCGCGGCTCACCCAGCTCGGCATCGACTACGATGGCGAGGGTGCCGAATGGTTCCACGATCTGTTGCGCGGCGATGGAACACCTTACGCAGCCGACGAGATGGCGGTGATCGCCGCTGCCATCCGCGCCGCTGCGAGCAGGCCGCGCGCTTGACCCGTCGGCCCGCCATGCCGTAACGCGGATGATCGAGCGGCAACCGGGAGTGACATCACCATGCCTTCGCGCGCCATTCTGGTGACCGGGTTCCGTCCCTACGGCGGGCGCGGCCTCAATCCCGCCCACGAGATCATGCTGGCGCTGGATGGCCGCACCATCGCCGGGCGCCCGGTGATCGGCCGTCCCCTGTCGGTGTCGCTTGCCCGGCTGCCCGGCGAGATTGCCGGGCTCCTCGATGCCCACGACCCGGCCGCCGTCGTCAGCCTCGGCCTGTGGCCGGGCGAGTCCATGATCCGCATCGAGCGTATCGCGGTGAATATCGCCGACTTCGAGATCGCCGACAACGACGGCACCGTGGCGACCGACGCGGCGATTTCCGGCAACGGCGCGGCAGCGATTGCAGCCAGCCTGCCGCTGCGGGCCATCGAGCGGGCGATCCTCGCCGCGGGCATCCCGGCCCGCCTGTCGGCAACGGCGGGAACCTTCCTGTGCAATGCCTGTCTATACAGATTCCTGGAGGCGGCAGCCGGACGCTCGCGGGCCGTGCCTTGCGGGTTCCTGCACGTTCCCTATATGCCCGAGCAGGTGGCTGAACGGCTCGCCGCCGTCCAGTCCGAACATGGCCTGGAACTACACCAGCGCAGCGATCTGGCCTCGATGAGCCTCGATCGCATGGTGAAGGCGGTCGAGCTTGCCGTCGGCGAAACCGCCAGGGCCCTGGATGCGAGCGCTCGAGAGCCCGGTTGAGCCTTCAACCCGCGACCCGTTGAGATTATGGTTTTTTGCCAGCCCCTGACGAATTTTTCTGATCGGACCGGCCGCCGGTTCCGTTAGGCTGGCGGTGAAGAGTTTGCGAGGAGGACGACTGATGACCGGGCTTCAACGCTACCAGATGCTGATCGATGGCCAATGGGTGGATTCAGGTGACGGCGGCACTTTCGAGAGCTTCAATCCGTCGACCGGCGAGCCCTGGGCGCTGATCCCCGAAGCCACCGCCGATGATGTCGACCGTGCCATCAAGGCGGCCCACCGCGCCTTCAGCGAGGGCGAATGGGCGCGGGCTCTGCCGTCGGCGCGCGGCAAGTACCTGCGCCGCCTTGCCGATCTCCTGGCTGAGAAGTCGGAGGAACTGGGCCGCACCGAGACCATCGACAGCGGCAAGATGCTGAAGGAGACCCGCTGGCAGGCCAAGTACATCGCCGAATTCTTCCACTTCTATGCCGGCTGCGCCGACAAGGTCATGGGCTCGACCCTGCCCATCGACAAGCCCGACATGGTGGCCTTCACCCTGCGCGAGCCGCTGGGCGTAGTGGCGGCGGTAGTGCCGTGGAACTCGCAGCTGTTCCTGACGGCAGTGAAGATCGGCCCGGCGCTGGCGGCCGGCAACACCGTCGTCCTGAAGGCGTCCGAACACGCTTCGGCGCCGATGCTGGAATTCGGCAAGCTGATCGAGCAGGCAGGCTTTCCGCCGGGCGTTGTCAACATCGTCACCGGGCACGGTGACCCGTGCGGCCGGGTGTTGACCTCGCACCCCCTGGTGGCGCGCATCAGCTTTACCGGCGGCCCCGCCTCGGCGCGCCACGTGATCCACAATTCGGCGGAGAATTTTGCTGAGATCTCGCTGGAGCTCGGCGGCAAGTCGCCGTTCATCGTGTTCGAAGACGCCAACATCGAAAGCGCCGTCAACGCCTCCATCGCGGGCATCTTCGGTGCCTCCGGCCAGAGCTGCGTGGCCGGTTCCCGGCTCTATCTGCACGACAAGGTGGCCGACGAGTTCCTCGACACCATGGTCAAGCAGGCCAGGGCCATTCGCATCGGCGATCCGCTGGCCGAGGAAACCCAGATGGGACCGCTCGCCACCTCCGGCCAGCTCGAGCGCATAGAGACCGAGGTGGCTCACGCTCTGGATCAGGGCGGCAAGCTGCTGGCCGGCGGCAAGCGCCCCACGAAGCCCAATCGCGGCTGGTTCTACGAGCCCACCATCATCGCATGCCCCGACCAGAAGATGCGCATCGTCGACACCGAACTGTTCGGCCCGGTGCTGTCGGTCTTGCGCTTTACCTCGGAAGACGAGGTGGTCGGGCTCGCCAACGACACCCGCCATGGCCTGGCGGCCGGCGTGTTCACCGGCGACGGGGGGAGGGCGCTCAGGGTGACGAAGGCGCTGAGGGCCGGCATCGTGTGGGTCAACACCTACCGGGTGGTCTCGCCGATCGCCGAATTCGGCGGCTACAAGGATTCGGGCTACGGCCGCGAGAGCGGCTTTCAGGCAATCTACGACTATACCCGCCCCAAGACCGTGTGGATCTACACCTCATCCGAACCGATCTCCAATCCGTTCGTCATGCGCTGAACGTCCGGGTCCGGGTCACGGGCTCTTTTCAATTGCCGTTGCTTCTGCGAGCATGCCTGATCTTCGCAAAGTGAAGGATCGCCATGTTCGACAGTGTCACTGCGATCGATCTGGCGCGCGGGCAGTTCGCCTTCACGGTGATGTTCCACATCGTCTTTCCGGCCTTCACCATCGGCATCGCCAGCTATCTGGCGGTGCTCGAAGGCTTGTGGCTGTGGACGAGGGACGACGTCTACATGCGCGCCTTCGACTACTGGAAGACGATCTTTGCCGTCGTCTTCGGCATGGGCGTCGTGTCCGGCATCGTCATGTCCTACCAGTTCGGCACCAACTGGTCGGTGTTCTCCGACAAGGCGGGGCCGGTGATCGGCCCGCTCATGGGCTACGAGGTCCTGTCCGCCTTCTTCCTCGAGGCGGGCTTTCTGGGGGTGATGCTGTTCGGACTGAAGCGGGTCGGTCCCGGCCTGCACTTTGCCGCCACCTCGATGGTGGCGGTCGGCACGCTGTTTTCCGCCTTCTGGATTCTGGCGGCCAATTCGTGGATGCAGACCCCGGCCGGCTATGCCATAGCCGCCAACGGCCAGTTCGTGCCCAGGGACTGGCTCGAAGTGATCTTCAATCCCTCCTTTCCCTACCGTTTGGTTCACATGGTACTGGCTGCCTATCTGACGACCGCCTTCGTGGTCGGCGCCGTTGCCGCCGTCCATCTCCGCACCGACCGCGCCAATCGCACCGCCCGCACCATGTTCTCCATGGCCATGTGGATGGCCCTCATCGTGGCGCCGATCCAGATCTTTGCCGGCGACGAGCACGGCCTCAACACTCTGGAGCACCAGCCGCGCAAGATCGCCGCCATGGAAGGGCATTGGGAAACGCAGAAGGGTGCACCCCTGATCCTCTTCGGCATCCCCGACGACAAGGCCGAGATCACCCGCTACAAGATCGAGATTCCGCATGGCAGCGCCCTCATCCTGACCCATAGCTGGGACGGCGAACTGAAGGGCCTGAAGAACTGGCCGAAGGGCGACCGCCCGCCCATGGAGATCGTCTTCTGGTCGTTCCGCATCATGGTGGGGCTCGGGTTTGCCATGCTCGGCCTCGGCCTGTGGAGCGGCTGGCAGCGCTGGCGCGGCCGGCTGTTCGACGATGACTGGTTGTTGCGCGCGGCAATCCTCATGGGGCCGAGCGGCTTCGTGGCGGTCCTCGCTGGCTGGGTGACGACCGAGGTGGGACGGCAACCCTTCACCGTCTACGGGTTGTTGCGCACTGCCGACAGCGTCTCGCCGCTCGCAGCTCCGGCGGTGGGGGCCTCGCTCATCGCCTTCATCGCCGTTTATTGCGCGGTGTTTGGCGCCGGCATCTTCTACGTGCTGCGCCTGATGCGGCAGACGCCAGGCAAGGAGGGGCTTATCGAGGACCTGGGGCCGACGCGCGCCGGCGGCATCACGCCGGCCCGGGCAGCCGCTGCCGGGCGGCCTGCTCGTGGTGGCAGGGAGTGATCGACATGCACGATTTCAATATCCTCGCCTTCATTTGGGCCGCCCTGATCGCCTTTGCGGTGCTGGCCTATGTGGTGCTCGACGGTTTCGACCTCGGCGTCGGCATCCTCTTTCCGTTTTTCAAGAGCGAAGACGAACGCGACTTGATGATGAATTCGGTGGCCCCGATCTGGGACGGCAACGAGACCTGGCTGGTGCTCGGCGGCGGCGGGCTTCTCGCCGTCTTTCCGCTCGCCTACGCGACAATCCTCCCGGCGCTCTATGCGCCGATCATCGCCATGCTGCTCGGCCTGATTTTCCGCGGCGTCGCCTTCGAGTTCCGCTGGCGTACCCGGCGCGGCAAGTTCCTGTGGGATTGGGCCTTTGCCGGCGGCTCCATCATTGCTGCCTTGGCGCAAGGCCTGGCGCTGGGGGGGTTGGTGCAGGGCATTGCGGTCGAGAACCGGGCCTATGCCGGCGGCTGGTGGGACTGGCTCACTTGGTTCAGCGTGCTGACCGGCATAGCCCTGGTGGTCGGCTACGCCCTGCTCGGGGCGACGTGGCTGGTGATGAAGACGACCGGCCCGGTGCATGAAAGGGCGCGCCGCATCGCCATGCCGGCCGGCTTCGCGACGCTGGCGTTGATCGGCCTCGTCAGCCTGGCGACGCCCTTCCTCAAACCGCAATATCTCGCCCGCTGGTTCGGCTTTCCGACAGTGGTCTTCAGCATCATCGTACCGCTGCTGGTGTTGGGCTGCGCGTGGTTCTTCTTCCAGGGCTTGAGAAGGGGCAACGACCATTGGCCGTTCTTCGCCGCCGAGGGCATTTTTGTCCTGTGCTATGCCGGACTCGGCATCAGTTTCTATCCCTACATGGTGCCGACCAGCGTCACCATCTGGGATGCCGCGGCGCCTGACGTGAGCCTGGAATTCTTGCTGGTCGGCGCCTGCGTGCTGATCCCCCTCGTCCTTGCCTACACGGTCTTTGCCTACTGGGTGTTCCGCGGCAAGGTCGACAGCGGACACGGCTACCATTGATGCCGGGCAAGTGCGCCCGCAGGCTGTTGTGGTTCGTCGCCTTGTGGATAGCCGGTGTCGCCGTCGTCGCAGCAGTGGCCTTCGCGATCCGGCTGGTGCTGTTCGGGTTGTGAGGGGTCGGTCGGTCCTCAAGCCAGGTGATGCACCTTCGGCAGGCCGTAGACCGGGGTCTTGAGGCCCTCCATGCGCGCCTTGAGCTGCAGCGACAGGAACTGCGAATAGTGGCGCGACTGATGCAGGTTGCCGCCGTGGAACCATAGCGCCGGCTGTTGGGTCGGTTTCCACATGTTGCGCAGTTCGCCCTCCCAGGGGCCGGGGTCCTTGATGGTGGCCGATCCCAGGCCCCAGCATTTGCCGACCTTGTCGGCCACGTCCTTGGAGATGAGCCTTGCCGCCCAGCCGTTCATGGAGCCGTAGCCGGTGGCATAGATCACCAGATCGGCCGGCAGTTCCTCGCCGCTGTCGAGCACCACCGCCGACTTGGTCAGCCGCACGGCCTGGCCCTTGGCGAGCTTGATCGAGCCGTCGGCCACCAGGTCCGCGGCGCCGACGTCGATATAATAGCCCGAGCCGCGCCGCAAGTACTTCATGAACAGGCCAGTTTCGTCTTCGCCGAAGTCGACATCGAATCCGGCCTTTTTCAGCCGGGCGTAGAATTTCCTGTCGCGCTTCTTGGTCTCGTCGGCCTGCGGCTTCATGATGGCCGGCAGGACCTTGTAGGGAATCGAGGCGAAGATCAGGTCGGCCTTGTCGGTGGTGATGCCGTTGTTGACCGCCTGTTCGGAGTAGAGCGCACCGAGCGCCACGTCCATCAAGGTGTCCGACTTGACGATATGGGTCGAGGAACGCTGCACCATGGTGACATCGATGCCGGCTTCCCAGAGGGCGCCGCAAATATCGTGGGCGGAGTTGTTGGAGCCGATGACCACCACCTTCTTGCCCTTGTAGGGATCGGGGCCCGGGTGCTGGCTCGAATGCTGCTGCTCGCCCTTGAAGATGTCCTGGCCCGGCAGCTTGGGGATGTTCGGTATGCCCGACATGCCGGTCGCCAGCACCAGTTGCTTGGGTTTGAGGACCACCTTCTTGCCGTCGCGGTTAACGACGACCGTCCACTCCTTGGCTTTTTCGTCATAGCTGGCGGACTTGGCCTCGGACTTCGTCCAGTAGTTGAGTTCCATGACCTTGGCGTACATCTCCAGCCAGTCGCCGATCTTGTCCTTGGGCGAGAACACCGGCCAATGTTGCGGGAACGGCAGATAGGGCAGGTGGTCGTACCAGACCGGATCGTGCAGGCACAAAGACTTGTAGCGCTTGCGCCAGCTGTCGCCGGGGCGCTCGTTCTTCTCGATGATGATGGTGGGCACACCCAGGCGCCTGAGGCGGGCGCCGAGCGCGATGCCGCCCTGGCCGCCACCGATGATGAGGCAATAGGGTTGTGTCTTGTAACCGAGTTCCGACAGTTCCTTTGCCCGCTTCTCGGCCCAGCTCAAGCGGCCCTTGTGGGCGCCATGCTCGGCACCCATGGGGCGGGTTGCGCCCTTTGCCTCCTCGTAACCTTTCAGTTCCTGAAGCGTGGTCAGAAGTGTCCAGGCCTTGCCCTTGATAAGGCGGACGTGACCCTTGCCGCGGCCGGTGGCGGTCTCGAAGGTGAACCAGCCATCAGTGATGCCATCGGCCTCGCTGGCCTCGCCTTCGATCTGGAAGTTCGATGGCTTGGCGGCCCGAAGCGTCGCCTTGAGCATGGCGGCGATGGCGTCCTGGCCTTCCAGTGTCTTGATGTTCCAGGTGAGCGAAACGAGATCGCGCCAGTAACAGTCCTTGCCGAACAGCCTGGCGACGGCATCGGTGTCCTTGGCCTTGAGTGCCTTTTCGAATTTGCCGAGCCAGGTCTTGACGGCTTTGGTCTGCTTTGTGACGGCCATGCTGGTTGCCTCCCGGAACATTATTGTTATCGATGGTGCAGGCAGAGCCTAGCACCAGCCCGCATGTCGTAACAATCGGACTTGGTGTCCCTTTTGCATTGGCGGTTCGACAGATCGTTCATGCCGTTAATGGGCCGTCTTGAATCGATGCATGAGGTGATTGAATCGATGGGTGAGATTTTCGCCGTAACCGATTCATTCGACTCGACAAATCATCGGCATGGAAATCGAACCGCCTATTGGTCTTCACGGAGTCGGTTCAAGAAATCCCGTACTTAGGCGTGGCGCCGACCGGTTCGCGGTGGCAGACTGGGCGCAAATCGCGATCACCATGAAACGAGGAGACCTCCCTGATGGACGCCCCGAAAATCATGCGCCTGGAGACCAATGGCCCTGAGGGCTCCGGCCTCGAGGAATGGGAAACGATCAGCCCAGACGCCCTCGTCTCCGGTACGCCCGTGCAGCGCGGCCACACCTACTTCGACGACAAGCGAACCGGCCTCAGCGCCGGCGTGTGGGATTGCACGGCAATGACCACGAAGATGGAGCCCTACAGCGTCAACGAGTTCATGCATGTGCTGGAGGGCGCGGTCACCATTGTGCATCAGAACGGGACCGAGGAGACCATCCGCGCCGGTGAGAGCTTCATCATCCCCAAGGGCATGCCGTGCCAGCGGAAGCAGACCGGGTACATCCGGAAATTCTTTGTCATCTTCGACGATCCATCCGGCGCTGCGGCAACCGATCCGGCCGCGCTCAAGGTCATCCGTCCCGAGCCCGATGGCGCGCTGGCAATGGCCGATGCCGGCGACCCGGCGGGCTATGTCGGCGCCCCGCCAACGGTCAGGGCGCACGAGTGGTATACCGACCCCACCGGCCAGTTCAGCGTTGGCGTCTGGGAGGCTGGGCCCGCCATGGAGCGCCCGGTAGGGACGATCAACCGCTGCGAGCTGATGTTGCCTGTAAAGGGCTCGATGACGCTGCTGGGGGATGGCGAGGAGACAGTGTTCGAGACGGGCGATTGTGCCTTTGTGCCCAGGGGCTCACCCTACGGCTGGCGCAGCACCGGAACGGTGCGCAAGATTTATTGCACGTTCGTTGAAAAGCAGGCGACGGCGGCCGGTGCCGAGGCTGCCGAGTAGCGGCGGCGTGCAACCGGCAATAGCCGCGTTGAACTGCGCAGTGATCGCTGCCAGGTTCGCGCTCCATTCAAAATTCAATCAACCGAGGAACACATCATGGCCAAATCGCAGCGTGTCACCGGCGGCCGCGGCCGTCTCTACGACAACATTCTGGAGACAATCGGCGACACCCCGTCGATCCGCATCAACGCACTGGCGCCGGCGCATGTCGAGCTCTATGTGAAGGCCGAGGCCTTCAACCCCGGTGGTTCGGTCAAAGATCGTCTCGCCATCTCCATCATCGAGGAGGCCGAACGCTCCGGCGCCCTCAAGCCGGGCCAGACCGTCGTCGAGGCGACCAGCGGCAATACCGGCATCGGGCTCGCCATGGTATGCGCCGCCAAGGGCTATCCGCTGGTCGTCACCATGGCCGACAGCTTTTCCATCGAGCGGCGCAAACTCATGCGCTTCCTCGGCGCCAAAGTGATCCTGACGCCCCGCGCGGCCAAGGGCTACGGCATGTACCGCAAGGCCGTCGAACTGGCCGAAGCCAACGGCTGGTTCCTCGCCCATCAGTTCGAGACCGAGGCCAACGCGCTCGTCCATGCCAACACAACGGCGCGCGAGATTCTGGCTGACTTCAAGGACAAGCGCCTCGACTACTGGGTGACGGGGTACGGCACCGGCGGCACCATGACCGGCGTGGCGCGGGTCCTGCGCAACGAGCGGCCCGAGACCAGGATCGTGCTGTCGGAACCCGCCAACGCCCAGCTGCTCGGTAGCGGCACCCCCCAGCATCGCAACGACGACGGCTCGCCCGCCGACAGTCATCCCGCCTTTGAGTCCCACCCCATCCAGGGCTGGACCCCTGATTTCATCCCGCTTGTCCTGCAAGAAGCCATCGATCGGCATTATTACGACGACCTCGTGCCCATCGCCGGCCCCGCTGCCATGGAATGGTCGCGCAAGCTCGCCCGCAAGGAGGGGATTTTCACCGGCATATCGGGTGGTGCCTCGTTCGGTGTCGCCATGCAGGTTGCGGAAAAGGCCGCGCCCGGATCGGTCATCGTGTGCATGCTGCCCGACACCGGCGAACGCTATCTTTCCTCGCCCCTGTTCGAAGGCATTCCCGACGACATGAGCGAGGACGAAGTGGCGCTGTCGCGTTCCACCCCCGGCTATCAAATGCCCTAGATTGACGCCGGCGCTGGGGTGGGGGTCGCGCGTTGTTGGCGAACCTCTGGCGTCGTAGGCTCTTTGCGGGTGTCTGCGGTAGACGCCGCGCCGCGCAAATCCGTTCCCGGCGCGCTTTTGCCGTTCACATCGAAGTCACAACCGGCCATGTCGTGAAAGGCGATACGTTCTGAATGGGGGATGGTGGGGCACGGCGCCGGTTCCCCAAGGTGGATTGCGGCTCTACATTGATTGGACAGTGCGGTCGCTCGATCTCGGATACCGCAAGCGCAGACATTTAGACGTTCGGGAGATGTTGCATTGGCTAAGCTCGACCGGCCAATTCTCGTTGGCGACCTTCAGGCCTGGTCAGTGGCGTCGACCGATTTAGCATACCTCGTCAACCTTCTCACATCTCTCCCGGGCTCATACCTGGTCACGACGGGGCCGGGGGCCAGCGATTTGAACTCGCCCGTGTCGCGCTTTCTTCGGAAACGGGGAACAATCGTTGAAAACATCCCTGCAATGCCCACTCAGGCGGCCAATTCTCCGCACGCCTCCGCGGCCGCCAGCGCCTTTCACGCTCTTGGTATGGACCCATGTGCCCAGGACACCTTGCATGTCGTGGGTGATCTTGCTGCAGCGCACTACCTTGTGCAGCGTCGCCGGCTGCAGATGCCCGAAGCACCCGGGCGAGTGGTCGCTCACGTTACTGCCCCGTTGCTCTACCGCTATGAAATCGGACGCTCTGAGCCCCGCGACTACGCCGCATGCGCGACCTGTTTCATGGAGCAGCGGGTCGTGACGTTCGCTGATGAGGTCATTGCACAATCGCCGGCGGTCGCCAATTGGCTCCGCCGTCGTTGGAAGGTCGACGAGGCGCGCCTTCGTCTCGCTCCGGGGCCGGTAAAGCCGGTCGGACCCGCGCGGCGCAGCCCCGCCCGCCAGAGCGGGCTCGAACGCATCATCTTTGCCGGATCCCTGGTTGAGACCAAGGGACTGACGACCTTTTTCCACGCGCTGGAACGGCTCGAAATGCAGGGGTTGTCGATCGGCGAGATCGTCGTGTCCGGGCGCCAGGATCCAGATTTTCCCGCGGCAGATTACCTTGAGGCAAAAGGCAGGCGCCTGCGCACGCCGATCAGGCAATTACCCGCCACCAACCAATCACGGTTCCTGCAATTGGTCCGAAAGCGCGGTTCCTTGACGGTTGTGTCGCCACGGTTCCCTGAGCGACCGGCCACACTTGCAGAACTGGTAGGTATCGACGCGGCGGTGATAGCTGCAGATTACCCGGACACGCGGCTTGATTTATCGCCAGAAGACGTTGCCACGATCCTGTTTGAGGCGAACCATCGCGCCCTTGCCGCCAAGATCGAAGAACGGGTTCGCGACGGCCTGACAACGGCCTACACGTCCCAACGCGCCGCCGACTTCGAGGAAAACGCGCGCCGTTGGGCTGATTTGACGAAATGCGACAGTGAGACTCATCGTTTCGGCAGTTTTGCCGCGGCCGACGCGTCTTCGCCGATCGTATCGGTGTGTTTTGCGCATTATAATCGGCCCGATAAAATCGTCGCGTCGGTTCATTCGTTATTATCGCAGCGTTATCCCAACAAAGAAGTCATTGTCATCGATGATGGAAGCTCTGAGGAAAATTTCCAGCGCCTGAAAGACAATCTGGAAGACCTGCCGGTGCGCATCGAACGTCAGGAAAACCGTTATCTCGGTGCTGCTCGCAATGCGGGTGCCCGTTTGGCAAAAGGCCAGTGGATTCTCTTCAAGGATGACGACAATCTCAGCAAAGAGAATGAAATCGAGATTTTTGCTTCCATTGCCACCCGAAACGATAGTGATGTTCTGACCTGCTTTAGCGACAATTTCAGAGGCGACGGCCTGCCCACGTCTCAAAACCTCACGGGTCAAACACGGCTGCCCATCGGTCCGGATCCTGTTTACGGGTTAATTCGAAACGGGTTTGGGGACAGCAACTGTTTTGTGCGGCGGGACGTATGGAGCAAACTCGGTGGATTCTGCGAGGATTATCGGATCGGCCTCGACGATCACGAGTTCTTCGCCCGGGCGGTCGCAAACGGCTTCACGGTCGAGGTGGTGCCGCTATCGCTTTATTACTACCGCCTGGGTGGGGAAAAGATGAAGCGGTTCCATTCAAGCGCGCTGGCGAACGAGCGGCGCTTATTGCGTCCGGCAATCGCTTCAGGCCTGCTGCCGATCGAGCTGCTGCCGATCGCAATGCTCGCCCGCCGTCAGCGACCAGAGAAATAGCCCATGCAGGCAGGACCGTAAGCTTTTGGCGCGGCGTCGAAGAATTGAAGCCAGAGCGTGCCCGCATGACCCAATGAGCCGAGGCGCATTCTGGCGTTGCGGGGAGGCCGCAGCCGACCGAGGGGGCCTCCCGGCCATGAACTTGGCCTTGTAACCTACTGACAGAAATTCCTGCCCCCCGACAGCGTGGCGTGACGACCGGCACTGTCGCGATCAACCCTCGGCGCCGGTCGGACCCGACTTGACCGTGTCCGGCCGCCACTCGTCGGCGAAGTTGGCCTGGCCGGCCATGGCTTGGTGGATGCGTTCCACGGAGCCGAGCTCGTGCATCCAGCGGTGCCCGGTCAGGATATCGAAATAATAGGGCACTAGCTCCAGCCGGCGTTTGCGAGGCTCCTTCACCTGCATCGCGTAGTATCCGACCTGGTGATAATAGGTGACGCGCGCGCGCATCTCCGATTCCAGCCCCTTGTAGCCGAAGCCTTCATAGATCTTTTGCAGCAGCCGGATGCGGCTTTGATCGACCTTGCCCAGGACCTCGGCCACTTTCTTCGAGACGCGGGCCCAGTCGCGCACCGCCTGGTCGTATTTGGGGTCAAAATCGCGTTCGAGCACCCACACGCCGAAGAATGCCAGGTATTGCTGGCGCGGATCGTCTCCGGCGCTCTCGACGGCATTGAACAGGGGGGCCGTATTGGTTTCATACCAGTCCTTCAAGACCGCGTCATAAAGTTCCTGCCGGCGCGAGAAGTGCCAGTAGAAGCTACCGCTAGTCACCCCCAGGAGCTTCGCCAGCGGTTCAACTTTGACGTTCGAAATGCCTTTTTTTATCAGCAGCTTGCGCGCCGCCAGTACCCAATTGCGCTTACCGAGCGTACCGACCCTGGGCTTCCTCATGGTTCCTGCCTTCATCCTTGTCGCAAGCTGGCAACGGGCGGCGTCGAGAGGGCTTGCTTCATAATTCAACATAGGGTAGTCTATGGTGTAACCAAAGGCAACCCTATGGAAAGGGTGCCAAATGTCCAGGGAGGACCAAAGAATGAAGACAACTCGCCGAGGCACGTTATGGGCAGCGCTGGCAGCCAGCGCGGCAATGGTCGGCAGCATGATGCTGTTCGGTAGCGCTCCGGCCCGCGCGGCCGATCTGGAAACGATCAAACCGGGCGTTCTGATGGTTGCGTTCAACGGCGATATGCCGGGTACCAGTGCCAAGG
>CAZMSA010000026.1:0-27184 GCA_964568825.1 uncultured Rhizobiaceae bacterium | reverse complement strand
AGCGCCGCCGAGGTGGCCGCCGAGATCACCCGCGTCACCGCCGGCAACAAGGCCTTTCTCTCCTTCGACATTGACTGCCTCGATCCCGCCTACGCCCCCGGCACCGGCACGCCTGTTCCCGGCGGCCTTAGCTCGCATCAGGCCATGTCGATCATGCGCGGCCTGAAAGAGGTCGACTTCGCCGCCATGGACCTGGTTGAAGTCTCTCCGCCCTATGACCATGCCGAGATCACCTCGCTGGCGGCCTGCGCGCTGACGCTGGAATATCTCTGCCTCAGGGCCTGGCAGAAAGGGGCGCGCGGGGCGCCTTCGAAGGATTGAGCGGTTATCTCGCGGTCACGCCCCACGAGGTCGCCGCCATCATCGCCGGCTTGTTGCTGGGTGGCATCTCCAAGGGGCTGATCGGCAGCGCCTTGCCGATCATCGCCATCGCCGTGATGGTCAGCGTCGTCGATCCCCACCGGGCTATCGGCATCATGGTGTTCCCCATCCTCACCACCAACATCTGGTTGGCGCTGCACCAGGGCATTCCGGTGCTGATCGAACCGTTTCGCCGCTTCTGGCCGCTAATGGTGGCCTGCCTCGTCACCATGCTGGTCACCGCCAGCTTTGCCACGTCGTATCCCGAGCGCTTGATCTTCCTGGCGCTGGGGTTGGTCATGATGCTGTTCGTGACCATGAGGCAGATTGCGCCGCATCTCCACCTGCCGGCCGCCTGGGAGGGTCCGGCCGGCATCGTGGCGGGGGTGTTTTCCGGCCTGCTGGGCGGGGCGACCTCGATCTACGGGCCGCCCATCAACATGTATTTCGTGGCGCTCAAGCTCGACAAGGCCATGTGGTTACGCTCCATCGGCCTCACCTACAGCCTGGCTGGCCTGCCGCTGCTGGCGGGCTTCCTGATCAACGGCATTCTCGATGGACCGACCGCGGTAATTTCCGCGCTGGGCTGCCTGCCGGCCTTTGCCGGTACCTGGATCGGCTATCGCCTGCAGCGCCGGGTGTCGCCGCAGACCTTCCACAAGATCATCCTCGCCGCCCTGTTCCTGGCCGGCCTCAACTACCTGCGCCGGGCGGTGATGTAGCGCAATTGCAAGAACGTCAGCCGTTCTCCCGCTTTCTTCATTGCTGCGGATCAGAAACCGGGAAAGGGGCTTGACTTCCGCCCATAACACGTACGCAAACTGAAGCATCATCGCCTGATCGGATCCGCAAACAGCCTTCCGGTCAAAGTTGCAGCATCTGAGCCGGAGGGGGCGTGGTGGACCAGTTTGGCGAACGGACCAGCGTCAACAACCGCATACTGCTCGCCTTGTCCGAGGCGAGCTTCGCGGCCATACGGCCTGAATTGGAACTGGTTCCCCTGAAGAAGCACTGGATCATTCACGATGCGCTGGCACATGTCGAATTCGCCTATTTCGTGAACCAGGGGCTCATTTCGCTGGTGAAGGCGATGCAGGATGGCCGCACGGTCGAAATCGGCGCTGTCGGCGTGGAGGGCGTAACCGATCCCGGCGCCCTCTTCGGCATGAACAAGGCGGCTCTCGACATGCTGGTGCAGGTGCCGGGCAGCGCTTGGCGCATCAAGCTTGGTGCTCTCAGGCAGCAGATGGAAAATGACGCCAGGCTTCGTGAAATCCTTGAGGGTTATGACCGCTTCTCCATTCGTCAGCTTGCCCAGACCGCCGCCTGCAATCGTCTGCATACGCTGGCCGAGCGCTGTGCCCGCTGGCTGCTGATTGCCCATGACAGCGCGCTGAGCGACAGCTTTCCGCTCACCCACGAGTTCCTTTCCATGATGCTCGGGGCCCGTCGTTCCGGGGTTTCCATTGCCGCCCACACCCTGAAGGCGGCCGGGTTGATCGACTATTCCCGCGGCGTCGTGACCATCATCGACCGCCCTGGTCTTGAGGAGGCCACATGCGAGTGCTACGGCACCATTCAGGCTGAACTTGACGAGCTGTTTCCGGTTCGGGGACCGCGTCAGGTATCCTTCGCCAAATAGGCATCCCCTTTGGCGGCAATCCATTGTCGGTTGCGTTCGGTTTCGAACAGACAGCCCCTGACGGGCCGTGGATATTGTTTTTCGGGAAAAGGGCGCAAGGATGCGGTGGCCGCCGTCTGAAGTCGCGCTCTTTCGACATCGAATTTGCTCCCTGGCTGACACATCCCCCCCTGGAATTACGTGTCGGCCGGGTCTCGGAACCCCTTGTCACGAACAGGGGGCTCCGGGTCCTAAAGCTCGGGTGCTTTCGGGCCTGCGGCGTATGCCGGCACGAAACGAGAAAGGTGTTGTAGTGACTACGGACACAGCGACCGACCCGATCGCACCCTGTCGCAAGACGTTGCCGCGGGCGCGCACCGCATCGTCCCGCAAGTGTGTAGCAGAGCCAATTCGCAAGCCGGCAGCGGCACGCACCCGCGAACAGAGCGGCCCGGCAGGCCCTGGGCTGCCGCGACAAGCCGCAAACGGCGGCGATCATGCGTTGCTCCATGCCCGCCCGCCAGCAAATATCATCGCCTGCCGGACATGTCTGGCGCGTCACCTTGGTGCTTGTGGAGCCCTGGCCGATGAGCAGCTCAAGCAATTCGCCGGCTGTGTCTCCCGGCGCCACGTCGAAGCCGGCCGCACCCTGCAGGCAGACGGTGAGGAGACGCTCGCGTGCGCGAGTTTGCTCAGTGGCGTCGTGAAGCTGATCAAGACGCTTGCCGATGGGCGCCAGCAGATCGTCGGCCTGCAGTTTCCGACCGAGTTCATTGGCCAGCCGTGGGGAGGGCAAAGCCATCTGTCGGCGGAAGCAGTGACCGATGTGGAGGTGTGCAGCATTCCCCAAACGGTTCTGCAGGACATGATGAAGAGCCATCCCGCACTTGAACACCGGCTGTTTCAAGAGACGCTGCTGCAACTTGATCAGGCGCAAGATTGGCTGCTTGCCGTCGGCCGCAAGATGGCGAGAGAGCGCGTTGCAGCCCTTTTGTACCTGATCGCCAGCCGGATGAACGCGTCCGCACCCGGCGACAGTTCCTTGACCGGCGAGCAGACCTTCGATCTGCCGCTCAGTCGCACCGAGATGGCCGATTTTCTTGGCTTGACCATCGAGACGGTGAGCCGCCAGGTCACTCGTCTCAGGCAGGACGGCTTGATCATGGTCGAGGATAATCGTCGCGTCACGGTGCCCGAGATGGATCGCCTGCTGGAGGCGGCTGAAGGTTGATGATCTACGCCAGCAAGTCCCGCAAGCGGTAATAGAGCATGCCGATGGTCAGCGCCGCCCGTCTCAACGGGCCGCCGGGGAAGGGGGCGTGGGGGATCTTCGCGAACACATCGAAACGCCCGGCATCGCCGGCGATGGCCTCGGCCATGAGCTTGCCGAACATGCCGGAGAGCGCCACCCCCTGACCGGAATAGCCCTGCGCGTAATAGATGTTGGACCCGATGCGCCCGGCATCCGGCAGGCGGTTGTAGGTAATGCCGATATGGCCGCCCCAGGCAAAATCGATGGCGACATCCGAAAGCTGCGGGAAGACGCGCAACACCCTGGGGCGCATGTTGGCGGCGAGGTCTGCCGGGTCGATGCCGGAATAGCTGCAGCGCCCGCCGAACAGCAGCCGGTGATCGGCGGTGAGGCGGAAATAGTCGGTGACGAAATTGACATCGCCTACCGCGTCGTTGTCACGGATGAGGCGCTTGGCCCGTTCCTTGCCCAGTGGCGCCGTGGCGACCACGTAGCTGGCGACCGGCATCACCTTGGCATCGAGCCGCGGGATGAGGTGGCCGAGATAGCCGTTGCAGGCGACCACCACCTGCGAGGCCGAGACCGTGCCGGTGGCGGTCACGATCTTCACCCGCGCCCCCGGTTCGACCTTCAGCACGCTTGTGTGGGTGGCGATGCGCCCGCCTTCCTGCAATACCGCAGCGGCCAGACCCAGGGCATAGTTGAGGGTATGGAGATGTCCCGCGCCCCTGTCGGCCAGCGCCCCGTGATAGACGCTGGTGCCCAGCCGCGCCTCCAGCTGTTCCTTGTCGAGCAATTGCAGCTTGTCATAGCCGTAGCCCGCAAGTTCGTCGCGCTCTTCGGCGAGACCGGCCATGTGCGAGGGCTTGGGGGCGGTGAGCAGGTAGCCCCACGTCAGGTCGCAGTCGATGCCGTAGGCATTGATGCGTTCGACAATCAGCGCCTTGGCTTCCTCGGCCACCTTGAAGGCATCGCGCGCCGCTTCCTTGCCGAGGGCATATTCGAAGGCACCCATGCCCTTGGAAAAGCCGGTGCAGATCTGCCCGCCATTGCGCCCCGAGGCGCCCCAGGCGATGGGGCCGGCTTCCACCACCCGCGCGGAAATGCCCTTCTTCGCCAGTTCCAGCGCCGCCGACAAGCCGGTGAAGCCGGCGCCGATGACGGCGACATCGACGCTTTCATCGCCATCGAGGGCTGGGCATTCGGGCGCCGCATGGGCGCTGGCACGATAATAGGAGGTGGCATCGAGGACGCTTGGCCGCGCGCCGCCGGTCCGGGGTTGGGTGATCTGATCCGTTGCCACTTCTGAGGTCTCCGCGTGAAGCGATTTCCTTTTTCCCCCGAACCTTCTAGAACGGTCGGGTATCCGCAAGCGGCCAGGGGGGTTCGGCCACCTACCAGCCTCAATGGGCCGCAAAAAACAAGGTCCATCATGTCGTCTATCGATTTCGAACAGTGGCTCGGCGAACGCAACATCGACGAGGTCGAATGCCTGGTGCCGGATATGTCCGGCACCCCCCGCGGCAAGATCCTGCCGTCGCAGAAATTCCTGAAAGGCGTGAAGGGCAGGGGCCTGCGCATCCCCGAGGAGATATTCATCCTCACCGTCACCGGGCGTTATTCCTGGAAGACCGATGCCACCGATGCTGCCTCCATCGATGTCTACATGCGCCCCGACCCCAATACCCTGCGTCTGGTGCCGTGGTACGCGAACCCCACCGCGGAGGTGATCTGCGACTGCTTCTATCTCGACGACCGCCCGGTCGACATCGCCCCGCGCTATGTGTTGCAGCACATCCTCGAACTCTACGCCGAGCGCGGCTGGCGCCCGGTGGTGGCGCCGGAACTGGAATTCTACCTGGTCAAGAAGAACCTCGATCCCGACTATCCCCTGGAGCCGCCGGCCGGGCGTTCGGGCCGGGCGGAAAAGTTCGGCCAGGCCTACGGCATCGATGCCGCCAACGAGTTCGATCCCATCGTCGAGGACATTTACGATTTCTGCGAGGCCCAGGAGATCGACATCGACACCATCAGCCACGAGAGCGGGCCGGTGCAGCTTGAAATCAACTTCAACCACGGCGATCCGCTGCAACTGGCCGACCAGGTTTTCCTGTTCAAGCGCACCGTGCGCCAGGCGGCGCTGAAGCACGACATGTACGCCACCTTCATGGCCAAACCGCACGCCAGCGATCCCGGTTCGTCCATGCACATCCACCAGTCGGTGCTCAGCATCAAGACCGGTCGTAACGTGTTCGCCGGCCCCGGCGGCAAGCATTCCAAGCTGTTCCTCAACCACATCGGCGGCCTGCAGCGCTACATGGCGGCGGCCCTGCCGTTCTTTGCCCCGAACGTCAATTCCTACCGCCGCCTGGTGCCCGACAGCGATGCCCCCACCAATACCCACTGGGGCATCGACAACCGCACCGCGCCGTTGCGCGTGCCGGCATCGGAGCCTGAGCAGACACGCGTCGAAAACCGCGTGGCGGGCGCCGATGCCAACCCCTATCTGGCGATTGCCGCTTCGCTGGCCTGCGGGCTTCTCGGCATGATGCAGAAGTCCAAGCCCAGCGATCCGGTGGAGGGCTCTGCCTACCGCTATGCCCACACCCTGCCGCTGCATCTGGACGAGGCGCTCAACAAGCTCAACTACTCCCGACCTCTCAAGGAAATCTTCGGAACCCGTTTCATCGACGCCTATCAGGGGGTGAAGGAAGAGGAGATGGAGCTTTACCGCAAGGTGATTTCGTCGTGGGAACGCGAGTTCCTGCTGCTCAACGTCTAGAGGCTCAGCCGGCCCGCTCCTCTCGTTCTCCTTGCGCCCGTGCCGCCAGTTCCGCGGCGATGGCCGCGATCTGGCGTGCGATATCGATGCGCATGGATGAGGTCACCTCCAGTTCGCGGTCCTCATAGGTGTCGCGCCCCGGATGCGCGACGGCCCATTCGGCGATCATGCGGTCGCGCGCCACCAGCAGCGCCTCGATCTGCGGCCGGAACAGTTTCAGCATGGCGGTGATCCAGCGATTGACGCCAAGGCAGGGGTGGGTGTGCTCGATACGGAACCGCCCCAGCATGGCGATGGCATCGGGGGCGGCATAAAAGCTCTCATCCGTCACCCAGCGGTTGGTGGTGAACAGGCCGATGGCACGGCCGGGCTGATCCATGGCGATGGCGATGAAATGGCACAGCGCATCCTTGCCGACCGGCCGCCGCGCCTTGCCGCGATAGGCCACCGGCGCCATCCCCTCAGGCATCCCCGGCGCCCTCAGGAAGGTGTGGAAGTGGCCGTGCTCGCGGGCTTTCCTGCGGTGGGCGTGATAGTAGTACTGCGAATGGAATTCGGCATCGAACACATCGCCCTTGGGATAGTGGTCGATCTCGTAGAACGTCCCCTGGTGGGCCAGGCACTGTCCCACCACGTTGGCGCCCGCCTTGGCCAAGAGGCGCAAGGCCTCGTTCACCTCGGCCCCGGCCGCGGCCATTGCCGCCAGTTCGGCGCGCGGCAGGCCGCGAAGGGTCTTGATGATGTCGAACGCCAGGTCATTTTCGCCCATCGGGCGATCCTATCGGTAACCTCAGGTCTTGAAAACAAGTTCGCGAGCCTGTCCCCGACGGCAATTTCACCGGTCGCACCGGGGCCACGGGCCCTGCATTGGCTCACCGCTTCCAATCGGTGAAAGCCATGCGGCAATTTGGCCGCTATCGCGCGGGGCTCTGGCGCTCGTAAGGGGCAGACGGGTGCGCTCGTTGTCATGAAATTGCCGCAAGCGCACCGCTTACATGATGACGTTGCGGTCAGGTGCCGAAACGTCAAATGGTGCTTGTCAGCAAACTTCCCACGGCGTGACGGACAGCCACCCTGCCGGTACGCATAATCATTTGATGGAGTTACAGATGCTAACGCTTCGTCTCGCCGCCTCGGCGGCTCTTGCGTGCATGGCGATCAGCCTCGCTTCGCCCGCCCAGGCCACGTCCATGGCCGACTGCAGTGCCAAGTACAAGGCCGCCAAGGCTGCCGGCACCTTGAAGGGAAAGACCTGGAACGAGTTCCGCAAGGCGGAATGTTCTTCCGACGCCAGCGAGCCCACTGTCGCCAACACCGAACACGCCAAAGAGCCGCCGGTGAGCAAGACCAAGGCGCCCAAGGATGTGGTGTTCCCCAAGACCGTCGACGCCAAGTATTCCAAGGAATCACCGGGCAAGTCGCGCATGCACACCTGCCTCGATCAGTACAAGATCGACAAGGCCAAGAACGGCCTTGGCGGCCTGAAGTGGATTCAGAAGGGCGGCGGCTACTACAGCATCTGCAACACCATGCTGAAGAAGGGCTGACAATCCGGGGCCGGCGGCAAAATTCCGCCGGCTCTTGTCATTCATCCCGCAAACAAAGGAGGCGAACCATGGGACTGCTCGACATGCTGGGGGCTGATCTTGAAGGCGTGCTGTCCGGCCAGAAGGGCCAGGCCTCGAACCTGATCGGCGAGGCCTTCAACGGTCTCGGCGGCTACCAGGGGGTTCTCAACCTGCTGCAGCAATCCGGCCTCGGCAGCCGCGTCGATTCGTGGCTGAGCACCAACGCCGCCAACCTGCCGGTCACGACCGACGAGATCAAGGCCGCCCTTGGCGACCAGCGCCTCCAGGCCCTGGCTGCGAAGTTCGGCGTGCCCATCGACCAGGTGGCAACGCTGTTGTCGCAGCATCTGCCCGCCGCCGTCGATCAGGCAAGTCCTGACGGTGTTCTGAAGACCCAGTAACAGGCCTCACCCCCGGCGCTCGTTCAAAGCGGTCAGCTTACGACCTTGCAGCGCTTCCAGAATGTCGGCGCCCCCGGTGTGGTCGCCGAGGGCGGCGTGATCGTGACTATCATGTCCTCTTCGTCGAGGAGGTCGGCGTGGACATGGGCGCCGGCGCCGTCGTCGCCTTGCGGCACCACATAATCGAAATGATGACGATTGTACTGGCCGGTGATCGCCTTGCCGCTGGGAACGATGACCCGTGAGCCCTCGATGGTCATGGTGGCATTGGCGGCCGAGCACCAGTTGCCGTCGATGCGGTCGGCCAGCGCCAGCCCTGACGACAGGCAAAGCGCTACGGCGGCTAACACCAGACGGGCGGGCAATCGCGACATGCCGCCATTTTAGTTCACCCTTGATCCGCCGCCAAGCGCTCTCGCAGTGCGGGCCGTCGCGTCAGGGCCGCCCTGACCCGCACGATAGCGACGATCTGGTTCTATGGCGACGCGCTGCCGCAGCCTAATCTTGCTACTGGCGAACGCTGAATGTCGAAAACACCGACGCGGCGCCTTTCATTGCGCCATGGCTCGTGGCATTCAGGGTCGCGGCATGGTGAACTGGACCCATCGCCTTGGAGCGCTGCAGGAAAGTCTGTAAATGGCAGAACCGGAAGTCGATACGAGCCCCAGGGGCTGGGACGAGGTCAAGCCGACCACGTGCTACATGTGCGCCTGCCGCTGCGGCATAAAAGTCTACCTCAAGGACGGCACCGTCCGCTACATCGAGGGCAACCGCGACCATCCGGTGAACAAGGGCGTGCTGTGCGCCAAGGGCTCGGCCGGCATCATGCAGCATTATTCGCCGGCCCGCCTGTCGGCGCCGCTTATGCGGGTGGGTCCGCGCGGTTCCGGCGAGTTCCGCGAGATCTCCTGGGAGGAAGCCCTCAGGACCGCCACCCTGTGGCTGTCCGGGGTACGTTCCAGCGACCCCAAAAAGCTCGCCTTCTTCACCGGCCGCGACCAGTCGCAGTCGCTCACCGGCTGGTGGGCCAAGCAGTTCGGCACCCCCAACTACGCCGCCCATGGCGGTTTCTGCTCGGTCAACATGGCCGCCGCCGGGCTCTATACCTTCGGCGGCTCGTTCTGGGAATTCGGCGAGCCCGACTGGGAACATGCCCGCTATTTCCTGCTGTTCGGCGTCGCCGAGGACCATGCCTCCAACCCCATCAAGACCGGGCTCGGCAAGCTCAAGGAAAATGGCGCCAAGATCGTCTCGATCAACCCGGTGAAATCGGGTTATTCGGCCATTGCCGATGAATGGGTCGGCATCCGTCCCGGCACCGATGGCCTGTTCGTCGCCGCCCTCATCCACGAACTGCTCGGCTCAGGCCGCATCGATGCCGAGAGTGTGGCGCGTTACACCAACGCCGGCTGGCTGGTGATCGATCATCCCGGCAAGGCAGACGATGGCCTCATTGCCCGCAACCCCAAGGGCGAGCCCTTGTGCATCGACAAGGCAAGCGGCAAGACCGTGGCCGCCTCAGGCCTCATTACCCCGCGCCTGTCGGGCGAGGTAAAGCTGAAAGGCGGAGCAACGGCTCGTCCCGCCTTCGAACTCATGGCCCGGCGCTTTCTCGCCGACGAATACAGCCCCTCGGTCGTTGCCGCGCGCACCGGCATCGAGCCCGCAACCATCCAACGCATCGCTGCCGAACTGGCCGCCGCCGCCCTCGACGCGCCACCTGTCCTCGATATCCCATGGACCGATGCCTGGGGCGTGAAACATGACAAGATGATCGGCCGTCCCGTCGCCATGCACGCCATGCGTGGCATCTCGGCTCATTCCAACGGCTTTCACACCTGCCGCCTCATCCACCTGTTGCAGATCCTCCTCGGCACCATCGATGCGCCGGGCGGCTTTCGCTACAAGTCGCCTTATCCCAAGCGGGTGCCGCCGCCGGTCAAGCCGGTCGGCCGCGGCGAGCATGTGACCCCAGGTCAGGCCCTGCCGGGACCGCATCTGGGCTTTCCGGTCGAACCGGCCGACCTGCTGGTCGATGCCGACGGCAATCCCGAACGGCTCGACAAGGCGTTTTCGTGGGAGGCACCGCTTGCCGCCCATGGCCTCATGCACATGGTGATCTCCAACGCTGCCCGGCGCGATCCCTACGGCATCGAGGTGTTGTTCATGTACATGGCCAACATGAGCTGGAACTCGTCCATGAACATCGCCGGGGTCATCGACCAGTTGACCGGGCGCGACGATGCGACCGGCGAATATCTCATTCCAAAAATCATCTATTCCGATGCCTATGCCTCGGAGATGGTCTCCTATGCCGATCTGATCCTTCCCGACACCACCTACCTCGAACGCTGGGATTGCATCTCGCTGCTCGATCGGCCGATCTCGGAGGCCGACGGGCCGGCCGATTCGATCCGCCAGCCGGTGGTCGAGCCCAGCCGCGACGTGCGCCCCTTCCAGGAAGTGCTGCTCGATCTCGGTGCCCGGCTCGGCCTCGAAGGCATGGTCGACGACAAGGCCGAGCCGAAATACCCCGGCGGCTATGCCGACTACATGGTCAACCATCAAAGGCTGCCCGGCATCGGGCCGCTGGCCGGCTGGCGCGGCGCCGACGGCACAAAGTCGCTGCGCGGCGAACCCAACCCCGACCAGCTCCAGCGCTACATCGACAACGGCTGCTTCTGGTACGAACCGTTTCCGCCCGAGGCCCGCTACTTCAAGCACGTCAACCGCGCCTATCTGGAGATCGCCAAGAAGGCGGGCTTCATCGACATTGCCGATCCCATCATCTTCCACATCTATTCCGAACCGGTGCAGCGCTTCCGCCTCGCCGCCCGCGGGCACGGGGCCGTGCAGCCGCCCGCCGCGCATCGCCAGCGGGTGGAGGCCTTCTTTGATCCCTTGCCGTTCTGGTATCCACCGTTCGAGGAAGCGCTGGTGGAGACAGACGATTATCCCATGCACGCCGTCACCCAGCGCCCCATGGCGATGTATCATTCCTGGGGTTCGCAGAACGCCTGGCTACGCCAGATTCTCGGCCGCAACTGGCTTTACATGGCGCGTGAAAAGGCCAAGGCGCTGGGCGTTGTCGATGGCGACTGGGTCGATGTCATCTCCCATCATGGCCGCATCACCGTGCCGGTGAAGCTCATGGACGGGGTCAACGCCGACACCGTGTGGACATGGAACGCCATCGGCAAGCGTTCGGGCGCATGGAACCTGGCGCCCGATGCCGCTGAAGGCAAAAAAGGATTCCTGCTCAACCACCTGATCTCGGAACTTCTACCGGAACGTGAAGGCGGTTATCGCTATTCCAACGCCGATCCGGTGACCGGCCAGGCGGCGTGGTACGATCTCAGGGTGCGCGTCGAAAAGGCAAAGCCGCGGGCCACCTCGCTGCCGCAGTTCGAGACCCTCAAGCCCGTCAAGGGTTTGAAGTCGCGTCCGACCATCGTGCGCTGGGGCGCTCGCAAGAAGGGTGATGCATGACCTCGCTGCCCGATACCTCCGGACCGGGGCAGAAAAAGCTCGGCCTCGTCATCGACCTCGATACCTGCGTCGGATGCCAGGCCTGCGCGGTGTCATGCAAGGAGTGGAACACGCAAGGCTATTCCGCCCCGCTCACCGATGAGGATCCCTACGAGGCGAACCCGCTCGGCGTGTGGCTCAACCGCATCCACGGCTATGAGGTGGAAGACGCCAGGGGCAACTCGCGCGCCGTTCACTTCCCGCGCTCGTGCCTGCATTGCGAGGAGCCGGCCTGCGTCACCGTGTGTCCGACCGGTGCTTCCTACAAGCGCGCCGAAGACGGTATCGTGCTGGTCAATCCCGACACCTGCATCGGCTGCAAGCTGTGTTCGTGGGCGTGTCCTTATGGTGCGCGTGAATACGACCACGACGACGGCGTCATGAAGAAGTGCACGTTGTGCGTCGACCGCATCTACAACGACAACCTCGAGCCCGAAGACCGCCAGCCGGCCTGCGTGCGCGCCTGCCCGACGGGGGCGCGGCATTTCGGCGATCTGGGCGATCCGCAAAGCGATGTCTCGAAACTGGTCGCGGCGCGTGAGGGCCATGATCTCCTGCCGGACATGGGATACAAGCCGGTCAACAAGTATCTGCCGCCGCGCCCGCGCCGCGATGCCTCCACCAGCCCCGCCGAGCCGCTGCGGCTTGCCGAACTGGCCGGCAAGGGCGATGTCATGGAGCGCCTGTTCGGCTGGCTCGACAAGGTTCTTTCATAAGGTTCGCCATGCATCCCGCCTATTCGGTCATCTTCTTCACCACCGCCTCCGGCATGGGCTATGGCCTGCTGGCCTTGCTGGGGCTGGTGGGCGCGGCGCACGGACCCGCTTCGACCCTGGCTTTCGGGTTGACATGCCTGGCCTTCGCCTTTGTCCTCATCGGCACCGGGTTGCTGGCGTCCACCGTCCATCTCGGCCACCCTGAACGGACCTGGCGGGCGCTCAGCCAGTGGCGCTCGTCGTGGCTGTCGCGCGAGGGGGTGGCGGCCATCGTCACCTTTGTGCCGGCGCTCTGTTTCGGCTGGGCCTGGCTGACACCGCAGGCCGATCACCAACTGGTCCGCGTCCTCGGCCTCGTCACGCTGGTCTGCTGCGCGGTGACGGTGACTTTCACCGGGATGATCTACCAGTCCCTCAAGACCATCCGGCAATGGCATCACCCGCTGGTGACGCCCATCTATCTCGCCTTCTCGCTCGCCACCGGCTCGACCCTGCTGATGGCCATTGCCCAGGGTTTCGGGCGCGGCCAGGTGGTGCAGTCGGCGATTACCGCAGGCTCCCTCATCCTCGTCCTCGCCCTGAAGCTTCTATGGTGGCGCGCCATCGACCGCGATCCGGGCCGCTTTACCATGGGTGATGCGACGGGTCTGGGAGCGCTCGGCGAGGTGCGGCAGTGGGAAGTGCCGCATACGGCAGAAAACTTCGTCATGAACGAAATGGGCTACCGCATTGCCCGAAAGCATGTCCAAAAGCTCCGGCGGCTGGTCGTGGCGGGCCTGGCACTGGCCCTTGCCCTCAGCCTCGTCACCTTTGCACGCATCCCGGCGCTGGCCATTCCCGCCGCCGTCCTTGCCGCCTTTGCGGCCTATGCCTCAGCCTTCCTCGAGCGCTGGCTGTTCTTCGCCGAGGCCCGCCACGTGGTCAGCCTCTATTACGGCGCCGCCCGGGCGTGAGGACGCTCATGCGCCGAAGCTGCTATCGCGTTGGCGCGCGCCGTGCTATGGCCGAAACAATTGCGGGAGGTGTGACATGAGTGCAAGCCGGGTGGCCTGGTTCAAGGGCAAGCTGGTGCCGGAGGCAGATGCGCGGGTATCGTTCCGCGACTTCGGCTTTCAGGTCGGTGACGGGGTGTTCGATACCGCCCGCACCGTCGCCCACAAACCGTTCATGTTCGAAGAACACATCGCCCGCCTCTACCGATCGCTTGCCTATGTCGGCATCGATCCGGGCCTTCAGCCCGCGGCAATGCTCGAGGCGACCCTTGAGGTGCTGGAAGCCAACCTGCCGCTCATCGGGCCCGACGATGATTACTGGGTCACCCAGTGGATTTCGCGCGGCGTTCGCGCCGAGGACCGGCTTGGCGTCGACGGCCCGGCGACCGTCATCATCGAGTGCTCGCCCCTGCCGCTGCGCCACCGCGCCCGCGGCATGCGCGACGGCCTCGACGTGGTGACCCCGGCCGGCATCCGCCGCACGCCCCCTGAAGCCATCAGCCCGCGGGTAAAATCCATGAGCTATGCCAATCTTCTGGCCGGCGACAACGAGGTGCAGCGGCTCAAGCCCGGCGCCACTTCGGTGCTGCTCGATACCCGCGGGTGCCTTGCCGAGGGGCTCGGATCCAACATCTTCATTGTCCACGGCGGCGAGGTTCTTACCCCGCATGAACGCTTCGTGCTGGGCGGCCTGTCACGCCAGACGGTGATGGCAATCGCCGCCGACAAGGGCATTTCCTTGCGCGAAGCCGACATCGACCTCTACGATGCGTATTCGGCCGATGAAGCCTTCATCACCTCGACCAGCTGGTGCATGGTGCCGGTGCGCTCCATCAACACCCGCAGCATCGGTAGCGGTGAGGTGCCGGGCCAGGTCACGGCGCGGCTGATCGAGGGCTACAGGGAAAAGCTCGGAGGCTTCGACTTTGTGGCCCAGTATACGCGGCGCCTGGAAGGCGCCAACTGACCATCATCGCTCAATTGCGCGTCTATTGCTCGCGCTGGTAGTCGCCGTCGAGGATTTCGTAATAATCGCCCTTGTCGGCGCAGAAGATGTGCCCCTCCATCTTCAGGCCGCTCGGCGTGTCGAGCGTCCCGGCGGCGATGGCGATATAATCGCGGCCCTTGCCCTGCCAGAACAGCGTTGACCCGCAAGCGGCGCAAAACGCCCGTTCAGCCGTCGCACTGGATGTGTACCACTTGAGGGTGTCCTGCTTCACGATGCGGAAGTCGGTGTGCTTGGCCGCGGTGGCGGCCATGAAATGTCCGGTCTGCTTGCGGCACTGGGTGCAATGGCAGCCAATGACGTCGCGCAATTCGCCTTCGACCTCGTAGGTGACACCGCCGCACAGGCACGAGCCGCGATGGAGAGGCGCGCTCATGGATGGGTCGCAAAGGCCTTGGCGAGGGCGCGGATGTGATCCGGCCCGATGCCACAGCAGCCGCCGAGTATGGTCGCGCCGTTGCGCCGCCAGCGCCGCGCCTGCTCCACGAAGTCGGCCGGGCTGATCTTGCCGAATTTCCACACCGGCATCTTGAAATTCCCGGACTCAGGGTAGGCGCCGATGGGGCCGGCCCAGCTTGCCTTGATGATGTGCAGGGCGTCCTCGGTGAGGCTGATGTCGTTGTGCATGACCAGGCAGGCCTTGGCGCCGGTCGACATCAGCGAAGAGACGATGTCGCTGAGCTTCCATTCAGGCCGGCCGAATCCGGCCAGTTGCCCGTCGGCGCGCCGTTTCACCGAGATGCCCACCCACACCGGTAGCCCGGTCGCCACGGCGGCTTCTGTCGCCCACAGCGAATGGTCGCCGTCGCGCATCATTTCCATGATGATGAGATCGCAGCCGGCATCGGCCAGACCCTTGGCCTTGGCCTCGAACATCGGTATCAGTTCTTTCGACTTGATGTCGGGAGCCGGGCCCTCGTTGCTGCCTTTGTGGATCGGCCGCATTACCGAGAACGATCCGGCGATGGCGGTACGCTCGGTACCGGCATAGGCCACCGCCTTGCGCGCCAGTTGCACCGCGATGCGGTCGATCTTGGCAACCTCGTCCTTGCGGCCCAGGGCACTGAACAGGATGGGGCTGGTTGCGAAGGTGTTGGCGGTGATGACCTCGGCGCCGGCCTCCAGATAGGCTTCATGCACCGCCCTTACCACGTCGGGATGGGTAAGATTGGCTTCTGCGCACCAGTTGTCATCGTTCATGGGCACGCCTCGTGCCTGGATATCGGTGCCGGTGCCGCCATCGAGGATAACGGCGTCTCCTGCGGCTAGCTTGATTTCAACACTGGTGTACATTCAGGTTTTCTCGGCATTTCAGTAGGGGTCAGTTCAGCACACCCTTCATCGGTCGGGCAAGCAGAATACAACCAAAAGTTATAATAAACAGGCAACAATCGCATAGATTGCTGCTCATGATTCAGTTCTGATGATGAACGACTCCCACGCAGCCAAAGCCTTGATCAGCTTCCCCAACCGTTCAAACACCCACCCAGGTGAGTTTAGGCTCTCCTAGGACGAAAGTCGATGCTTTTCGCCCTGACAAGCATATTAAGTTCACTATGTGAATCGTCCTGCGCGCCGCGCCTTGACGAAAGCCGTCATGTGGAAGGCCGCCTGGGCCGGGGCATAGCGGTAGCCGACGCCCACCGGACAGGCATGGCGCGCCAGGCACCCCGCCGTCATGCACGCGCCTTGCGGGTGCGCTTCCAGATGCTCGACGCAAGGCCCCACCCGATAGGCCATGCCGTCGAAGGCGCCGACCGGGCAGGCGCTGAGACAGGGCCGCCCTTCACACGTTTCGCATGGGGAAACCGTGGTCGAGGCCGGCGGCAGGTCGAACACCACCGGCAACAGGATCGCGGCGCGAAAGGCATGCCACAGCCCGTAGACCGGGTGGATGTTCAAGCCCAGCGGCGAGGTAAACCCGGCCCTGGCCCGCTTCGCCCAGGTGAGGAATGGAAGAGCCGGCTTGTCGAAGGGATAGGCGGCGCCTCCCCCCAATTGTGCTGCAAGCGGATCGATGACGGCACGGGTCCAGTCATCGAGGCAGTCGCGGTCGACATCGCGCGCCCGCTGGAAGCGCTGGAACATGGCCGGCCCGGCATTGCCAATGAGCAGCACCTGCCGGGCGGCCTTGCCGTCTGCACTCTCGGGCACCCCGTCGCCTGCGCCCGGCTCGAACCAGCCCAGCGCCACAAAACCTTCACGCGCGATTGTCGTGAGAACCGGGTGCTCCATGTATCGTCAAACCGCCCAGCGCGGGTCGCCGGGTTGCATCACCTGGGGTTCAAGCTTGATGTCGTGCCTGGAGCGCAAGGCGCGGTCGACATCGCGCGGCAGGTAGTCGGGATAATGGGTCGAGAGAATTTCGCGCTTTTTCGCCGCCGCCTTTTCGATCAGGTCTGGTTTGCCCGCCTCGTTCCATTCCTTGGGGCTCATGCGGTTGCCGAGATGCGGATAGACATATTCCTTCTGCATCAGGCTGAGCGTCTGGTCGGAGCCGAGGAAATGCCCCGGCCCCTCGAGGCAGACATTGCGGATCACCTCCACCGACAGCGTGTCGTCGGTGACCTCGATGCCGCGCACGTTGCGATTGATGGAACCCAGCATGTCGTTGTCGATAAGCAGGCTTTCGAGGCAGAAGCCGAGGAGGGACGCGTGCATGCCGGCCGATTCATACATCAGATTGATGCCGCTCATCGCCGCCAGCGCTGCTGTCACGCCCTTTTCGGCACCGGCCTGCATGTCGGGCAGCTTGGAATCGCACATGCCTGACGCCGACCCGATGGTGAGGTTGTAGAAGCGCCCCATCTGGGCGCAGGCCGCGGTGATCAGCGCCTGCTCGCCCGATCCGCCCGACATGGCGCCGGTCCTGAGGTCGGAGACGAACGGCCACGGTCCCCAGATGGCAACAGCCCCCGGCACCACGCAGTTGATGTAGACAAGGCCTGCCAGGCATTCCGACACCGCCTGCACCACGGTGCCCGCCAGCGCCGCCGGTGAGGTGGCGCCGGCCTGCGCCGCCGACAACAGCAGCACCGGCATGCCGCCGCGTGCGGCGGCTTCCAGGCACCGGCAGGCATCCTCGGCCCAGTTGAGCGGCGGCACCACGAAGCAGTTGGACTGCGAAACGAACGGGCGCTCGCGCCACTTGGCCTCGCCGCCCGCCACCGTGTGCAGCATCTCAAGACACTCGGTCACATGCTCGGCCGCCACCATGGAGGTGCCGACATGCTTTTGCGTGCCCGCAAGGCAGGCATAGAGCGTGTTGATGTCCATGTCGTGGCCCGACACCATGTCGCGCGGCACCACGGTGCGCTGGAAGAAGTGGATGTGCTCGCAGGTATCGACGATGCGCGCCGCGTCGTAGAGATCGACCAGCAGCGACTCGCGGTAGGAGCGGGTCTCGGGCTCGACGATATGCACCGCCGCCCCGGCGGTGCCGAAATAGGCCCGGTTGCCCCACGGCTGCATGTCGAAGCGGGGATCGCGGGCATAAAGCACGAACTGGCGGGCGCAGCTTGCCAGAATGTCCTCCACCAGCCCTTTCGGGATGCACAGCCGTTCGCCCTGCATGAAGCAGCCGCGCGCCTCCATGGCCTCCTGGCATGAGGCGATGGGTTTGGCCATGCCCACCGTTTCCAGCAAGTTCAGCGCCGAGGCATGGATGCGCGCCATGTCGGCATCGGCAAGGGGTTTGTAGTGCCCGCCCAGCATGCCCGGCTTGACGGCGGCGTCTTCCATGGCGATGGGCCGCCCGCGCATGGCCCGCCTGGCCTCGCGGCCGCCGCGCCGGCGGCTCAGGTCTTCAACCACGCTCATCGTATTCTGCGCTCCAAAGTCAGGTTCGTCCGCTCAATTAACGCAATCGCACCGATTACCGTCCTTGCCAAGTCCCAGCGAGGGTGTCTGATGGTGAAATTAATTCACCTATTGCACTGGCAGCTAAACCGGAATAGAGCGCAATCATGTACGAAAGTGCGAAAGCGCCGGGTCGTTTTCGCCTCTATGGGTGAGCGGAATTGGCCAAACGCAACCTGCCATCGCTGCGCGCGCTGACCGCCTTCGAGGCCGCCGCGAGGCTCGGCAGCTTCCGCCGCGCCGCCGACGAACTGGGCATCACCCGTTCCGCCGTCAGCCACCAGATCCGCGCCCTGGAGGAAGAGCTGGGCATTTCGCTGTTTCGCCGCGACCTGCGCCGCGCCGAGTTGACGGCGCCCGGCCAGAGCTATTTCCCGGTGGTGCGCGAGGCCTTCGACCGCATCGAGGCCGAGACCGAGCTGTTGCGCCCCGACAGCTCCGACACCGAGTTGACCGTGCAGGTCTATGTCACCGTGGCGCTGAAATGGCTCATTCCCCGCCTGCATGACTTCGAGCGCCGCTATCCCGACATGAAGGTACGCTTGTGGACCTCGTTCTTCGACTGGGAATTCGACGAGGAGCATGTCGACGCCGGCTTCGTCCTGGCGCGCAAACCGTCGCCCATTCACTATTCACGGCCCCTGTTCCGTTCCTTTCTGTCACCGGTATGCGCACCTGAACTGCTGCGCGGCCCCAATGCCATCCGTACCCCCGCCGACCTCGCCCGCCACCGCTTGCTGTACGTGTTCTCGGCCGAGGAGGACTGGCGCATCTGGCTCAAGGCGGCAGGCGTCGAGGGGCTGGAATTGTCGAAATCCCTGGCTTTCGACAGCTATGTGCTGGCCCAGGAGGCCGCCGTCGAGGGCAGGGGGGTGGCAATGACCATCGGGCCGTTTGCCACCGAGGAACTGCGCGCCGGCACTCTGGTGCAGCCCTTCGACCTCGCCGTGCCGCACCGCCACGACTGGCGCTTCATGTGCGCCTCGGGCCAGCGCCTGAAGCCGAAGATCCGCCGCTTCGAGCAATGGCTCGCCGATGAGATCGCCGCCGACCCGGCGCTTCGCCCCTACCGTTACGTTGCAGATATGAAGGAAGGACACCTTGTCCATGACCGAGTTGTCAGCCGCTGAAGGCGCGCGCCCGCGCGAGCATCGCCGCCGCGCCCACAACAACCGCGCCGCTGCGGGCGGCGGTTTCACGCAGTCGCCGCGCCGCACCATCACGCGGAACTTCCCGGCCATGCAGATCGTCTCCGCCGACCAGCTCGAGACCCTCCACCTGGCGTCACTGAAGGTGCTGGAGGAGATCGGCATGGACTTCCTGTTGCCCGAGGCGCGCGAGCGCCTCAAGGCGGCCGGCGCCGAGGTGACGGGCGAGCGCGTGCGAATGCCGCGACAGATGGTCGAAAAGGCCCTGTCGACCGCCCCTCAGCGTTTCACCTTCCATGCCCGCAACCCGGAAAACAGCATCGAGGTGGGCGGCAACCAGATGTTCTTCGGTCCCGTTTCCAGCGCCCCCAACTGCTCCGACCTCGACCACGGCCGGCGTTCCGGCAACCACGCCGACTACCGAAAATTCCTGAAACTTGTCCAGACGTTCAACTGCATGCGCTTCCTCGGCGGCTATCCCGTCGAGCCCATCGACTTGCATCCCTCGATCCGCCATCTCGAGGCCCTGCGCGATGCCGCGACCCTCACCGACAAGCCCTTTCACGGCTATTCGCTGGGCCGCGAGCGCATCTGCGATGCCATCGAGATCGCCCGCATCGCCCGCGGCATCGACCGTGAGACGCTTGAGCGCGAGCCGTCCCTCTTCACCATCGTCAACACCAACTCACCGCTGAAACTCGACAATCCCATGCTGCAGGGCATCATCGAGATGTCCTCGGCCAACCAGATCGTCTGCGTCACGCCGTTCACGCTGGCCGGGGCCATGGCGCCGGTGACCATGGCGGGCGCCATCGTGCAGCAGAACGCCGAGGCGCTGGCCGGCCTCGTCATGACCCAGACGGTGCGGGCAGGGGCGCCCTTCATCTATGGTGGCTTTACCTCCAACGTCGACATGAAGTCGGGAGCGCCGGCCTTCGGTACCCCGGAATACATGAAGTCGTGCATCGTCGGCGGCCAGTTGGCGCGCCGCTACAATCTCCCCTACCGCACCTCCAACACCTGCGCGGCCAACGCGGTTGATGCCCAGGCCGCTTATGAATCGGTGTTCTCCCTGTGGGGCCTCACCATGGGCGGCGGCAACATGATCATGCACGGGGCCGGGTGGATGGAAGGCGGGCTGGTGGCCTCGTTTGAAAAGTTCGTGCTCGACTGCGACCTCATCCAGATGGTGATGGAATTCTTGCAGCCCCTCGACACCGGCAGCGACGCGCTGGGGATCGATGCCATGCGCGAGGTGGGCCCCGGCGGCCACTTCTTCGGCTGCGCCCACACCCTGGCGCGCTATTCCGATGCCTTTTACGCGCCGATGATTTCCGATTGGCGCAACTATCAGCAGTGGGAGGCCGCCGGTGCCCCGGAGGCCAAGCACAAGGCCAACCGGGTGTGGAAGGAAGCGCTTGCCGCCTACGAGCAGCCGCCGATGGATGCAGCCATTTCCGAAGAACTCGACGCCTTCGTCGCCCGCCGCAAGGAAGAGGGCGGCGCGCCGACCGACTTCTGAGCGACCAGCTTGCACATGCGCGTTGCCTGACCCATAAAGTCGGTTTCGAGCCGTCGACCCCGGCGACCGCGGAATTGAATGATGCGTGCTGAGTCTGACCCCTTTTGCCATCACCCCGAACTGCGCCACCGGATCGTCGATCCTCTTTCCTCGCATTTCCGCACCTTCCGCATCGAGGACAGGCTGGCTGAGATGCAGGCGCAAGGGGTGCCGACCGGCTGGTGGTATTCCGATGAGGAACGCGAAGCCATGCGGGCCCGCGCCCTCGAAGGCCATCGCGATAGCGACCTTTGGGTTTTCGGCTACGGATCACTGATGTGGGATCCGGGGTTATGCTTTGAAGAGGTGCGCCGCGCCCGCGTGCCGGACTATGCCCGGCGTTTCATCCTCAAGACCTCCCACGGCGGCCGCGGCTCGCCCCAGGCGCCGGGCCTGATGGCTGCCCTCGACAAGGGCGATGGCTGCGAAGGCCTGGCGTTCAGGATCGACCGCGCCAACATTGAGGCTGAAACCGAAATCCTGTGGCGGCGCGAAAGGATCGGCCCGGCCTACTTGCCGGCCTTCATCGAGGCCATCGCCGACGACCGCACGGTGACGGTGCTTGCCTTCATCGCCGATCATTCAGCCCCCAGTATCGATCCCGGCCTGACGCGCGCCGAACAGATCCATCTGCTGGCGACCGGTACCGGGTTTTTGGGCACCAGCCTGGAATATCTGACAAGGATAGCCCACCAGTTCGCCGCCCTGGGCATCGAAGACGAAGACGTCTCGGCATTGCTGCGCGACACCCAGGCCTATATCCGCTCGCGCCAATCCGCTTGAGCCGGGCTCCGTCCCGGGATGGGCCGCCGCTCAACGATCAGGGATGGTCGCTTGCGGTTGGCTTGGCAGGCCGTGATGAGCTAAGGCTTGAGCGATCCACCGACCAAGAGTGACCCATGCCCGACACCGCCCGCAACGACGCCCTCATCGTCTTCACGCCCTCCGGCAAGCGCGGGCGCTTTCCCATCGGCACGCCGGTCCTCCAGGCAGCCCGCTCGCTCGGCGTCGACATCGATTCGGTATGCGGCGGGCGCGCCATCTGCGGACGCTGCCAGGTGACGTTGTCGGAAGGCGAGTTCGCCAAGCACAACATCGTCTCCAGCGCCGCCCACCTCAACGGCTTCACCCCCACCGAAACCCGCTATGCCGCAAAGCGCGACCTGAAGGCCGGGCGGCGGCTGTCGTGCCAGACGCAACTGCTCGGCGATGTGGTCATCGACGTGCCGGCCGAAAGCCAGGTCCACAAGCAGGTGGTGAGGAAGCGCGCCGATGCCCGCGTCATCGAGGTCGACCCGATCGTGCGGCTCTATTACCTGGTGGTGGACGAGCCCGACATGCATCATCCGTCATCCGACCTGGAACGCGTCTACCGGGCGCTGGAGACCCAGTGGCAGGTAGGCGAGCCGACCTGCGATCTCTCCATCGTGCAGCGCCTGCAAAAGCTGTTGCGCAAGGGCGAATGGCGTATCACCGTCGCCGTCCACCATCGCATGCCGGGCGGCCGGCCGGCCATCGTCGCCTTGTGGGCGGGCTTCCACGACAAGCTTTTGGGCCTTGCCATCGATGTCGGCTCCACCACCATCGCCGCCCACCTGTGTGACCTGACCAGCGGCGAGATCAAGGCCTCGGCCGGCCTCATGAACCCGCAGATCCGCTTCGGCGAGGATCTGATGAGCCGCGTCTCCTATGTCATGATGAACCCCGGCGGTGATGTCGAGATGACGGCCGCGGTGCGCGCCGCGCTGAACGACCTGGCCGCCCAGGTGTGCACCGAGGCCGGTGAAAGCCTCGATGACGTGGTTGACGTGGTGCTGGTCGGCAATCCGGTCATGCATCATCTGTTTCTCGGCATTGACCCGATAGAACTGGGCGGCGCGCCGTTCGCGCTGGCCACCGGCCTGGCGCTCACCCGGCCCACCCGTGAGCTCGACCTCAACCTCAACGCCGGGGCAAGCGTCTATGTGCTGCCGTGCATCGCCGGCCATGTGGGCGCCGACGCGGCCGGCGTGGTGCTGTCTGAATCCCCGCATCTTTCCGACGACATCATGCTGGCGGTCGATGTCGGCACCAACGCCGAGATCATTCTCGGCTCGCGCGAGCGGCTGCTGGCCTGTTCCTCGCCCACCGGCCCCGCCTTCGAGGGTGCCCAGATATCGTGCGGCCAGCGCGCCGCCCCCGGCGCCATCGAGCGGGTGCGCATCGATCCCGAAACACTGGAGCCGCGCTTCAAGGTCATCGGCTCCGACAAGTGGTCGAACGAGGCAGGCTTTGATGCCGAAACTGCTTCCACCGGCATCACCGGCATCTGCGGTTCCGGTATCATCGAGGTCATCGCCGAGATGTATCTGGCCGGCATCATCAACCAGGACGGGCAGGTGGACGGGTCATTGGCGGATAAGAGCCCCCGCATCCGCGCCACCGGCCGCACTTTCTCTTATGTGTTGCGTGACGGCGAGCCGCTCATCTCCATCACTCAGAACGACGTGCGCGCCATCCAGCTCGCCAAGGCCGCCCTTTATGCCGGCACCCGCCTGTTGATGGATCGCCTCGGCATCGAGCAGGTGGACCGCATCCGCCTGGCCGGTGCCTTCGGCAGCCATATCGACGTCAAGTACGCCATGATCCTCGGCCTCATCCCCGATTGCCCGCTGGAGAAAGTCCAGTCGGCCGGCAACGCCGCCGGCACCGGCGCTCGCATCGCGCTGCTCAATTCAGCCGGCCGCGACGAGATCGAGCAGGTGGTGCGGCGCATCGAGAAGATCGAAACCGCCGTCGAACCCCGCTTCCAGCAGCATTTCGTCGAGGCGATGGCCATTCCCCACAAGACGGCGGCGTTTACCAATCTTGAGAAAGTGTTGAAATTACCGGCCCAAAAGAGTGTCCAGAGCCCCGACAGCGACGGCAACGAGCGCCGCCGGCGTCGCCGCAATCATGGTTAACGGCATATAAATCGTTTTATTTCAGTCAGTTGAGCGCATTAACGGGTTGTTGGCACTGCCGCACTGTTAAAAGCATTCATCGCAAATTCGATCAAATTGTTACCGATTCCTTAAAGGGTCGGTTTACGCGCTGTTGCTATTAATCTTCGCGAAACCAAGCTGTCCCGGTCTCACACGGAAGGTTACGCCATGAAGAGCTTCAGCCCCGCCACCGCACGCCGCCTGTTGCCGCGTTTTGCCCGTTCGAAGAAGGGCAACATTTCCATCATTGCCGCCATGGCATTCATTCCCTTTTGTATGCTGACCTCGGCGGCCGTTGATATGTCCAACGCCATCCGCATGAAGGCCGAGTTGCAGTCTGCCGCCGATGCCGCGGTGCTGGCCTCCGCCACGGCGCTGGCCACCAGCGAGTCGAGCGCCGACAAGACCAAGATCGCCGACGAAGTGTTTTACGCCAACCTGTCGCCCAAGCTGCTGGCGTCGCTGACCGCTACGCCCGTGACCAAAATCGATTTCGAAAACAAGTCGGTGGAGATGACGGTGCAGATCCAGACCAACCAGGTCCTCACCCATTTCCTCGTCGACTCGCTCAAGCTCGGCGTCAAGGCCAAGGCGGTGCTCGGCAAGGGCAATCCCATCTGCATGCTGTCCTTCAACAAGACCGTCGACAAGGCAATCGACATCGAGGGCACCGCCGACATCGTGGCCGACGGGTGCTCGGTACATGCCAACTCGATGTCCAACGATGCCCTCAACCAGCAGGGCTCCTCGACGGCGACGGCGGAAAGCTTCTGCGTCTATGGCGATTATTCCGGCTCCTTCAGCCCGACGCCCGACAACAATTGCCGCGTTGAAGAGGATCCGCTCAAGACTACGGTCGAAGCCGCTCTTGCCAATACGGACCTGATATCGTGTGATTCCTCCAAACCCACCGGAATGATCAAGACCGACATGACCCTGACGCAGGGCGTCTATTGCGGTGGCCTGACGGTCAAGACTGGCGCCACCGTGACGCTGAACCCGGGCGTCTACGTCATCCGCGACGGTGCCTTCAATGTACAGGCCGGCGCGACCTTGCAGGGCGACGGCGTCACCATCGTGCTCACCGGCAATTCGGGTACGTACTTTTTCAACGCCGGCGGCGCCAATATTGACATCAAGGCTCCCACCTCCGGTCCCTATGCCGGCATCTTGATGACCCAGACGGCCGACTCCTTGCCTTCGCCCCACGAAAACACCATTACTGGCGGCGGCAATATGAAGTTCTCCGGCATCATGTATTTTCCGACCCAGCCCCTGCTGATCTCCGGCAATGGCGATATCGGCGATACCACCAACCAGTTCGCCATCATGGCCGACACCATCAGCATTCAGGGTACCGGCCTGCTGACCGTCCACCTCACCTCGGACTATCAGACGGTCGGTTTCCCGCAGCTGCCGGAATCGCACGAAAAGGTCCGCCTGGCGCTTTGACATCATCGAGGCGTCTGTCGGGGGCTAGCGGGAGGCGCGTTCCGGACAATACCCGGCACCCGCCTCCCGTGACATCAAGGACAATAGGCATCTGGCGGGGCACCGCTTGCGCGTCAAATTTGCGGCAAATTTGAGCCAATTTCTGACCGCTGGCTCAATCTCGGCTTCACGTCCGTCTGTTACCTCTACCGTCAAGAACACCGTGCATTCCCCCGACTGCTTGACGGAAGGTATCAGATGACTCTTTGGCAAAAATCATCGAAGCGCGTGATTGCGCGCTTTCGCAATTCCGCGCGCGGAAACATCAGTGTCGCGGCGGCGCTGTCGTTCATTCCGTTCCTGATGATGACGTCGGCTGCCGTCGACATGTCGAATGCTGTGCGCATGAAGGCCGAATTGCAGGCCGCCGCCGATGCGGGCGTCCTTGCCTCGGCGACGGCGCTCGCAGAGGGCAAGTCCGATTCCAATAAGGAAGAGATAGCCAACAAGGTGTTTAACGCCAACCTGTCGCCGAAGCTGCTGGCGTCTCTGACGGCGACGCCCCATACCACTGTCGACTTCCCCACCAAGTCGGTGCACATGACGGTGAATGTGGAGACCAGGCAGGTGCTGACCAGGTTCTTCGCCGACACCATGAAACTCGGTGTGCAGGCCGAGGCCGTGGTCGACAAGGGCGATCCCATCTGCCTGATGGCCATGAACAAGACCGCGCCCCAGGCGCTCAGCGTCGGCGGCACGGCCGACATCGTCGCCGACGGTTGCTCCGTCCTGGTCAATTCAAGCGACAGCGATGCGCTCCACCAGAACGGCTCGGCCACCGCGACGGCGAAGAGCTTCTGCGTCGCCGGCGGCTACACCGGTAGCCAGAACGCCTACAATCCGCGTCCCAACGACAACTGCCTGCAGGAGAACGATCCCCTGGCCGACCAGTTCGCGAGCGATGTCAGCAGCCTTGGTGACATCACCACCTGCACCACCAGCAATCTGCAGGTGAAAAAGAACGATGCCACGATATCCCCCGGCGTATATTGCGGTGGAATCACCGTGAAGCAGGCAACGCTCACCCTCAACCCGGGCGTCTATGTGGTGCGCGACGGGCCGCTCTCGGTATGGTCGCAATCCACCTTGCAGGGCACGGGCGTGACCATCATCCTGGCGGGCAATTCATCGACCTATTTCGACAACCAGGGTGGCGCCAACATCAAGATCTCGGCGCCCACCGACCCCACCCAGCCCTTCTCCGGTATCGTGATGGCCCAATTGGACAGCTCAATTCCCGCAAGTCCCAACACCGTTACCGGCGGCGGTGACATGAAAATCGTCGGTGTCATGTATTTCCCCAAGCAGCCGGTCTCGATCGAGGGCAACGGGACCATTGGCGATACCACCCACCAGTTCGCCATCATGGCCGACACGATCGCCGTTCAGGGCACCGGCCAGCTGACCATTCACATCAGCTCTGATTATGCCTCGATGGGCCTGCCGCCCTTGCCCGAGTCGAATCAGACGGTGCGTCTCGCCTTCTGATTTTCCAGCCACATCTGCCTGTCGGCTTGGCGGGCGTCGGACTTCGGACCGGCGCCCGCTTTTTGCGATTGCGCCGCGTCCGCGAACGGCTCAGGCCACCGCCATTGGGACAAAGCGACCTCAATCCCTGTGGCCGACCGGGAGAGGGTTAACCAAGCATCACTGCAGTGATCGGATTTAGCAGTCACCTATTGTCTGAAGCGTAGGGTCTATATGAGAAATTTTGGATAGTAAATTTGTGATAAATATAAGTATGGAGTGAGTCATGTCGCATGTATTTAGCAATTTCAGGCGCGACAAGCGGGGCACCGTGGCGATGATTTTCGCGGTTTCACTGGTGCCGTGTTTCGGCGTGATGGGTGTTGCCGTCGACTACATGCGGGCGGGCATGGCCCACAACAAGTTGCAGGCCGCTGTCGACAGCGCCGCCCTGGCGGCAGGCGCATCGG
>CAZMSA010000025.1:0-27210 GCA_964568825.1 uncultured Rhizobiaceae bacterium | reverse complement strand
TCGATGAATCACGCAAACACGCCGATGGGAATCCCCTTCTCAAACACGCTCTTAATTCAGCCTGAATGGCCTGTTCACCGGACGTTAACGGCAATTGGCCGTCTGAACGCGCCTTTTCCCGTGCCAAATTGATCATGTCGTTGCGGGACTTGGCCCAGGGTCTGTTGAGATATACTGTTGCGGCGCGATCGTGGGCCTGTTGCATGGCTTCCACCGGCAAGGGGGCCCACGCGGCCTTTACCACGCCGCATGGGCGGTGGTCTTGTGGACGCTGCCGGGCGCTTACGTTCTTGCCTTCTGGATCCGCGGCGCAGTCTTCATGCTTGCCGGTCAGGCCCTCCCCTTGCGGCGCATATGGGCTGCGCGGGGCACGACATGATCTCGCCCGGCGTTCGCTCGGTCGGCATCATCGGCGCGGACTGGGCTCAGACCGAGGGCCGGCGAAGCGCTGCAACGTGATGTCTCATCGCACCGCCTCTCGCATCACCAGCCGGCCGTCGTGGAAATCGAAGGTCTCGCCGCTCCAGGTGAGGCTGGGATCGACCAGTTCCAGCATGACGGCGGCGAATTCTTCCGGGCTCGGCAGGGTCTCGGGGTCCTCGCCCGGCATGGCCTGGCGGCGCATGCGGGTGCGGATGGGGCCGGGATTGACCAGGTTGATGGCGAGATCGTTCTTGGAGGTTTCAGCCGCCCAGGTCTTCACCAGGGCTTCGAGCGCTGCCTTGGAAACCGAATAGGGTCCCCAGTAGGCCGGCGCACTGGTGGCAGCGCCCGAGGTCATGAACACGGCACGGCCGGCAGGGGCCATCCTGAGGAGGGGATCGAGCGAACGGATAAGACGCCAGTTGGCGGTGACGTTCACCGCCATGACCTCGTCCCACAATTGCGGCTCGACATGGCCGATGGGGGTGAGCTTGCCCAGAATGCCGGCGTTGCCGATGAGGATATCGAGGCGGCCCCAGCGCTCGTAGACATGGGCGCCCAGGCGGTCGAGCGCGGGAAAGTCCTTGATATCGAGGGGAACCAGGGTGGTGGTGCCGCCCAATGCCTTGATCTCGTCGTCGAGTTCCTCAAGGCCGCCGACCGTACGCGCCAGGGCCACCACGTGAGCGCCCGCCTTGCCGAGCTCCAGCGCCACGGCCCGGCCAATGCCGCGCGAGGCCCCGGTCACGACGGCAATCCTGTCGTTCAGGGATAAAGCCATGCTTTCAGTCTATCCCGCTTCGGCAAGCAGCGAAAGCTGGCGCGGCGCGTGCGGGCGACCCTGATCGGTGAGCGGGGTCGGGTAGTCGCCGGTAAAGCAGTGATCGGTGAACTGCGGGCGCACGGGATCGCGACGCTCGTAGCCGACTGCCCGGTAGATGCCGTCGATCGACAGGAAGGCGAGCGACGTGGCGCCCATGTACTGGCGCATCTCTTCAAGCGTGTGGGTGGCGGCGAGCAGCGATTTTTCCTCCGGCGTATCGATGCCGTAGAAATCGGGGTGGGTGATGGGGGGGCTGGAGATGCGCATGTGCACCTCGCGGGCGCCGGCGTCGTACATCATCTGAACGATCTTCACCGAGGTGGTGCCGCGCACCACCGAATCGTCCACCAGCACCACGCGTTTTCCGCGGATCACCTCGCGATTGGCGTTGTGCTTGAGTTTTACCCCGAGAGCGCGGATCTGCTGGGTGGGCTCGATGAAGGTGCGGCCCACATAGTGGTTGCGGATGATACCGAGCTCGAAGGGAACACCCGATGCCGAGGCATAGCCGAGGGCGGCGGGAACGCCTGAATCGGGTACCGGGATGACCACATCGGCATCGGCGGGGGCTTCCTTGGCCAGTTCCTCGCCGAGGCGCTTCCTGACGCCATACACCGAGCGGCCGCCCAGGATGCTGTCGGGACGCGAGAAATAGACGTATTCGAAGATGCATGGGCGCGGCGCCACGCGCGGAAACGGATGCAGCGACTCGACCCCGTCCTCGCTCACCACCACCACTTCGCCGTTTTCCACCTCGCGCACGAAGCGGGCGCCGATGATGTCGAGAGCACAGGTTTCGGAGGCGAGGATATAGGCGCCATTGAGCTCGCCCAGGATGAGCGGGCGAATGCCTAAGGGATCGCGGGCGCCGATCATCTTCTTGTTGGTGAGGCAGACCAGCGAATAGGCGCCCTCCAGCGAGCGCAGCGCATCGATGAAGCGCTCGACGATGCGCGGCCGCCTGGAGCGCGCCACCAGATGCAGGATGACTTCGGTGTCGGATGTCGACTGGCAGATGGCGCCGGACTGGATGAGGTCCTGGCGCAGGGTAAGGCCGTTGGTCAGGTTGCCGTTGTGGCCGACTGCCAGGCCGCCGGAAGCCAGTTCGGCGAACAGCGGCTGGACGTTACGCAAGATGGTCTCGCCGGTGGTCGAATAGCGCACATGGCCCATGGCCGAACGGCCCGAAAGGCGGCGGATGGTCGCCTCCTTGGAGAAGTGATCGCCCACCAGCCCGAGGCGACGCTCGGCGTGGAAGCGGCTGCCGTCGAAGGCGACGATACCGGCCGCCTCCTGGCCGCGGTGCTGCAGCGCATGCAGGCCAAGCGCAGTGAGAGCGGCAGCGTCGTCGTGGCCGAACACCCCGAACACCCCGCACTCCTCGCGCAACCGGTCGGCATCGGGATCGAAGTCGAATTGAAGTGCATTGCCTGGCATGTCAGTTCTGCTGGTTGGTGTTGTCCTGGGTGCCGGTGTCGGGTACCGGCTGCTGGGATGCCTTGTTCTGCTGGGTACTCTCGATGAGATTGTCGAGCGTCTGCTGGCCACTCTTCTTGTAGTTCGGATTGGCGGTCTGGTCGCCGGACTGGGTATGATCGGGCGCCATGTTGCCGACGGCGGATTCCTGCAAGGTGCCGGCGAACTTGGCCGGCAGCAGCGACACAACGAACGTCTTGGTCATCTCGATGGCCGGCAGCGAGCGGGCGTTGCGGATCCAGTCCTCGCGCTTGTTGGGGGGGATCAGCCATGCATAGAACATGTAGGCGACGACGACCAGGAGGAAGCCGCGGCCCAGGCCGTAGAGGAAACCGAGGGTGCGATCGAAGCCGCCGGCGGAGGAATCGAGGATCATGTCGGCGATCTTGACGGTGATCAGCGACACCACGATCAGCACGACGAGGAAGACGACCCCGCAACTCACCGCCACCGCCAGCGCCTCGGGCTGCACGTATTGCAGGGCAAACCTGTGCATGTCGGCGGAATAGAACGCCCCCGCCGCCGCCAGCGTCGCCAGGCCCCAGGCGATGAGCGACAGCACTTCGCGGGTGAAGCCGCGCATCAATGCCAGCAAGGCTGACACCAGCATGACGCCGCCGAGGATCACATCGAATAGCTGGAAAGGCATGGGATGGATGGCCTCCTGCCGAACTGAGCACGGAACTCGCTGGGGGCCGGGGTTCAAAGGTCGCCGGTCCCGGCACGCATCGCGGCTCTATATAGGAAGGTTTTGCGGTGGTGTCACAGGAAAAGCAAGGGGGCGGTTCGTCGCCCGTCAGGTCGAGAACGAGGCTATCCACGCCGCCAGGCGCGCCAGATCGTCGAGACGGCGCACCTCAAGGCCGCGGAGATCGGAGAGTTCGGCACCCGTTGCGGTGACGACGGTCTTCATGCCGAGTTTGTGGGCTTCGCGCAGGCGCTGGTCGGAGAGCGAAACCGGCCTGAGCGCCCCCGACAGGGAAATTTCGCCAAACAGCACCAGGTCGCCCGGCAGGGCGCGGCCGCTGAGCGAGGAGATGAGCGCCGCCGCCACCGCCAGATCGGCGGCCGGTTCCTTGACCCTGAGGCCGCCGGCGACGTTGAGATAGACATCGTTGGCACCGATTCGCACCCCGGCATGGGTCTCGAGCACCGCCAGCACCATGGCCAGGCGATTCTGGTCCCAGCCCACCACGGCGCGGCGCGGGGTGCCGAGGCTGGAGGGCGAAACCAGCGCCTGCACTTCCATCAGCAGCGGCCGGGTGCCCTCCACCCCGGCAAACACCGCCGCCCCCGGTGTTGCCTGGCCCGAACCCATGAACAGGCGCGAGGGATTGGCGACCTCCGAGAGGCCGCGATCGGACATCTCGAACACCCCGATCTCGTCGGTCGGGCCGAAGCGGTTCTTGACGGCGCGCAGGATGCGGAACTGGTGGCCGGGATCGCCCTCGAAATACAAGACCGTGTCGACCATATGCTCGATCACCTTTGGGCCGGCGATCTGGCCGTCCTTGGTGACGTGGCCGACCAGCAGGACGCATGCGCCTTTCTGCTTGGCGAAGCGGATGAGCGCTTCGGCGCCGGCGCGCAACTGCGACACGGTGCCGGGAGCGGCTTCGATGACCGGCGTCCACAGGGTCTGGATCGAATCGATGACGGTGACCAGCGGCAGGCCGTCCTCGGTGATGGTGGCCAGGATGTCGGGGACGCTGGTCAAGGTGGCAAGCAGGACCGGTGCATCGCCAAGTCCCAGACGTTCGGCCCTGAGGCGCACCTGGGCGATGGCTTCCTCGCCCGAGACGTAGACCACCCGGTGGCCGGCCCTCGCCAGCCCGGCGAGAACCTGGATCAGCAGCGTCGACTTGCCGATGCCGGGATCGCCGCCGATGAGGACGCCCGAGCCCGGCACTAGTCCGCCGCCGGTAACCCGGTCGAATTCGGCCATCCCTGACAGGATGCGCGGCGGGGCCGGTTCGTCGCCCTTGAGGCCGACGAGGTGGCCGGCTCGGCCCTTGGGTTGCGGCTTGCCGCCGGCGCCGGCGACCGGCTGGACGGGGGCCTCCTCGATGATCGAGTTCCATTCCCCGCACGCCTCGCACTTGCCCGACCAGCGCGGGGCGACGGCACCGCAGGCCTGGCAGACGAAGCGGGTTTGTGGTTTTGCCATGGATCCTTCACCTGTCGAGAACCGGTCAGCGAGCAATAGTCGATCGGCGCCTCGAGGTCGACAGTGAAGGTTCGGCGCGACCGCGCATGGCGCGCAAGGTGGCGCGGGCCTCCATGGACGGCTCGAACAGCAGGGCAAACGAGCGGCCGCTCTCCTTCACTTCATAGAGAGCGAAGTCGGCGCAGCGGATGATGTCGTCTTCCAGCGTGCCGTGAACGGGGGCGCAGGCGATGCCGATCGAGGCGCCGAGGTTGGCGGCCATGCCAGCGGCCATGGGGTAGGGCTCGCTGACGCTGGCGCAAAGACGCAAAGCAAGCGTGAGCGCTGCATTGGGACCGCAGGCCGGGACCAGAAGGGCGAATTCATCGCCGCCGAGGCGGGTGAGCGTCGCTGAGCCCGGCGCCACCGCCTTCAGGCGGCGCGCCACCTCCGCCAATGCCTGGTCGCCGGCGGCATGGCCGAGGCGGTCGTTGAGCGCCTTGAAGTGATCGAGATCGATGGCCAGAAGGGCAAACCCCTTGACCCTGCCCGCCTTCAGGGCGGCAAGCAGTTCAGTCATGCGGATGTTGTAGATGCGCCGATTGGGCAGGCCGGTGAGGTGATCGGAATTGGCGAGCTTCTCGGCTCGCGCCCGCTCGTCGGCGATGCGTTGCATGCCGGTGCGGGTCATCCACAAGGCCGAAAAGGCAAACAGCATGAAGAGGCCGCCGGCAGCGGCAAAGCCGGGGCGCGCGGCGGCCAGAAAGCGGGCACCGGGGCGATCGGGCAACCACGCAAGACGGCCGGCGGGCCGCTGTCCCGATGCCTTCACCTCGATGCTGGCAGGCAGTGAAGCCTTTGTGCCGGCTGCGATCCAGGCAAGATCGTTGAGGCCAAGGCGGCGGGCCGAGGCGATGATGGTGTCGACGTTGGCGGAATGCTGCAGGTCGGAAAGGCTGGCGGCCAGCACATGGTACTGGCGCTGCAGCGCCTGCTCGTCGAGGCGGTGCGCGGTTGCAATGACAGTGACGGTCGCGGTCAGGCCCGCCGTCAGGATCAGCGCCAGCACCGACATGACGGCCAGGACGTGAAAATTGCGACCAGAGCGGTCTACCAGCGTTGCCACCACATGCTCTCCCCGCCGTCCGTGGAAGAGAGCTAACACGCATGACCGGGCATCATCGTGGCAAGCGCCCGTCGATCCCCGCAAATCCGTTGCGCTGGTGAACGGCTGGTTAGCCGAACCATTACAATTTTAGCTATTGGCCGGCGCGTACATAAGGATTCTTGCCGGCCCGCACGTGCAGGCGGATGGGCACACCCGGTAAATCGAAGTCCTCACGCAGGCCATGCACCAGATAGCGCTTGTAGGATTCAGGCAAGGCATCGACGCGTGAACCGAATATGGCAAAGGTCGGCGGGCGAGCGGAGGCTTGCGTCATGTAGCGCAGGCGGATGCGGCGGCCGCTGGGGGCCGGCGGCGGATGGCGTTCGACCATCGCTTCGAGCCAACGGCTCATCTGGCTGGTCGGTACCCGCCGGTTCCAGGTCTCGTAGCACTTGAAGACGGCGGTCATGAGCCCGTTCAGGCCGGCCCCCGTCAGGCCGGAGACATAGACCACGGGGACGCCGGAAATCTGCGGCAGATGGGTCGCAATCGACTCCTCGATAGCGCGGCGGGCGGCGGTGCGGTCGTCGACGGCGTCCCACTTGTTGACGGCGATGACGACGGCACGGCCTTCCCGCGCCGCATGGTCGGCCAGTTGCAGGTCCTGCTTTTCCAATGCCTGGGCGGCATCCAGCACCAGCACCACCACCTCGGCGAAACGCACCGCCCGCAAGGCATCGCCGACAGCCAGCTTTTCCAGCTTCTCGTTGATGCGCGACTTCTTCCTCAGGCCGGCGGTATCCCACAAGGTGACCGCGCGGCCCTTCCACGCCCACTGCAGCGCAATGGCGTCGCGGGTGATGCCGGCCTCGGGGCCGGTCAGCATGCGTTCCTCGCCGACAAGGGCGTTGACCAGGGTCGACTTTCCGGCGTTTGGGCGGCCGAGAATAGCCAAGCGCAGCGGATGCGCCGGCTCGTCGTCGGCCGCATCGCCCTCGACGTCGCCTTCATCGCCGGCTTCATCCGCTGTGGCAGTGGTGGCAATGACTTCCTCCAAACGGTCATAGAGAGCGCCCAGGCCCTCGCCGTGTTCGGCCGACAGGGCCACCGGCTCGCCCAGCCCCAGCCCGTAGGCCTCGTAGCGTCCGGGTTCGCCGGCGCCGCCTTCGGCCTTGTTGGCAACCAGGATCACCGGCTTGCCGGAGCGCCGCACCAGTTCAGCGAAATGGCGATCGAGGGGGGTGATGCCGGCGCGCGAATCGATCATGAAAAGACAGGCGTCGGCCTCGGCGATGGCACGCTCGGTCTGGGCGCTCATGCGCGCTTCGAGACTGCCCGATTGGGCCTCGTCGAGCCCCGCGGTATCGATGATGCGAAACTCGAGCCCGCCTAGCGTCGCATCGCCCTCGCGCCGGTCGCGGGTGACGCCGGGGCGGTCATCGACCAGGGCGAGGCGGCGCCCGGCGAGGCGGTTGAACAGCGTCGACTTGCCCACATTGGGGCGACCGACAATAGCCAGCTTCGCCATTATGCGAGACCCTCGGGACCGGGTCTTCAACGCAATGCGATCAGCGTTGCGTCGTCGGCCAGAACATAAATCATGCCGTTGGCGATGACCGGGGCAATATAGACGCCAGTGCCGAGGTCCACGGTACTCATCAACTTGCCGGTCTGCGGCGAAATGTTGGCAAGCGCTCCCTCGGCACTGACGACGATCAGACGGCCGCCGCCCATGACCGGGCCGGACCATACGGTCTTGCCGGGCAGCTCGGAGATCCAGCGGACGCCGCCGGTCTTGCGCTCTACGGCCACCAGGTTCCTGCGCCCGGAGATCATGAAGACGTAGTCCCCGGCCACCCAGGGTGTCTGGTTGCCGGAAATGTCCTGGCCCCAGATCTGCGACCCGGTCTTGGCGACAATCGCCGCCAGGCGGCCCGACTGGGCCACCGCATAGACATCGCCATCGGCCATCACCGGGCGGGCAGCAACGTCGTTGAGGTTGGCGGCGCCGGCGATGGGATCCGATGACGCAAGCGCCTCGGACCACAACAGGCGTCCGTCGGCGGTGTTGAAGGCGCCAATGTCGCCGGTGGTATGCGGAATGATGACGACGTTGCCCGCCACCGCCGGGCTGGAGCTTTCGAGGATGGAGGCGCTTTCACCGGTTCCCTGATACTGCCACAGGGACGAGCCGTCGGCGGTGGAGACCGCATCGACCTCATTGGTGATGGTGACGAAGAACATGCGACCGTCGGCGACCGTGGGAGCACCGCGTATCGGGCCGTCGAAGCTCTTGCGCCAGATGATGGTCCCCTTGCCGGCATCCAGGGCCAGCGCCTCGCCGAACGCCGTGGTGGCATAGATGCGGGCGCCGTCGGAGGCCAGTCCGCCGCCAAAGGCGCCGTCGCCGTCACGTCCCGCGGGCACCAGCGAGGTGGTCCACAAAAGGGCGCCGTTGTCGGCGGAGAAGGCTCTCACCTTGGCTACGCTGTCGAGCACGTAGATGCGTCCGCCGACGACGATCGGCGTGGAGGTCAAGCGGCCATCGCTGTCGGAGCCTTGCCCGGCATTGACCGAGAACACCTGCTTGAGGCTGATGTTGAGCGACAGGTTCTCCATGACGTTGGATGGCACGCCGCCGGGTTGCGCCCAGCTCTGGTTGGTAATGGCGGCCGGTACCACCACTGGTGCCGTGGCAAGCTTCGGTCGGGCGGCCACTCCGGGCTTGAGTACGTCCTCGCGCACGCCGGCGAACTTCGGATTATTGTTGCCCGTGAACTTCTCGATCAGCCTTTCCCCCGACGCGCAGGCGCCGAGCAGGCCGGAGAGCACCAGGCAGACGACAAGCCTGCGAACCATGTGGCGGCCGGGTCGAGCGATATTGAGGTCGAGCATGGCCGTTTACCGAGCCCCCGATGGTTTGGCGATCAGCGGTTGCAGGACCTGCAGGAAGATGCGGGCGCGCTGGCGGGCCGCGGCTGACAGATGCGGATCGAGCATGATCTCGTTCATGCGACGGTCGGCATCGGCATAATCACCAGTGCGGTAGGAGGCCAGGGCCACGATCTCGTTGACGTCGGCGCGCCAGGGGTTGGTGGCGGCATCGAGACCGCTCAGGCGTTTGGAAAGCGCCGAGGGGCTCGCCTTGTTGACGAGCAGGTAGGCAGCGCGCACCCGCGCCACATCGCGCAGGGCCTGATCAAGGCTCGAATCCGCGGCCAGCGCGTCATAGGCCTTGACCGCCTCGGCCTGCTTGCCCTCGCCCGACAGCGCGGCGGCCACCCGGAAGCGGGCCAGTATGGCGTAGCCGCCATGCGCGCCCTTGGCGATCGACTCGAAAGCGGACAGGGCGGCGTCGGTCTTTTTCGAGTCCTCGAGACTGACGGCGGTGAAGTATTTGGCGCCGGCTCTTTCGGCTTGCGTCCGCTGCCAGTATTGCCAGCCCTTGATGCCGGCAACCGCCAGCACGATACCGATGCTCACACCGATGAACACATACCTGTAACGTTGCCAGATCTTGCCCAGCTGTTCGCGACGGACTTCTTCGTCAACTTCGCGAAATAGCGACTCTTCGCTCACCTGAAATCTCCGCTGATTGCCGCTGTGCCTGGACGGCCCGCCGATCCTGTCCAGACTGCTGCCGGACGCGCCTAATTTATCGCGGTGTTCAAATCAAGGCAATTTGTCGGATCGAGGCGACAGGTCCATGCTTGAACCGCACTACCGCTTGTGCCCTTCCTCGGCCAGTTCGTCAAGGATCGGGCAATCAGGCAGGTTGTCGCCGTGGCAAGCCTCGACCAGCGCCCCCAGCGTCTTCTCCAGACTGCGCAGCTCGGCGATCTTGCCGCGAATGGCGTCCAGATGGCGGACGGCGAGCTTTTTGACCTCCGCGCTGGCACGACCGTCATTGCCGTAGAGCGACAGCAGCGTGCGGCAATCCTCCACCGAAAAACCCAGCGAGCGGGCGCGTTGCACGAAGCGCAGACGCTGGACATCATCTTCGCCGTAGGCACGGTAGCCGTTGGACCGACGGGCCGGCTGCAGCAGGCCGATCGATTCATAATAACGGATCGTCTTGGGCGGCAGGCCACTGCCCGCCGCGGCTTGGGAAATGTTCATGCCGGCAACCTCCTTGCCCATAGATAGGCGGACGGGGCAATAAAGCCAAAGCCGCTCAATGTCCCACGTAGTCGAGTTTGATGATGCCGCCGACGGGTTCGATACTTGCGCAATAGCCGCTGCGTGCCACCATCGAGGCCCGGCGGCCGTTGCTGGTGATGTTCCATCGCGCCGGCGGCGTTGCCCGCGGGTAGAACCCGGGGGCCTGCCACTTCATGTCGGCTGCCAGCCGGAATGGCGTTTCGGAGAGATCTATGCCGGCCGTGGCCTCGCGGTATTGCGCTGAACGGCCGTCACAATCGAGGGCTACACCATAAGCGGCATAGATCGGCCGGCGCGTACCGGTCGGCACGCCGCCGTTAGAGCAACAGGTCTGGTCGATCTTGCCGTCGACCTGGGCAAAGCTGAGATCACCCGGAAGGATCGCCAGGCGCTTGGGGTCGATGCGGACGCGCGAGAAACGGGCAATCATGTCCTTGCCGCCCGCGCCTTCATAGGCGCCGCCATGCACCACGGTCGAAAAATTGCCGTGCTCGGCGCCGGGCCCCAGAATGAGATATTCCAGCGGCTTGCCGCTTGCCATGCCGGCACACCAGACCTTGTAGGGTTTTTGGGCATCGCCGCCGACAAACAGCGTTGCCTCACCGTCGCGTGCTTCGCCGGGTGCGGCATCACGCACGGCGGCACAGGTAGCGGGATACGACGGCTTTTCCAGAGCAGCCAGCCTTTCGCGGGCCAGCGCGGCAAAGACCGTGTCGGGAAAGGTCGAGATGAAGCTGTTGAGGACCTGCGGGCTGGAAGACGTCTTGACGTCCTCCCAGATCTGGGCGGCCAGTGCCAGACGGTTGGCCTGGGGCGCCGGCTGGACAATCGGCGCAGGGTTCACCACCGGTGCCGGCTTGCCCCGTGGGAGCGGGTCGAAATAGAATTCCGAGGTCAGGCGCGACAGGCGTTCGGGCCGCTGCTGATCATGGGTGGCCTCAAGGACCGAGGCGGTGACGCGTTTCAGCATCACCTCGATCTCGACGCCCGGCTCGGACATGTATTTCAGCATCGCGGCAGCGAACGGGCTGTTGCGGCCAGTGCCGTCGGCGGCGACCGTGCCGGGGGCGGCGGCATAGGCGATCAGGGTCTCCGGGGCGCGCATATCCACCCTGGCCAGGCCGCGGCTGATGGAGCGGTTGCTCGATTTCAGCCGTTCGGCGAACGGGTTGTCGCGGCAGGCATCGAGGAAGACCAGGGACTTTTCGGCCCGCGCCTCCATCAACTGGATGACGCTGTCGAGGGGGATCGTCTGCTGGCGCACCTGGAACTGGTTGTCGATGCGGGCATCCACCGGCACCAGGAAGTTGGTGTTCTGGAACTGCAGACCGTGGCCGGCGAAATAAAACAGCGCCACGTCGGCATGGTCGGCGGCGGCGGCGAATTCGGCCATGCGGTCGGTGAACTGGTTCGCGGTCTGGTCGATGCCGAGGATGACCTTGAAGCCGAGGCTGCCGAGCCGGGTGGCAATGTCGCGGGCATCGTTGGCCGGGTTCTTCAAGGTACCGGCGTTTGCATAGTTCGAATCGCCGATGACCAGGGCCACCCGCTTGTCCGCCGACGCCGGCGCCGCCAGGAGCAGCGCAGCGAGCATCAAAAGCACGACATGAGACAGTTTCACCGTCTGAACTCTCTACGTCCTGGAAGTTTCACCGGTCAGCAAGGCTGCCACAAGGTGGCATCGATAGCCAGAGAGCGGTGAACGCGATGTGGCCCTAGTCCTTCACCTCGTAGGTATGTTGCGGCGCCGGGAAGTTGCGGGCGCGCACCTCTTCGGCGTAGGCGCGGATGGCGTTCTCGATGCTCTTACCGACCTCGCCGAACTGCTTGACGAACTTCGGCACCCGCGGCGACAGGCCGAGCATGTCTTCCATGACCAGGATCTGGCCGTCGCAGGCCGCCGAGGCGCCGATGCCGATGGTGGGGATGTCGATGCTGGCGGTAATGCGCGCCGCCAGCGGTTCGGCCATGGCCTCCAGCACCACGCAAAAGGCGCCGGCGTCGGCGACAGCGCGGGCATCGGCCTCGATGGCGGCCCATTGGTCGCGCTGGCGGCCTTGCGTCTTGAATCCGCCGAGCACGTTGATCGACTGGGGGGTCAGGCCGATATGGGCCATGACGGGGATGCCGCGCTGGCTCAGGAAACCGATCGTCTCGGCCATGCGCGACCCGCCTTCCAGCTTGATCGCCCCGCAGCCGGTTTCCTTGATGACGACGGCGGCGTTGCGGAAGGCGACCGACGGGCTTTCCTCGTAGGAGCCGAACGGCATATCGACCACCACCAGCGCCCGCTTCGAGCCGCGCACCACGGCGCGCCCATGCATGATCATCAGATCCAGCGGCACCGGCAGCGTCGTCTCGAAGCCGTGCATGACCATGCCGAGGCTGTCGCCCACCAGGAGGAAATCGACGATCTCATCGGCGATGGCCGCGGTGTGGGCGTGGTAGGCGGTGAGCGACACGATGGGTTCGCCCCCTTTGCGGGCGGCGATGTCGGGGGCGGTGATGCGGCGCGAAGCCTTCTGCACGGACATAAAAGCGCCTCCTGTCAGAAAAGGAACGTTACGAAAGGGGCATCACCGGCACGCCGATGATGGCGCCGTGAAGCTGGACCATGATCGCAAACAGGGCAAGCCCCGCCAGCGGCCCCATGAGGTCGTGGCCGGCGCGCGGTGCGCCTTCGGGGCGGATGCCGCTTGCCCAGCCGAGGACGAAATGCGCCAGGCCGTAAAGCGCCATGCCGGCAAACAGGATGAGGCCCGCGGCATCGCCATTGACGAACAGGTGCGCTGTTCCCCACACCATGACCGCCAGGGCAAAGGGATAGCGCAAGGCCAGCCGGGCGCGGCCGCGAAACAGGAAGATGCCGAACAGCATGAAGGCCACCGCCATGGCCGGCACCGTGACCCAGCGGCCCCAGGAAGGCGGATCGTAGACGGCGACCAAGGGGCTGGCGCGATAGGCCAGGATGATGGCGATGAGGCCCAGTGAGGCTGCCGCGCCGTAAAGCGGCCCCCAGGCGCGCCCGCAGGCCGCGGCCAGCCTTGCCTTGAGTGCCGGCGCGGTCGGCAACAGGTGGACGGCGGCGAACAGCGCCACGCAAAGGGCGAGCAGGAAAAGCATCAATAGACGCTCACGCCGATGATGTAGGGGTGGAGAAACAGGGCCACCGCATACATCAAGATGCCGGCCAGCGGGGCGATGATGTCATGCAGCGGCTTGGGCGTGAAGGCCGGCTTGTAGCCACGCGCCGTCTGCATCGCGATGTCGAGCAGCGACAACACCAGAAAGCCGCCGAAAAACAGCACCTCGCCCAAATTCCCGTTGGAAAACAGATGACCCGTCGCCCACAGCGCCACGCCGATGGACATGGGGTTGCGCAGCCACACCTTCAGCCGGCCCTTGTGGGCGAGGATGCCGAAGCAGATGAAGGCGAGGAACACGAAAAGCATGGTGACGTGGTGGCTCCAGGCGGGCGGATTATAGACGATGCGCGCCGCATCGGGCCCGGAGCGGGTCATGATGAAACCCCAGATCATGATGCCGAGGCCGACGATGGATATGAGCGCGAACAGGCCCTTGTAGGGCTTTTCGCCGAGCATTTTCTTGAGCGGCGCGCTGAGCCCGACGAGCGGCAGGGCATGGGCGCCGTAGAAGATGACCATGCCAAGGATGAGGGTGTTCATGGGGCGATTTCCTTGAGTCCGATGAATCGGTTGGGGGCGAGCCTTCAGGTACTGGATAAACTTCAGGACCGGTCTTGGCAATTGCGGGCGCGGGGAATGGCTTTAGTGCCGCGCGAGCATCGAGACGGCCGCAGCGGCACCATTGGCGGGCGCTGGCCGCGCTGTCGACCCCCAACCCGGCAAGGATCGCGCTCATTAAGGGAGCAACAGGCCTTGCCAACACGTTGGCCCGGGTCGATATGCAAGCTCACGGAGGTTGAAGATGAACGACAAACCTGAATACGCACCACCCAAGGTCTGGGTCTGGGACAAGCCCAATGGTGGGCAGTTTGCCAACATCAACCGCCCGATCGCCGGGCCGACGCACGACAAGGTGCTGCCGGTCGGCCGTCATCCCCTGCAGCTCTACTCGCTCGGCACGCCGAACGGCCAAAAGGTCACCATCATGCTGGAGGAGCTGCTGGCGATGGGGCACAAGGGCGCCGAATACGATGCATGGCTGATCAGGATCGGCGAGGGCGAGCAGTTCGGCAGCGGCTTTGTCGCGGCGAACCCGAACTCCAAGATCCCGGCGCTCATGGACCGCAGCGGCGACACGCCGGTCCGGGTGTTCGAATCGGGCGCCATCCTGCTCTATCTGGCGGAAAAGTTCGGCGCGCTCCTGCCGACTACGATGCCGGCGCGCGCGGAATGCCTGTCATGGCTGTTCTGGCAGATGGGCAGCGCGCCCTTTCTCGGCGGCGGCTTCGGCCATTTCTATGCCTACGCGCCCATGAAGATCGAATATGCGATCGATCGCTATGCCATGGAGGTCAAGCGCCAGCTCGACGTGCTCGACCGGCGGCTGGCGGAGACCACGTATATCGCGGGCGATACCTACACGATCGCCGACATCGCCAGCTTCCCGTGGTATGGCGGGCTCGTGAAGGGCTGGAATTACGGTGCCGGCGAATTCTTGAGCGTGCAGGACTACAAGAACGTCCAGCGCTGGGCCGATCTGGTGCTGGAGCGGCCGGCCGTCAATCGCGGCCGCATCGTGAACCGCACCTCCGGCGACCCCGCCAAGCAGCTGCGCGAACGTCACGATGCCAGCGACTTCGAAACCCGCACGCAGGACAAGCTCGACGCCGCGACACAATGACGGGGAGACCCTGGACAGAGCCGGCAGCCGCCGATGCCCCGCCCGGGATCACCGGAGCTTCCTGCACCTGCCGTTCTTGTCCAGAAACGTGCCGCTCGGGCAACCGCGTGGCCTGAGAACCTGAGGCTTGATCCTCGGCAAGGGCGCAAGCTGCTTGATCCGTGGCGGCGGCGCCAAACGGTTGATCGGGGGAAGCCTGACGACGACGCAACGCCTCAGCCGCGCATCGTAGATCATACCCGTCGGGCAGGCGCGCGGCACCCGCAGGATCGGCATGCACCTGTTGGTTTGCTGGTTGTACACCTCACCCGACGGACACACGGGCCGCAGCGGCACTGTTGTTCCCGGGCGCACGCATTTGCCGGATTCGAGGCGTATGTAACCCTCCGGGCAGGGTTTCGGGCGCGGCCGCTCGGGCTCGCAGGCCCCGAGCTCACGGTTGTAGACGAACCCCGGCTTGCACTTTTCCTGCGGCGGTGGCGGTGGTTCGCAAGCACCGGAGCGCTCATTGAGGATGGTGCCCTCCGGGCAACCCACCGGCAGACAGCGGCCCCTGAGATCGGCGTAAGTGCCGGGGGGACATTCAGGCGGCACGCAATAGCCATAAGAATCGCGCCTCGATCCGCGTTCGCAGACCGGAATGCACAGGCCGTGCACGTTCTCGTAGCCTTGCGGACAGCCATGGCGCGGCGGCACGCAACGTGTGGGCTCGAACGGATCGCGGATCAGGCCTTGCGGACAGACCGGCAGGCACACGAAATGATAGGTCGGTGGCCACTCGCCGGGCGGCATGCAGGCGCCGGTTCCCGGGTTGCGCCGGTACCCTTGCGGGCATTCGTGCTGATAATAGCTGTGGCACAGGCCATCGCTGCCCACATAGGTCCCGCGCGGGCATTCGACGCTGCATTGCCCGCTCAGAAGCGAATAATTGAGGCCCGGCGGGCACTGCGCCGGGACTTGCGGATCGGCCACGCAGCGACCGGCGTGACGCAGGTTGCGGTGGTAACCAGCCGGACATGACGGCAGCGGCACGGGCTCAAAGCCATCCGGACAGCCAAAGCGATAAGGCGGCAAGCACACGCCGGGCTCGCCGGGATAGCGTATAAAGCCTTCAGGGCAAGACGGCAGGCAATAGTCGTCGTAGAGCGAATACCCCGTCGGACAACTCGGGCGCGCGGTCTCGCAAGTGCCGCAACAGCAGCACGACTCCCGCGCCTGCGGGCAGCTGTTTTCAGTGGTCACCGTGTTCAGTGCAGGTAAATCGGACTGCTGCGCCGCCGTAATCCCGGACTGCAAAGCAATGAGGACAAAGCACGCACCCAGAAGCCTCAGCCCCCTCAAGAGGATGAGGCCAACCGCTCGTCTCGCTGGCATTGTCTTAGCTCGCATAAGAGCACGCAGTCGCTATTTTTTCATAGCACGACTTGCAGTGCTTGTTTAATGCGGCACGTTGACCTCACTGGCTGGCTAGGCCTTTCCCGGCATGGATCGCTGCTGACACGGGCTGACAGCGGCGTATGCGACAATGCAGCCGGGCTGGTCAGGGCATCGTCACCCTCGACAGCGGGAAACACGTACAAGGGAGCCCGTTGGCGCCATGCTGAAACTCTATTCGGCACCGTTGAGCCTGTTCGGCAAGAAGGTGGAGCTCGCACTGGGCGAAAAGGGTTTGGACTTCGAGCGCGTGCTGGTGCCGTTCAGCCAGAGCAAAGGCTACGCGCCCAAGCACCCCGACGTCCTTGCCATCAATCCCAAGGGCCAGGTGCCGGTGCTGATCGATCGGGACTTGCGCCTTTATGATTCGACCGTCATCCTCGAATACTTGGAGGATGCCTATCCGCAGGTTGCGCTCTATCCGCGCGCACCGGACGAGCGGGCGTGCTGCCGGCAACTAGAACTTTATGCCGACGAGGTGATGCTGGTTCCCTTGCGGGCGCTGATGCATCGCACCGGCCCGCACCCCGCGGATGCGGCCTTGTGGGCCGATTGGGAGGAAAAGGCCGGACGGGCGGAGGTCGCGCTGACGGAACAGTTTGCAGACCTCGACCGCCTGCTGGCTGGCGGGCGCTATTTGTGCGGCGACCTGAGCGTTGCCGACATTGCCTGCTTCATGATCATCTTCTATGCGCAGCGGCTTGGCGGGCCGGGCCTTGCCGCGCATCAGAGCCTGTCGGCCTGGTATCGTGACCTAAAGGCGCGCCCGGCCTTTGCCGCCGTGACGGCCGACATCGCCAGAGCCGACAGGGAACTGTCGGTGCCGGTCGATGGGGCCTACAAGGCGTGAGCGCAACCCGGACCCGCCCTACTCCCACTCGATCGTCCCCGGCGGCTTTGACGTAATGTCGTAGACCACCCGGTTGATGCCCTTCACTTCGTTGATGATGCGGGTGGCGGTGCGGGCGAGGAACTCGTGGTCGAAGTGGTAATAGTCCGCCGTCATGCCGTCGGTCGAGGTGACGGCACGCAGGGCGCAGACGAAATCGTAGGTGCGCCCGTCGCCCATGACGCCCACCGTCTGCACCGGCAACAACACCGCAAAGGCTTGCCAGATGGCATCGTAGAGGCCGGCCTTTTTGATCTCGTCGAGGAACACCACATCGGCCTTCCTGAGGGTCTCCAGCTTGTCGCGGCTGATGGCGCCGGGGATGCGGATGGCAAGGCCGGGACCGGGGAACGGGTGGCGGGCGACGAAATGCTCCGGCAGCCCCAGTTCGCGCCCCAGCACCCTCACCTCGTCCTTGAACAGTTCGCGCAACGGCTCGATGAGCTTCATGTTCATGCGCTCGGGCAGACCCCCGACATTGTGGTGCGACTTGATAGTCACCGAAGGGCCGCCGGCGAAGGAAACGCTCTCGATCACGTCCGGGTAGAGCGTGCCTTGCGCCAGGAAGGCGGCGCCGCCGATCTTCTTGGCCTCGGCCTCGAACACCTCGATGAACAGGCGCCCGATGGTCTTGCGCTTGGCTTCCGGGTCGGCAACGCCTTCCAGTTGGCCGATGAACAGGTCTGCGGCATCCACGTGGATGAGCGGGATGTTGTAGGCATCGCGAAACAGCCGCACCACGTCTTCGGCCTCGCCGGCGCGCATCAGGCCGTGGTCGACGAAGATGCAGGTGAGCTGGGTGCCGATGGCATCATGGATGAGCACCGCCGTCACGGCGCTGTCGACGCCGCCCGACAGGCCGCAGATGACACTCTCGAAGCCGACCTTCTTCTTGATCTCGTGGATGGCATGCTCGCGGAACGAGGCCATCGACCAGTCGCCGCGACAGCCGCAGATCTCGATGACGAAATTCTTGTAGAGCCGGGCGCCGTCGGGCGTGTGGACCACCTCGGGATGGAACTGCAGGCCGTAGATCTGGCGGTGCTCGTCGCAGATGGCGGCGAACGGGGCGCCATTCGAGGTGCCAACAACGCGAAAGCCCGGCGGGATGGCGGTCACCCGGTCGCCGTGGCTCATCCACACCTGATGGCTCTCGCCCTCGCTCCAGACCCCGTCGAACAAGCTGCAATGCGAGGCCACCTTGAGGAAGGCGCGGCCGAATTCGCGGTGATCGGAGGCCTCGACCTTGCCGCCGAGCTGGGTGCATATCGCCTGTTCGCCATAGCAGATGCCGAGCACCGGCAGGCCCAGCTTGAAGGCCCGGTCAGGCGCCCGCGGGCTTTCGCCCTCCAGCACGCTTGCCGGACCGCCGGATAAGATGATGCCCTTCAGGCCGTCGCGCGAAAGCGCCTTGTCGGCCAACTGGTAGGGAACGATTTCCGAATAGACGCCGGCCTCGCGCACCCGCCGGGCAATGAGCTGGGTGACCTGCGAACCGAAGTCGATGATGAGGATGTGCTCTGTCATGGCGAGCAGGTAACGGAAATGCCTTGAGTCCGCAAGGTATGAAGGCACCGCTCATCGCGCTCAAGTCACGGTCCGCTCCATGACCGCGATGAAAAAGCCATCGCCGCCGTGGCTCAAGGGCGTCAGCAGCAAGGTCTGAACATTGCCGTCGGCCGAAGCGGGCGGCTCGGTGTCGAGCGCCTTGCGCCACACATCGCCATAGGGCAAGAGGCGGAAATCACCGTGCGCGGCAAGGAAGGCGGCAATCTGGTCGCCATTTTCCTCCGGCAAGACCGAGCAGGTGACATAGACGATCCGCCCGCCGGGCTTGACCAGCGGCACGGCGCTGTTGAGGACAGCAGCCTGATCGGCAATGCGCGCTTCCAGCGTCTTGGGTGTCAGGCGCCATTTGGCATCGGGCTTGCGGCGCCACGAACCGGACCCCGAACACGGCGCATCGACCAGCACCACGTCCATGCGGCCCAAAAGCGTCTCCAGCCGTTCGGGCTCGTCAGCGGGGATCACCTGCACGTTGTGGGCCCCTGCCCGCCTGATGCGGTCGATGATGGGCTTGAGGCGATGGCGGTCGGCGTCATGGGCGTGGATCTGGCCCTTTCCCTCCATCATCGCGGCCATGGCGAGGGTCTTGCCGCCGGCCCCGGCGCAAATGTCGGCGACCTGCATGCCGGGTTTTACCGCCGTCATCCGGGCGGCCACTTGCGATGCGGCGTCCTGCACCTCGAACCAGCCGCGGGCATGGGCGGGCTCGGCCTCGACATTGGGGGTGCGGCCATCGCCGGCGGGGGCCGGGATGCGTACCGCCAGAGGCGACAGCGGCCCCGCCTCGACGCCGAATTTCTTCAACGAGGCAAGCACCTTGCCGCGCGTTCCTTTCAGCGTGTTGATGCGCAAATCGACCGGTGCCCTGACCGCGAGCGCGGCGCCCTCTTCCGCCGCGCGGGCGCCGAAGGCCCGGGTGAAGCTGGGCGCCAGCCACTCGGGATAGTCGCCCTTCACCCAGTCGGGCGCCGCTTCGTCGGCGGCACAAGCGAGGTGGCTTCGCTCGTCGTCGCTCAGGTCCGCCGGGCCATGTTCTTCGCCGCAAGCCGTGGATATCTGATCGATCGATAAATCCCATACCCAGCGGGCAACGCCCAGCACCAGGGCACGCGAGGTATCGCTTTTCATGCGGTGGGCGAGCGAGTTGTGGCGTCGCAAGGCATCGAAGACCAGATTGCCAATGGCGGCGCGATCGCCACCGCCGGCGAAACGGTGGGCGCGTCCCCAGTCGGCCAGCGCCTGGCTGGCGGGGCGGTGACGCTCGGCGATCTCGTCCAGGACCTCGATGGCGGCTGAAAGCCGGCCTCCCATGCGCATGTGATCAGCCGGTCACGTAGAGGCGTACGAACAGCCAGCCCCACAGGCCCAGCAAGATGGTCACACCGGCCGCGAAGGCCAGGAAGCGGTGCGGCACGTAGTTGGTGGTGGCATGGATCCAGGAATGCACATAACGGGTGACGACGAAGGCCCAGGCCAGCACCACGGCGCGCGAGTCCTGCATGTCGGTGATGAGATAAAGCGGCATCACGGCGTAGAACAGCACCGGCAACTGGAACTGGTTGTCGTAGGAGTTGGCGAGCTTGCGCAAGGGTTCCGGCCAGGCGGAATTATCGAGCGCGATATCTTTCAGCTTCACCTCGCCGCGCAGGATGGCGGCGCGGCGACGGCTGCCGGTAAGCCCCAACAGGGCAAACACCAGCAGGACGTGGGCAAAGACCGGCAAAAGCCACATTTGGGGAGTCATGGGTCAGCCCTGCCTTCCATAATTGGGGGATTCTCGAGTGATCTGAACGTCATGCACATGACTTTCGCGCAGGCCCGCGCCGGAGATGCGGATGAACTGGGCGCGCTGGCGGAAGTCGGTGAGGCTTGCCGCACCCGTATAACCCATGGCGGCGCGCAGGCCACCGACCAACTGGTGCAGCACGCCCGACACCGGACCCTTGTAGGCGACCTGGCCCTCGATGCCCTCGGGCACCAGTTTCAGTGCGTCTCTCACTTCCTGCTGGAAATAACGGTCGGCGGAACCGCGGGCCATGGCGCCCACCGAGCCCATGCCGCGATACGACTTGTAGCTGCGTCCCTGGTAGAGATAGACCTCGCCCGGGCTTTCGTCGGTGCCGGCCAGCAGCGATCCGATCATCGCGACATTGGCGCCGGCGGCCAGCGCCTTGGCCAGATCGCCGGAAAACTTGATGCCGCCGTCGGCGATGATCGGGGTATCCTTCGACGCCGCGGCCGCGGCACAGTTCATGATGGCGGTCAACTGCGGCACCCCGACGCCGGCGACGATGCGCGTGGTGCAGATGGACCCTGGTCCGATGCCCACCTTCACCGCATCGGCACCAGCCTCGATGAGGGCCAGCGTGGCCTCAGCGGTTGCCACGTTGCCGGCGATCACCTGCACCGCGTTGGAGAGCCGCTTGATGTGGCGCACCTGGTCCAGAACGCGACTGGAATGGCCGTGAGCGGTATCGACGATGACCGCATCGACACCGGCGGCGATCAGCGCTTCGGCGCGGGCAAAGCCTTCCGGGCCGGTGCCGGTGGCAGCCGCCGCCCTGAGCCTGCCTTGCGCATCCTTGGTGGCGTGGGGATGCAGGGCCGCCTTTTCCATGTCGGTGACGGTGATCAGGCCGATGCAGTGATAATCGCCATCCACCACGATCAGCTTTTCGATGCGGTGGCGGTGCAGCAGGCGGCGGGCCTCGTCGCGGTCGACGCCCTCGCCCACCGTGACCAGGTTGTCCTTGGTCATCAGGTCGGCCACCTTCTGGTTCGGGTCGGTGGCAAAGCGCACGTCGCGGTTGGTGACGATGCCGACCAGGCGGCCGGATTTCTCCACCACCGGAATGCCGGATATGCGGTGCTGGTCCTTCAGCGCCAGCACATCGCCAAGGGTGGCATCGGGCGAAATGGTGATGGGGTTCACCACCATGCCGGATTCAAAGCGCTTGACCTTCCTCACCTCGTCGGCCTGGGCCTCGGGTGAGAGGTTACGGTGGATGACGCCGAGGCCGCCGGCTTGCGCCATGGCGATGGCCAGGCCCGCTTCGGTGACGGTGTCCATGGCCGCGGAAATGATCGGCATGACCAGTTCGATTTCACGGGTGAGACGGGTGCGGGTATCGGCCTCGCCGGGTAGCACCGAGGAGGCCGCGGGCTTCAGCAGCACGTCGTCGAAGGTCAGGTATTCGGTAAGGTCCGCAGAAGGCGATGCGGGCATGGGCCAACCTCCGATTAAGGGTTCCAGAATTAGGGGCGCAACCGACCGGATGCCGGGACAAGGCGAATCCGCAAGCGTGCCCGGGTTGGCGGCTGTCTTTAACACCGGCGCGGTGCAGCGCACAAGGGCGCAAAATCGCCTCCCGGCCCACTCCCCGGCCGCACTTGACCTATGTCACGATAAATGAGCGTTTGCGCCAGTAGACTGCGCCGTGCAACTAGCCGCCGCGGCGCCTTGGTGGCGCCGGTGTACGGCAGGCAGAGAGAGCGCGGAATATCCATGAAAACCATACTCGTTCCCACCGACGGATCGACAACCGCCGATGCCGCCCTCGACGTCGCCCTGGACTTGGCCGAAAAGCACGGTGGCAGCATCAAGCTCTTGCATGTGCTGTTGCGCGACAAGGATCCTCTCGATTTGCTGCGCCTTCCCGACCTGCCGCAAGCCGGGGCCGAGGTGACGGCCGCGCTTGACCGCCTCGCCGCAGCGCCGCCAATGACTCGGCTGGCCAGCGACATCCTCGCCCACCCCGAGGCTCCCGACCGGCCGGTGCCGGATGAACTGTTGCGCACGGTCGGAACGCATGTGCTGAAGCGGGCCGACGCGCGGGCCCGGGCGCGCGGGATCGCCGCCGAGGCGCTCGCCATCATCGATAGCGCGGCCGCTCCGGCGATCGTCGCAGCGGCAAAGCAACAAGGCATCGACACCATCGTGCTCGGCATGCGCGGCCTCAGGCAGATCGAGGCCGTCACCCTGGGCAGCGTCTCGCAAGAGGTGTGCCAGACAGCGCCTTGCACCTGCATCGCGGTGCACCCGCCGCGCGCAAGCTGAGGCTTGCAGGCCCGGACGCAAGGCTTGACGGCATGCCACGCCAGCGTATATCACCGCCCCCGCAAGCTTGGCACCCCTGATGGGGGATCGTCTAACGGTAGGACAGCGGACTCTGACTCCGCCAGTCTAGGTTCGAATCCTAGTCCCCCAGCCAGCTTCTCATCGCCCACTGAAAATCCTGAATAATCAGCACATTACGATCATCGAATAGTGGTGATGCAGACCTGCGAGGCGCGAAAATGTACACCAAATGTGTACACCATCGCCCCCCGGGTGAGCATCGGGGTGGCCCCCGGCCCGCTGATCTGGCTAGCAAGCCTTTGTTGTGTGGTGAGTCGTCATCGCCTCACGCAGTCGCAGGGGCCTGGGCGGCTTTCCCCACCAAGGGGTCAGCCACGCTTGGGCCAGGCGTGACCGCTCCTAATTGCGCAAGTGGCCGGTGTACCAGGCAGCGTCGCTGGTAAAGCGTATGCCTAGCAGCCCGACGCCGGCGATCACACCCACCACGAACAAGAGGTACATCATGTTCAGGCGCCCGCTGTTGTCCGCGTAGGCTGCTGCAAGCCGCGAACGCACGCCGATGAGCCCGATCAACATGCCAAGATCGAACGCCATGTTCATGTAGTGGACCGGCGACAGCGGCCATGCGCCGCCCGGCACCAGCAAATTCCACAGGAACTGCAATGTCAGAAATGCCGCCAGCAACCGAAAGATGAGCCATGATCTGGCCGTCGTGTCCGCGCCCGCCATCAGCCCAGCCTCCCGTGACGGCAACGAGTGAAAATATCATGCATTCCGACGCTGCAAAATAGGCGAATTCAACCGTGGGCAGTGGCGTCGGCCAGCCTTGGCATGGCGTAGCGGTGTGGGTCTGAACGTCGCAGCCGAGTGCGGCTTGCCAGCGCCAATGGGGTGGGCCAATATGGCGCCGGGCGCGCCGGCCGGCCGTCCCTGCCCCAGCGACGACAAGCAAAGGACGGCGCCCCACATGCGCGATGCCCGCTATGACCTCCTGTTCCAGCCCCTTGCCATCGGGCCGGTGACCGCCCCCAACCGCTTCTACCAGGCGCCTCACTGCAACGGCATGGGGCGGATGTTTCCCAATGCCATGATCGCCATGCGCGGCATGAAGGCGGAAGGCGGATGGGGTGTCGTGTGCACCGAGCAGTGTGACTTCCACGTGACCGGCGATGTCCAGCCCTTCACCGAGACCAACCTGTGGGACGAGGGCGATGAAACCTATCTCGCCCGCATGGCCGAGGCGGTGCACGGGCACGGCAGCCTTGCCGGGCTTGAACTGGTGCACAACGGCCAGGACAGCGGCAACCTCTACAGCCGCGAGGTGCCGATCGGCCCCGCCCACCGTCCCGTCACCTGGTTGCGCCATCCCATCCAGGCCCGCGCCATGGACCTTTCGGACATCCGTGCCTATCGCCGCTGGCACCGCAAGGCGGCTCTCAGGGCCCGCGCCATGGGGTTTGACGTGGTCATCGTCTATGCCGGCCACAACGGCACCATGCCGAGCCACTTCCTTGCGCGCCGCCACAACGACCGCGGCGATGAATACGGCGGCAGCCTCGAAAACCGCCTGCGCCTGTTTCGCGAGCTGATCGAAGAGACCAAGGAAGCCGTGGGGGCCTCCATGGGGGTGATCGTGCGCTTCGCGGTGGACGAAATGATGGGGGCCGACGGTCTCGAATGGCAGCACGAGGGCCGCGAGGCGGTGGAGATGCTGGCGGAATTGCCCGATCTCTGGGACGTCAACGTTTCCGACTGGGCGAACGATTCCAAGACCTCGCGGTTTGCGCCGGAAGGCTACCAGGAGGATTACGTCGCCTTTGTGAAGAAGGTGACGACAAAGCCTGTCGCCATCGTCGGGCGCTATACCTCGCCCGATGCCATGGTTTCGGCCATCCGGCGCGGCGTGACCGACATGATCGGGGCGGCGCGGCCCTCGATTGCCGACCCGTTCCTGCCGAAGAAGATTGCCGAAGGGCGTGGCGACGACATCCGCGAATGCATCGGGTGTAATATTTGCGTGGCCTGGAACAACAACTCGGCACCCTCGCGCTGCACCCAGAACCCCACCTTCGGGGAGGAATGGCGCAAGGGCTGGCATCCCGAGCGGGTGCCGACGGCCGATGCGAAAACCCATGTGCTGATCGTCGGCGCCGGACCGGCGGGCCTCGAGGCGGCACGCGCCGCCGGCCTGGCCGGGCATCGCGTGACGCTGGCCGAGGCGACCGATACGCTCGGCGGGCGGGTCAGCCGCGAAAGCCGCTTGCCGGGGCTGGCTGCCTGGGCGCGGGTGCGCGATTACCGCACCGGGCAGATCGCGCAGATGGCGAATGTGGAGGTCTATCCGGCCAGCCGCCTGGAGGCCCAACATGTGCTTGAATTCGGCGCCGAACACGTGGCGCTGGCGACCGGTGCCCGTTGGCGCCGCGACGGCATCGGCTACACCCTGCGGCAGCCGGTGCCGCTTGCCGAGGGGGTGGGTCTGTTCACGCCCGACGACATCATGGACGGCCGCCGCCCGCCCGACGGGCCGGTGGTGATCTTCGACGACGACGGCTACTACATGGCCAGCGTCCTTGCCGAGCTGATGGCAGCGGAGGGCCGTGAGGTGTGGCTGGTGACACCGGAGACGCTCATTGCCCAATGGACCCAGTACACCCTCGAACAGGAAGCCATCGAGGCGCGCCTTGCCGCGGCCGCGATCAGGATGCTGGTCCGCCACACGCTGTCGAGCGTCGGCAAGGCCGAGGTGGTGCTGCGCGATGACCTTGACCGCTCGGATCGCCGCATCGCCTGCGCCGGGGTGATTTCGGTGACGGCACGATTGCCCGAGGACGGGCTGTGGCGGGCGTTGAAGGATCATCCGGACTTGGCCGCGGCAGGCATCAAGTCGCTGCGGCGCATCGGGGATTGCTATGGTCCCGGCCTCATCGCGGCGGCCGTCTACCAGGGCCATCGCTATGTGCGCGAACTGGAGAGCCCGGCCGATCCCGACGGTGTGCCATTCCGCCGCGAAAGGCATATAATCGAGGCCTGATGAGCAACCCGGCTCCCGACCTGCCACCTGAACATATCGACGAACCTGCCGCCTGGGTGGGCGAGGAGATGGTGCGGCACCCCGAACGCTGGATGGTGCAGCTTGACGATCGAGACATCGCCGAACTGGAAGCCGCCGCGACCGCCTGTCTCGCCCGCTCGCAGGATATCGGGGCGCTGACGGCGGCCGACTTTCCACTGCCGCACTTTGCGGCGCACCTTGCGGCGCTGCGGGAAAAGCTGATCGACGGCATCGGGTTCGAACTCATGCGCGGCCTGCCGGTCGAGCGCTACACGCAAGCCATGGCGGCCACGATCTTTTGCGGCATCGGCGCGCATCTGGGCTCGGCACGCTCGCAAAATGCAAAAGGCCATATCCTCGGGCACGTGCGCAATACCGGCGCCGATGCCCGCGACCCCAACACCCGCATCTACCTCACCGCCGAGCGCCAGACGTTCCACACCGACTCCGCCGATGTGGTTGGCCTGCTGTGCCTTGAGAACGCCAAACAGGGCGGCGATTCACTGCTCGTCAGCACCATCACCATCTACAACGAGATGCAGCGCCGGCGGCCCGACCTCGTGCGCCTCCTGTTCGATCCCGTCGCCACCGATCGGCGCGGCGAGGTGGCGGCGGGGCAAAAGCCCTATTACCGCATCCCGGTGCTCAACTGGTTTGCCGGCCATCTCACCGGCATCTACCAGCGGCAATATATCGAAAGCGCCCAGCGCTTCCCCGATGCCATGCGCCTCACGCCGGCGCATCTGGAGGCGCTCGATCTTTTCGATGAACTGGCCAACGATCCTCGCCTCAATCTCTCGATGCGCCTTCGCCCCGGCGACATGCAGTTCGTCTACAATCACACCCTGCTGCACGACCGCACCGCCTTTGTGGACTGGGCGGAGCCGGAAAGGCGCCGGCACCTGTTGCGGCTGTGGCTGTCGCCACCCGGCGACCGCCCCCTGCCCGATTGCTTCCGCGACCGTTACGGCTCCATCGAGATCGGCAATCGCGGCGGCATCATTATCGAAGGCACGCGACTGAACGCCCCGCTCGATTAGGCTTCGATTGCTTCGAACAGGCTGATCAGCCCTTTGAGGATCTCAAGCGGCGGCGGCGGGCAGCCCTTCACCGTCACATCCACCGGGATCACCGACGAGACCGGCCCGGCGACAGCATAGCTGCCGGCGAAGACGCCGCAATCATGGGCGCAGTCGCCCACCGCCACCACCCATTTGGGCTCGG
>CAZMSA010000024.1:3348-27414 GCA_964568825.1 uncultured Rhizobiaceae bacterium | reverse complement strand
CTGCTGCTGCGAAGGATCAGCCATTGAACACATTTTCAAACGGACTCTAAGAGCGGTCGCGCCAATCTCTCGTGACGACGGGCTTGATGCGGGTTCGCAAACATGATCCTAATGGCCGATCGTCCGGTGCCCGCTGCTTGGCGGGATAATCGGGAATCCGGTGAAAGTCCGGAACGTGCCCAACGCTGTTAGGGGGAATTGGACGGCGCAACGGCCACCGGGCAACCGGGAAGGCGCGCAGCCCGAGACGATCCCCAGTCAGAAGACCGGCCGGACGATCCATAGCCCGATGCCGCGCGGACGGTGGTGAGGGCGTCATGGTCCGTTGTTGGGGATTGAACAATGACCGATGCTCTTTGCGCCGATCTCGGCGATGCCGAAGCCTTTTCCGCTGACGAACGCGCCGCCGTCTACAAGGCCATCCGCACACGCCGCGACGTGCGCGACCAGTTCCTGCCCCAGGCGGTTTCAGATGCCGTCATGCGGCGGTTGCTGGAAGCGGCGCACCAGGCCCCCTCGGTGGGGCTCATGCAGCCGTGGAATTTTGTCGTCATCCGCGATGCCGGCCTGAAGGAGCGGGTATGGCGGGCGTTTTCAGCCGCCAACGACGAGGCGGTCACCCGCTTTGCCCCCGGCAAGCAGGCGCTCTACCGCTCGCTCAAGCTGGAAGGCATCCGCAAGGCGCCGGTCAACCTCGTCGTCACCTGCGACCGCACGCGCGGCGGCAAGGTGGTGCTGGGGCGCACCCACAACCGCAACATGGACCTTTATTCGACGGTGTGCGCGGTGCAGAACCTGTGGCTGGCGGCGCGCGCCGAAGGCATCGGCGTCGGGTGGGTGAGCATTTTTCGCGACGCCGACCTGCGGGGGCTTTTGGGCATTCCCGACCACGTCGAGATCGTCGCCTACCTGTGCCTCGGGCACGTCGCAGAACTCTATCGGCGGCCGGAACTGGAGGCCAAGGGCTGGCGCCGCCGCCTGGCGCTCGATGACCTGGTGTTTGCCGACAGGTGGGGAGACGCCGGTGCGGGAGGATCCAAGGCCGGCGGAATGGACCCCGGGATCAAGTCCCGGGGTGACGTTTGTGGGGATGAGACCGGCCCGTCATGAACGGTGATGGCCGGGCTTGACGCCGCCATCCGGTCGGCCGGGCTGCTGGCGGGGTGACGGGGTGTGAAGGGGAAGACTGCCTGAGCTTTCAGAACTTCCGGTAGGCCTTGTTGAGCTGCACCAGCGGGTGGTCGGGCGACATCTGGAATTTGAGCAGAAGCTCGCGGGCGATCATGTCGCGATCCTGCTGGTTCTTGGGCAGCTTGACCGATGAGGGGATGCGGATCCAGCCGTTGACGTTGCGGTCGAAGATGGCCGCCTCGCCTTCCTCGTAGCCCATATGAACGTCTTCCAGCCAGTTGAGGTCGTCCCAGCCCATGAACTCGATATAGTCCTTGAGATAGGGCGTCAGCTTGGAATAGTCGGGCACCAGGTTGACATCGTAGCGGTAGCCGATGTGCTGGCCGATTTCCTTCTCGCGCTCCGAGCCCAGACCCTTGGAGTCCTTCAGGAACTGATCGACATCCTTGATCTCGGAGCCCTTGTAGCTTGTGCCTGCCATGTTCGTCTCCTTCAGGGGCAGCCGCCGTGAACGACCGCCTCAATACTTGTGAAAATTCTCCAGCCCGACCGTGTAGTTGGTCCCCGCCAGCGGCACCTTGGCCATGGCGGAGGCCTCCATGGTCAGCGCCGCGAGATCTTCGGGTTCGAGCGAATGGACGTTGGTCTTGCCGCAGGCGCGCGCCAGCATCTGCACTTCCATGGTCAGCGTGTGCAGGAAGTTGTAGACGCGTTCAGCAGCGGCTTCGGGATCGAGGCGCTTGCGCAACTCGGGGTCCTGGGTCGCCACGCCCACCGGGCAGCGGCCGGTATGGCAATGATAGCAATAGCCCGCCTCGACGCCGATCTCGTTGGGGAAGTCGGTGACGCCCTCGATGTGCTTGTTGCAATTCAGCGCCATCATCACCGAATGGCCGATGGCAATGGCATCCGCCCCCAGCGCCAGGGCCTTGGCGACGTCGCCGCCGTTCCTGATGCCGCCGGCATAGACCAGCGAGATCTCGCCCTTCTTGCCCAGTTCGTCGATGGCGCGCCTGGCATCGCGGACCGCCGAAATGCCGGGCACGCCGGTTTCCTCGGTGGCGATGTGGGGGCCGGCGCCGGTGCCGCCTTCCATGGCGTCGATGTAGATCGAGTCGGGGTCGCACTTCACCGCCATGCGGACATCGTCATAGGTGCGCGCGGCACCCAGCTTCAACTGAATGGGAATCTCCCAGTTGGTGGCTTCGCGGATTTCCTGGATTTTCAGCGACAGATCGTCAGGACCCAGCCAGTCGGGGTGACGGGCGGGCGAGCGCTGGTCGATGCCGGCCGGCAGGGAACGCATCTCGGCCACCTGGTCGGTCACCTTCTGGCCCATGAGATGGCCACCGAGGCCGACCTTGCAGCCCTGGCCGATGAAGAACTCGCAGGCATCCGCCAGGCGCAGATGGTGCGGGTTGAAGCCGTAGCGCGACTGGATGCACTGGTAGAGCCAGTTCACCGAATAACGCCGCTCGTCGGGGATCATGCCGCCCTCGCCCGAGCAAGTGGCCGAGCCAGCCATGGTGGCGCCGCGGGCCAGCGCGATCTTGGCCTCATAGGAAAGCGCCCCGAAGCTCATGCCGGTGACATAGATGGGGATGTCGAGCACCATGGGACGCTTGGCGCGCGGGCCGATGATGGTTTTCGTCTCGCACTTCTCGCGGTAGCCCTCGATGACGAAACGGGTCAAGGTGCCGGGCAGAAAGGTCAGGTCATCCCAGTGGGGGATCTTCTTGAACAGCGAGAAGCCGCGCATGCGGTAGCGGCCAAGCTCGGACTTGATGTGGATGTCGTTGATGACATTGGGCGTGAAGATCTGCGACTTGCCCAGAACATAGCGCGCGCTCTCGGCGGGCTGGCTCACCTTGGCGGTCTCTTTCGCTGGCGTCTTGGCCATGGTTCAAAACCCTTCGATTGAACGATTTACAGAACGAGCTTTTTCTCGCTCGGCTCGAGATTGTCGTAGTTCCACAACTGCTTGCCGGAGACGATCTTCTGGAAGTGGTCGATGCCCCTGGCCGGCAACAGTTCGTACATCTTGAGCTTGCGGGTGAGCCATTGGCGGTCGGCATCGGTCAGCTCGGCGGGCACCGCGTCAACGCCGAGGTCCTTGATCGTGCCGCCGACGTAGATGGTGCCGTCATACATCGAATCCCCGAGGTTCTTGCCGGCGTTGCCGCAGATGACCATGCGGCCGCGCTGCAGCATGAAGCCGGTGAAGGCGCCGGTATCGCCGCCGACGATGATGTTACCGCCCTTCTGGTCGATGCCGGTGCGCGAGCCGACCGAGCCCTTGCACACCAGATCGCCGCCGCGCAGTGCCGCGCCGAACTGCGAGCCGGCGTTCTTTTCGATGACGATGGTGCCGGCCAGCATGTTTTCACCGCACGACCAGCCGACGCGGCCCTTGATGCGCACGTTTGGCCCATCCAGCAGGCCGCAGCCGAAATAGCCCAGCGAGCCCTCGAAGATGAGGTTCAGGCGGTTGAGGATGCCGACGCCGAGGGAATGCTTGGCGCCGGGGTTCTTCACCACGATGGTGCCGTAGCCCTTCTTCATCAACTCGCGCAGTTCGAGATTGATGGCGCGAGTGTCCATGTCGGCGGCGTCGAACTCGGCGCGCTTGTTGAAGTCGACCTGCATGGCGTCGGGATAGCCGAAGCCGGAGCTTTCGATCGCCTCGACGTCGAAGAACCGCTGCTGCGTGCGGCCGCGCAGCGCCTCGGTGTGCATGCCCAGTTCGTGCGAGGCATGTTCTCTGGTCTTGGTTACGCCCGCCATACCCGAACCTCCTGATCGTAAGGATCCCATGTATCGATTTCGTGGGGAACGATGGCCCTGATGGCCATTTCTTCCGACGCCAGCGCCACCAGATCGTCGCTCTCGAACAGCACCATCGGCTTGGCCGCCATGCAGTCCTTGGCAAGGCCCAGTTCTTCTTTGGTGGCCACCAGATAGGAGAACACGCCATCGATCTCGTCGACGGACGCTTTCAGCGAGTCCAGAAGCGTGGCGCCCTGGTCGAGGTTGTAGGCTGTATAGACAGCCAGCAACTCCGAGTCGCAGTTGGACATGAAGCGGTGGCCGCGGCGCTCATACTGGCGGCGCATCATCCAGTAGTTGGTGATCTGGCCGTTATGGACGACAGCGATGTCGTTGTAGGGGTAGGCCCAGTAGGGATGGGCGGAACGGATGTCGACGTCGGACTCGGTCGCCATGCGGGTGTGGCCGATGCCGTGGGTGCCGCGGAACGATTTGAGACCGTACTGGTCGGCGACGCGGGTGGCATCGCCCAGATCTTTCACCAGTTCAAGGGCGTTGCCCATGGAGAGGATTTCGGCGCCTTCGACGTCTTCCACGTAATCGGCGAGCTTTTTCATGTCGCCTTCGTACTGGATGCGATAGCGAAAGGCGTATTCGGTGGCATCGTCGGTGCCGATCACCTGCACGCCCAAGGTCTTCAGGCGCTCGTCGACCTTGGCACGGCGGCGGATGACTTCGTCGTGGATGTCGAAGCCCTTTTCCATGTCCTCCTGTTCGGCCACCTTAAAGCGCATGATGAATTCATTGCGCCCGGGCTGGCCGTAGAGGGCAAAGCCGGTCGAGTCGGGGCCACGGTGCTTGAGCGATTGCAGCATGGCGGTCATTTCCTGACCGACATTGCCGATGCCATCGCGATGGATGAGCCCAGCTATACCGCACATGATTGGTTTCTCCTGAGTGATGGGTCGGTAGCCGGCAGCCGACTACCGACCAATTCGGTTTCCCGCCTACGGCAGGCAGTCGAGATAAGTCGCCAGATCCCAGTCGGTGGACGTGTACATGAAGCGCTCCCACTCATCGCGCTTGTACTCGTCATAAAGGCGGTGCATCTCGCCGGGCATGGCCGAGCGGATGACGTCGTCCTTTTTCAGGGCTTCGAGCGAGTCGCCCAGCGTCATGGGCAGACGGCGCACTTCCTTGCCGGCTTCCATGGCCTGGTAGATGTTGCGCTCTTCCGGCTTGCCGGGATCGATCTTGTTGGCGAGGCCGTCGTCCATGGCCCGCAGGATGCCGGAGGCCATCAGATAGGGGTTCACCATCGAATCCACCGCGCGGTACTCGAAACGACCCGGCGCCGATACGCGCAGGCCCGTGGTGCGGTTCTGGAAACCCCAGTCGGCGAACACCGGCGCCCAGAAGCCGGTATCCCACAAGCGGCGGTAGGAGTTGACCGTCGAGCAGCCGATGGCGGTGAGGCCGCCCAGATGCTTGACGATGCCGCCGATGGCGTTGAGGCCGATCTTGCCGGGAAGCTGGCGGTCGTCGGTATCGGGCATGAAGTGGTTGTCGCCGCCGCGCCGGTACATGAAGTTCTCTTCCAGGCCGGGCAGGTTCTTGGGGTCGTTGCCGGTGGCTTTAAGTTCGTCCTTGCCGCCCGACCACAGGGAAATGTTGTGATGGCAGCCAGACGCCGAAACGCCCATGAAAGGCTTTGACATGAAGCAGGCGATGAGCCCGAACTCGCGCGCTACCTGGGCGCAAAGCTGACGATAGGTGGTCAAGCGGTCGGCGTTGCGCAGGGCATCGTCGTAGTTCCAGTTGAGCTCAAGCTGGCCGGGGGCGTCCTCGTGGTCGCCCTGGATCATGTCGAGGCCCATGGCGCGGGCATACTCCAGCACCTTCATGTAGACCGGCCGCAAGCTCTCGAACTGGTCGATGTGATAGCAATAGGGATTGGAAAAGCCGCCGTCGGGATTGCCGTTGGCATCCTTCTTCAGCCACATCATCTCCGGCTCGGTGCCGCAGCGCAGATGATAGCCGTGGTCCTGCTGGAACTGGTTGTGGATGCGGCGAAGATTGCCGCGGCAGTCGGCGGTGAGGAAGGCGCCGGCGTCCTCGCGCTCCTCGCGGTTGCGGAACAGCGTGCACCACAGGCGTGCCACGCGCTTGTCCCAGGGAAGCTGCATGAAGGTTTCAGGCTCGGGCACGCCCACCAGTTCGGCGGCCTCGGGGCCGTAGCCCAGATATTCGCCCCGGCGGTTCAGGAACAGGTTGACGGTGGCACCATAGACCAGCTGGAAACCGCCATTGGCGACGTTCTCCCAATGATCGGCCGGGATGCCCTTGCCCATGATGCGGCCGGTGACCGAGACGAACTGCAGATAAAGATACTGGATGCCGAGGGCATCGATCTTCTTGCGCACCTGCTTGATCAGGTCGTCGCGCCCATCGGTCTTGATGAAATTTTCGTAGTCAGTCGCCATGTGAACCCGAGCTCCCCTCTGAAATCATCCCTGAATGGTGTGGCTGGCACACCAATAGCCTACCAATGCAAAACCGTTCAGTGCAACCGGCGCCAATGTCTCAACTCCACGGAAACGGGCTGTTGGAGACCGGATGCAGCTTGCCCTCGGCATAGCGCGAGAAGGCGAATGGGGCGAGCAGACGCGATGGCTGGCCGGTGATCGCCTCGGCCACCAGCTTGCCCACGCCGATCATCTTGTAGCCGTGGTTCGAATCGGCAATCACGAAGACATTGCCGCGGAATTCATCGAACACCGGGAAATTGTCAGGCGTAAAGCAGCCCAGTCCGCCCGATTTCTCGTGGCTCTTGTACTGGCCGATCTTGCCCTCGAAACGCTTCTGGCAGTGGGCGAGCATCGAACACCAGTGATGGATGAACTCATCGCCGACGATGAAATCGGGTGAGTCGGGGCCATAAGGATCGAGCGCCACCTCATCCACCGGGGTCTCGACCTTGTAGGGGGAGGAGCCGCCCTGGATGCCGCCAAAATTGAAGTCGGGCTTGTAATAAAGCCCCCACAGCTTGTCGGTGATGAGCGAGCCATCGACGTCGGAATAAAGCGGCGCATCGGTGTCGACATGGATGACCGGCGGCATCTTGCCGTCATTGGTCTTGTGCATTGAGGGATCGACCCCGAGGGTGCCCTCCTCCAGGCACCAGTATTTCCACATGGGAATGCCGTCGTGCGTGGCGCCGTCCGAGCCCTTGATGGAGACGGTCGCCGGCAAATCGAGCATTTTCCAGATCTTGGAGACCCAGGGGCCGACGCCGGCCACCGCATAATCGCAGGCAATGCGACCCTTGGAGGTCTGAAGGGCGGCCACTGACTGGCCGTCGCTGGCAAACTCGAAGCCCAACACCTCGATGCCGGTCATGATGCGCACGCCTTCGGCTTCGGCCTTGGTGGCGAGGCCGTACATGGAGGCGGTGTTGTTGGCGTAGCCGCCGCGCCGTTCATGCAGGACCGAGGTGATCCCCTTGGCCTGCCAGTCGGAAAACAGGCCTTGCATGTAGGTCTGGCTGTCTTTTGCGCCCTCGATGAAGGTCGAGGAATAACCGATGGCCTTTTGCTGCTCGTAGATGGTTGCGACCTGGGCGTGCATGACCTCGGGGCTGATCTGCATGTAGCCTACCGGATGGTAGCTGTAAGCCTTGGGGTCCGATTCCCATACCGACACCGAATGGGCCATCAGTTCGCGCATGGCCGGCTGGTAATAGTTGTTGCGCACCACCCCGCAGGCAATGCCCGAAGCGCCGGCGGCAATCGACGTCTTGTCGATGACGAGGATGTCGGCGCCCGACCCGCGCCCGGTTTCCTTCAGCCTGAGGGCGAGGTGATAGGCCGTGGAAAGTCCATGAATCCCGGCGCCTATGATGGCGTACTTGACACCAGCGGGAACAGCCATAAACGATAAAACCTCCCTGGATGAGGCGGCGCGGCCTGTCAATCTTGACCTTCAGGACGTATCTTGTCTTGACGCCGGTCCCGCTCCTGCTGGCATAATAGGCCACAAATAGAGACCGAATGCAAACCAATTTTTGCCAATTGGAACCAATGACAGACCAAACTGGGGAGAAAATGGGCGACCTTGCCGACCTGTCCCTCGACGCCCGCGATCGCGGCGGGCCGGAACTGGACGATCTGGGGCTCGCCGCCACGCGCAGCGCCAACACCATAACAGCGCGGCTGGTGCACGCCATAGAGACCGGCGTCTACGCCGACGGCGACCAATTGCCGCCGGAGCGCCAGCTTGCCCTTGCACTGGGCACTGCGCGCTCGACCATCCGCAAGGCGCTCGACCAGATGGAGGCACGCGGGCTGGTGGTGAGGAAAGTGGGCTCGGGCACCTTCGTCAACTATTCCGGCCCCTTGCAGTCGAGCAGCACCGAGGTCGCCGACCTGGTGAGCCCGTTGCAGCTGATCGAAACGCGCTTCGCGGTCGAGCCTTACATGACCCGGCTGGCGTGCATCCATGCCAACCGGCGCGACATCGATTCATTCGAACTGGTGTTGCAGAAGATCGAGGCTTGCGGCGGCGACCAGGACCAGTTCACGACCTGGGACATGGAATTCCACATGCAACTGGCGCGCTGCTCGCGCAACCCGTTGATGCTGAGGATCTATCACCAGATCAACGCGGTGCGCGCCCATGCCCAGTGGAACCGCATGAAGCGGGAAATCCTCACAGAGGACAAGATCGCCGCCTACAATGCCCAGCACCGCGCCGTCTTCGAGGCGCTGGCGCAACGCAACGTGCAGGGCGCCGTCGATATCATGACGGCACACCTGGAAATGGCGCATCAGGACATCATGGGCGTCGACAACGGCTGACCGCCCGCCATGTCACCCGCAACCCCTGCCCTGCTCGGCCTGGTGGCGGCCCTGACGTGGGGCCTGCATGATTTCATCGGGCGGTTTTCATCGCGGGCCATCGACCAGGCCAACACCACTTTCGGGGTGATGCTGGCGGGATTGGCCACCCTCACGGCGATCCTTGCAGGCAGCAGCAGGCTGCCGCGCCTCGCCCTTGATCTCCCCACCGGCCTGGCGCTGACGGCAGGCGTTGCCTATGCGCTGGCGACGCTGTTGCTGTTCACCGGCTACCGCATCGGCTCCATGTCGGTGGTCTCGCCGCTGGCCGGCAGCTACCCGGCACTCAACGTCGGCTTCAACGTGGCCATGGGATCACGGCCCGATGCCTGGGCCTGGGCGGGCATGGCGGCGGTGATGGCCGGCTCGCTGATCGTCTCGCTGGCCACCGCCGAGCACGAGAAAAGCGGCCATATCGGCCCCGGCCTCAGCGCCCAGGTGGTGGCGGTGTCACTGGCAGCGTCACTATGTTTTGCCCTTGGTATCGGCGCCGGGCAGGCCGCAGCGGCCGGCGCCAACGCCCTCGACGTCGCATGGATGGCGCGCATCGGCGCTGTTGGCCTGCTCGCCGTTGTCCTCATGGCGCCGCACCTCAGATCGGCGGCGCCGCTACGCTGGTGGCCGGCGGTGGCGGTGATGGGGCTGCTCGATACCGCCGCCATGATCGCCGTTTTCAAGGCCGGCCAGTATCCGACGCCTGAGATCGCCACCGTCACCGGGGCCTCGTTCGGCGGCATCGTCGGACTGCTGGCATGGCTGGTGCTGAAGGAACCGGTGGGCGCTTTACAATGGTCGGGCATCGGCCTCATCATGGCCGGGGTCGCCGTGCTTACGGGGTGGAGGTAGCGCATCATGGTTCAGGTCAACCTGGGTGATGAGGACGTCGCCCGTTTCAATGCCGACGGCTTCGTCATCGTCGAAAACGTGTTGACGCCGCAAGAGATCGAGGGGCTGCGTTCGCGCTTTGCGCCACTGTTCGCGGGCGCCTTCGAGACCGGCGTGATGCCGGATGAATGGAACTGGCGCGAGGGGCGCGATGCCTCCGACCTGACCCGCCAGATCTGCAACGGCTGGAAGGCCGACCGCCAAGTGGCGCGCATCGTGCTCGATCAAGGCATCGGCGAAGCGGCGGCCGTTTTGCGCGGCTGGCCGGGGGCGCGCATCGCCCAGGACAACATCATCTGGAAGCCGCCGGGCACCAGGCCGCTCGGGTTCCATCAGGACGACAGCTACCAAAACTGGATCGTGCCGGGCGAAATGATGACCTTCTGGATCACCCTCGACGACACACGGGCCGACCAGGGCACCATCGAATATGTGAAGGGTTCGCACCGCTGGCCGCTGTCGCCGCCGATTGCCCGCTTCCATGCCCCCGACGATGCCCTCGCCGACATGGCGCCGGCGGCGCGGGCCGCCGGGGTCGAGGCGCCTGAAATCGTCCCCATCGAGATAAAGGCGGGCTCGGCCGTCATCCATCACGGGCGGACCTGGCACGGCTCGCGCCACAACCGCGGGCGCAACCCGCGCCGCTCGGTGATCTCGCACTGCATCTCCAGTGCGGCGCGCTTCGATGAAAGCGGCGTCAGCGCCGTCTACAGCCGCTACAAGCAGGTGGGCTCGACCATCATGGACGAGAGCTTCTTTCCCGTGCTGTGGCGCGAGGACGGCTATCGCACCGGATGGCTGGATGATTATTGCGCCGCCGCCGCGACCGGCGTCAGCACATAATCACCGCCCGCGCCGCGGGTCACGGTGAAGCGGGCGGCGCTGGCGGAGAGTGACTTGACGTCGCCCGCAAAGCGGCCCCAGTCGCTGCGCCATTCGACATAGCGATTGAAGTGGCCGCCGGAGAACATGCCGATCAGCGTCATGCGGCCCTTTTCGATGAGGCCGATGCGTTCAGCCCGCGAGATGTCCCAGCCAAATGGGCACTCAAGCGGCCGCTGGTTCTTTTGCAGCTTGTAGCCCTGGACGATGCGCACCTCGTCCCATTTGCCGCCATAGACCTTGGCGAGGTCGAGGACCTCACCCGCCCCTGCGGCTTTCTCGATGGCGGTGTGCAGCTTGTCGCGACTTTGCCTGAGTGCCGAGCAGTCGCGCCAGGTGGTGGTGAGATACCAGCCGCCGAGCGCCACCATCACCACGGCGGCGATGGCAAAGCCGGGCTTGGCTGGCACCTGGCTCAAGGCGTGACGGACATCATACATGGGGATGGTCCCGGGCGGCTATTCGGCGGCCGCGGCGGCGCGGGACGAGAGCGTGAAAGGCCGGTCGTGGGTGAGCGAGGGAATGCGGCCGCGGACCTCGGCGACGCGCGCCAGATCGATCTCGGCCGTAACGAAGCCTTCGCCCTCGCCACCGTCGGCCAGCACCTGGCCCCACGGGTCGATGATGAGGGAATGGCCGAAGCACTCGCCGCCGCCGGTGAGCTTGCCATGCTGGCAGGGCGCGATGACGAAGGCACCGTTCTCGATGGCGCGCGCCCGGTTGAGCACATGCCAGTGGGCCTCGCCGGTGATCCTGGTGAAGGCGGCAGGTATCGCCAGCGCCTCGGCGCCGGCCTGGGCAAGGCTGCGGTAGAGGGCGGCAAAGCGCAGGTCGTAGCAGATGGACAGACCGATGGCGGCGCCTTCGGCTGAGGCCAGAACGGCTTGCGACCCCGGCGCGATGGTGGCCGATTCCTGGATCTTTCCGGCCTCGCCCAGATCGACATCGAACATGTGGATCTTGTCGTAGCGCGCCGTCACGCGGCCTTTGCGGTCGAGCATGTAGGAGCGGTTGAAGATGCGGCCATCCGGCGCGGTCACGGCGAGCGAGCCGAGGAGGATGGAGACATCGAGTTCGCAGGCGGCGGCGGCAAAGGCCGGGATGACCGGATGTTCGTTCTCGGCAAAGGCCACGGGGATGATACGGATGCCTTCGGTCCTGAGGCCGGAGAAATATTCCGGCAGGGCGATGAAGCGCGCCCCGGCGGCGGCGGCGGCGCGGGTCAATTCGAGGCAGCGCGCGATGTTGTGGGTGACATCGGGGCTGGCGGAATTCTGGATGCAGGCAGCAGTGAAGGTTGTGGTCATGGGGCGATCATAGCGACACGGTCGGCAAGGCTCAATGCGCGATGGCAAGCATCTGCTTGCAAGACCACCCGGGCTCACTTAATCAGCACCAGCGCCACCATGAACCTTAGGCTGTCAGATCGTCTCGTTGCCAGCCCCGGCCCAGCTGAGTTGATGGCGAAGTTGCTGAACTTCATTTTCGGCAACCTTGAGCAGTTCATCGCGCGTGAACTCGACGCCAATCTGCGCCATTTCCCGCCACTTGACATTGCAGTATCTGAGCGTTCCGTCGCCCTTGAGCTTAAGCCAGAAGACCGCAGGCACCTTGACAGGCTGCAATAACTGGAGCCGGGCCCCAAGGCCGGAATAGTCGCGCACCCGGCAGTCGGCAACAATACCGATGGCGGGATCAAGGATTTGACCCACCATCGAGGCGGGACGACGCGCCGCCTTTCGCTGCTCCTTCACTTTCGAACTGCTGTTCGCCATTCCCGCCTGTGGTCGTCAGATTGCTTTTAGGGCTAACCGGTAATATTCACATCAATGATATTCCGAAATCACTAACAAATCTCATACCGATAAAGACAATTTTCGGACCACCTCATTGTCATTATTCATATTGAGAATTTTACATTCATTTTATTCAAAATTTATTATATTGTCGAACAACGATCTATGTTTTGTTTCTATGGTTAATAAAGTTCTTTTTTACCAATTAAAATTTTTCACTGACTGTCTCCTATTTTTCAATAAAGAATGACTATGGTGGCAATAAATGACCCTGTGTCAAAAAGAGAGTAATTCTATGCTGCGCAAAGCTTCCAAATTCCTGCGAGATACGTGCGGGGCAACCGCCCTGATCTTTGGCCTGTCGGCAATACCCCTCGTCGGCGTGATGGGCATTGCTCTCGACTACATGAGGGCCGACATGGCGCATTTGCGGCTTCAGTCCGCCGTCGATAGCGCAGCCCTGGCGGTCGGCGCATCGGATAGCGTCGATACCAACCAACTGCTGGACCTCGTCAATCACTATGTCGAGATCAACAGTGGTGGGCTGGGCGGGTTCAGCGTGACAAAGGTCACGCGTTCATCGAACAGCAATGGCGATGTGATCGTCAACGTCGATGGCGTGATGAAGACGCTGGTGATGCGAATTCTGGGTATTGACGAGGTCGACATCAAGGCCCAGACGCGCGTCGCGCGCAACATCATCAACCGCGCGGAAATCGCGCTGGTCCTCGACACGACCGGATCGATGTCCGGGAGCAAGCTCTCCACGCTGAAAGACGCCGCCAAGACGCTTATCGACGACTCGCTGAAAGCCAATGACAAGAGCGTCGATCCACTGATCAAGATCGGCATCGTGCCGTTTGCACAATACGTGAATGTCGGTGTCTCCCGGCGCAATGAAAGCTGGATCAGCGTGCCGGCCGACAGCGGCTCGTACACCTTTCATGGATGCGTGGGATCACGCAATTATCCTGACAACGTGCAGGACCAGAATTATTCCGCCGACCCCGTGCCGGGCCTGATGAATATCACTTGCCCCAGCGAGATCACCGATCTGACCACCGACAAGAACACGCTGGAGACCGCCGTCGATGCCTTGTACGCCAGCGGCTACACCTACATCGGCGCCGGGCTGACCTGGGGATGGCGAATGGTTTCCCCGGACGCACCGCTAACCCAGGGGATTTCCTATTCGGACATGGTCACGAAAAAGCTGAAGACCAAGAAGTTCGTGATCCTGATGACGGATGGGGAGAACACCCGTGCGCCCAGCTATCCCAAGCATGACAGCACGAGCAACTCGCTGGCAAACAACCTGACGCAGACCATATGCACAAACATAAAGGCCAGCAAAATCGAGATCTTCACAGTGGCATTTCAGGTTACCGACGCCACGACCCTCAATATGCTGCGAACATGCGCAACGTCGAACAGCTATGCTTTCGATGCCAAGGACAGCAACGCTCTGGTCTCGGCGTTCCAGAGCATCAGCAACCAGATCTCGCAGTTGCGGCTAGCCGAGTGAGTGAAGACGAGACACAGGCGGAAAAGACCTCGGAAAGCGTCCCAAAACGCTGCGCCCAACCTTCATCTGGATAGCTTGGGGCTGTCACGCCGCCTTAAGGCCCGTGCGCGCAAGTTCAAGCACCGCGGCGATGAGGTGGAGGCCGGTGCGCGAACCCAGACACACCAGCCATTCGCGCATCGGGCAGTCCCAGTCCTCGAAGGTGAGCAGCCGCAAGCGCGGGTCATCGACAAACTCGCTGCCCGAGACGATGCCGAGGCCAAAGCCTTGCGCTACGGCTTCGCGCGCCGATTCGCGGCCTTCCACCTCGAACACCGATGCGGGGGCGATGGAACGCGCGTTCAGTTCCTGCTCCAGCAGCTTGCGGGTGGCGGAGCCCTTTTCGCGCAGCACCAGGGAAGCACCGGCCAGTTCGGCAAAGCCGATGCTGCGCCGCGCCGCCCAGGGATGGTGGCTGGAGACAAAGGCGGCGAGGTTGTCCTCGCGCAGCAACTGGCTGGTGAAGTGCGGCAGCGCCGGCACCTCGGCCACCACGGCGAAATCGATGTCGAAATGCTCAAGCTGCTCGATCAGGCGGGCCGAGTTGCCGGAGATGAGTTTGAGGCGCACCCGCGGCCAGGTGGCGCGAAACGACGCCAGCAGCGGCAGGATGTGGACGGCGGCATCGGCGCCGAACACCAGGCTGCCCTCCTCCAGCCGCCGCGCCCTGGCCAGCAGATCGGCGGCGGCGGCCGCGGCCTCGAACTGGCGTTCGGTCAGGGCATAAAGCTTGCGTCCCAGATCGGTAAGGATGACGGTGCGGGGGCCGCGCACGAAAAGCTGCACCCCGTAGGCCTCCTCCAGCTTCCTCACATGGTCCGACAAGGCCGGTTGCGAGACCCCAAGTTCGGCTGCCGCCTTGGAAAAGCCGCCATAAGTGGCCACCGCGTGAAAGGCTTTTAGCTGGGCATGGCGCATGGAATTAACCCAAAGGCCCCCCAGTTCGCCCCATCACCGAAGCCGTCATGCCGGGACTCGATCCCGGCATCCATGCCGCTGGCCTTGCGGCCGGTTGATGGCTTGGCGGGATGGACCCCGTGGTCAAGCCACGGGGTGACGGGGGTGGGGGTGGGGCAGAGTCTCTTGTGGGAGCCCTGGATTGCGGCGTGTGCCGGAATGATATTGGGAAAGAGCGGAAATGGGGCATTGCCAAAGGCCTTTTGTGTCAGACGATACTGGCGGCGGCGCAGAGGTTGTTCAGCTTGGCCATGGCGAGATCGCGGCCGAGAAAACCGAGGCCGCAGTCGGGCGCCGCGATCAGGCGGTCGCGGTCGATGTGCTGCAGGGCCTCCTTCAGCCGGGCGGCGATCTCGGCGACCGGTTCGATGCGGCTTGCGGCAATGGCGACGGCCCCGAACACCACGGTCTTGCGGGTGAACGCCTCGAGCAGCGACAGATCGTTGTGGCGGTGGGCGTCCTCGATGGAGACGGCATCGATGCGGGCGGCATCGAGGGCGGCGGCCAGTCGGGGATAGACTTGCCGGTCGGCCTTCATATAGGTGGTGTCGTCAAGATGATTGGGATAGCCGCAACACATGTGCATGGTCCGGGTCACCCCGGCGCCCACCCCATCGAAGCAGCGCTCCAGCGCCTCGATGCCGAAGCCGAGTGCTGCCTCGGGGCGGCGGGCGAACAGCGGCTCATCCACCTGGATCTGGGTGCAACCGGCCTCGGCCAGCGCCTGGATCTCGTGATTGAGGGCATCGGCCAGATCGAAGGCGAGCGCCTTGTCGTCGCCGTAAAAGGCATCTGCCGTGGTGTCCATGATGGTGATGGGGCCGGGCACGGTGATCTTCACCGGGCGGTCGGTAAAACCTTGCGCGATCGCCCAGTCGCGGTCGAGGAAGTGACCTTCCATGGCACGCACCGGGCCGCGGATGGTCGGCAGGTCGGTCTCGTAGGCGCCATTGCGCAGCACGCGGTGGGTCAGGCCGGCAAAATCGAAGCCCGCCAGATGGCGGCAATGATAGTGGATGTAGTTCTCGCGCCGCTGCTCGCCGTCGGTGGGGATGTCGATGCCGCAAGCTACCTGGTCGGCCACCGCGGCCCTGGTCGCGGCGATGAACTTTTCCTCAAGCGCGCCATCGTCGGCGGCGATGGCGGCGCTGTAGCGGCGGGTCACCTCGCTGCCGGCCGAGGTCTGGCCCTGATCGAGCTGGAACCAGTCGCGGACCGGCAGCCAGTCGGGCTTGGGATAGGCGCCGATGCACGTCGTCTTGAGGGTCATGGGGGTGGTGATCCGTCTTGTTCATCTATCTGTCAAACTGATAGAAGAGATAAAATCAAACGATTTGACTTATGGCAAGGACAATCCTAGCTGTCGCGCCATGGATTGCTTCTTGCACATCCAAAGAGGAGTTTCCCCATGGTTTCGTTCGCCCGCCCGCTCGCGCCCTCCTACACCGGCCCGGAAGGCCAGGAGGACATGCCGTGGCTGCTCACGCCCGGACCGCTCACCACCTCGCGCGGGGTCAAGCTTTCCATGCTGGCCGACTACGGCTCGCGCGATGTGGAGTTCCGGCACATCGTCGCCGAAATCCGCCGGCAACTGTGCGAGCTAGCGGGGGCGTCGGAGGGCTATGAATGCGTCCTGATGCAGGGCTCGGGCACCTTCGCCATCGAGGCGGTGCTGGGCGGCTTCGCCCCCAAGGGCCGCAAGAGGAAGACGCTGGTGGTGATGAACGGCGCTTATGGCGAGCGGGCGGCGCACATCCTCACCCATATCGGCCGCCCCGTGGTCACTATCGACAAGGGCGACAGCCGGGCGCCCACGGCACGCGAGGTGGACCGGGCGCTGGCGGCCGATCCCGATATCGAGGCGGTTTTCGTGGTGCATTGCGAGACCACCTCGGGCATCGTCAACCCGGTCCACAAGATCGCCCAAGTGGTGAAGGAGCACGGGCGCATCGTCATCGTCGACGCCATGAGCTCATTCGGAGCGCTGCCCCTCGACATGACCGAATCAGGTATCGACGTCATGGTCTCGTCGTCCAACAAGTGCATCGAGGGGGTGCCGGGCTTTTCCTATGCCATCTGCCGGCGCAAGCTGCTGGAGCGCTCCAAGGGCATGTACCATTCCGTCGTGCTCGACCTTCACGAACAATGGGAGGCCATGGAGAAGAACGGCCAGTTCCGCTTCACCCCGCCGACCCATGCGCTGGTCGCCTTCCATCAGGCGTTGCGCGAGCACGCCGAAGAAGGCGGCGTCGAGGCGCGAGGCGCGCGCTATGGCGCCAACCGCGACACCCTCATCGACGGCATGCGGGGGTTGGGCTTCGTCACCCTGCTGGATGATATCGAGGCGGGGCCGATCATCCAGACGTTCCTCACCCCGGCCGACCCGAACTTCCATTTCGAGACCTTCTACGAGGCGCTGAGGGCGCGCGGCTATGCCATCTATCCCGGCAAGCTGACCAAGCGCGACAGCTTTCGCATCGGCACCATCGGCCGACTCGACGAGACGGTGATGCGCGGCGTGGTGCAGGCCATCAAGGAAGTGATGCGCGAAATGGGCGTGACCTCGGCGGCGCCGAAGAGTTGAGCCCTTCAACCCGAACCAGACAGCACGCCGGACACCCACGGCCGTGCCAGGCGATCATCAAGGAGACATGAAAACATGATCAGCTATTCCGATTACGTCTACAATCGCAGCTATCACGGCAAGGTGAAGGGGCTGGTGCTCGACTGGTCGGGTACTGTCGCCGATGCCTATGTCATCGCCCCGGCGGTAGTGTTCGTCGAGGTGTTCAAGAAGCAGGGCGTGGAGATCTCCATGCTGGAGGCGCGCGGACCCATGGGCCTGCGCAAGGACCTGCACATCAAGGCCCTCACCGAGACGCCGGAAATCCGCGATCGCTGGACCAGGATCAAGGGCAAGGCACCGGGCCAGGCCGACGTCGACGCCATGTTCGCCGACTTCGTGCCGCTGCAACTCGACTGCCTCAAGCAATATACCGGCCTTCTGCCCGGCGTCGCCGAGGTGTGCAAGAAGATGCAATCGAGCGGCATCAAGATCGGCGTCTCCACCGGCTTCGTGCGTTCCATGGTCGACATCTTGCTCAAAGACGCCATCAAGCAGGGCTTTACCCCCGATGCGACAGTGGCCGGCGATGAGGTGGTGCACGGCGCCCGCCCGAAACCATTCATGGTCTACCGCAACCTCGACCTCATGGACATCCATCCCATCCAGGCGGTGGTCAAGGTCGACGACACCACCTCGGGCATCGGCGAGGCGCTGGAAGGCGGATGCTGGGGAGTGGGTGTGGCGCGCTACTCCAACTACATGGACATCGATACGATCGAAGTGGCCGAGAAAATGCCCAAGGCCGAAATCGAGCGCCGCGTCGCCTATACCCGCGACATCCTGCGCAAGGCCGGGGCGCATTACGTCATCGATAGCATCGTCGAGTTGCCGGAAGTGATCGACGACATCAACGCCCGGCTGGCGCGCGGCGAAAAGCCGTGATGCCACGCGACCGCAAGAGGTCGCGTTTTCGATGCAGACTTCAGGAACACGGCTGCGTTAACATGCCCTTTGCCGCCCGCCCCTGCCGACAACGGCAGCGGGCGGGTCCGCAACGGAGTGCCATCACGTGAGCCCGGGCATCCTCGTCATCGTCAACCTGTTCGGCGGCATCGCCATGCTGCTGTGGGGGGTACGCATGGTGCGCACCGGCATCATGCGGGCCTGGGGCGATCGGCTCAAGCGCTTCATCGAGCAAAACCTCACCAACCGCGTCTCGGCCTTCACCGCCGGGATGGTCGCCACCTTCTTCCTGCAGAGCGGCACCGCCACGGCGGTGATCATCACCAGCCTCGCCGCCGGCGGGCTGATCGCCGAGGCGGCAGGATTTTCCGTGCTGCTGGGCGCCGACCTCGGCTCGGCGGTGGTGACCGGGGTTTTCGCCATCGCCGGTCCGCAGATCACCGGGGTCTCGCCGGTCCTCCTGTTCGTCGGCTATGTACTGTTTGCCTCCAGCGAGGATTTTCGCTTCAAGAACTTCGGCCGCATCCTCATGGGGCTGGGCCTGGTGCTGCTGGCGCTCAGCCTCATCGTCGGGGCCACGGCGCCGCTGCGCGAGGCGAGTCTGTTCCATCAGGTGCTGCAAACGGTGGGTGCCGAACCGCTGCTCGCCCTGCTGCTCGGGGCGCTGGTGACCTGGACCAGCTATTCGACGCTTTCCATGGTTCTGCTGATCGTCTCGTTCGTGACCAACGGCAGCATCGATCTTGCCGCCGCCATGGCCTATGTGCTGGGCATCAACCTGGGCGGTGGCCTGCCGGCGCTGACCGCCACCGCCGACCAGCCGCGCGAGGCAAGGCGCATGCCGCTGGCCAACCTGCTGGCGCGGGGCCTGTTTGCCCTCATCGCGGTTATCGCCTTCAAGCCGCTTTCAGCCTTCGTTGCCTCCTGGCCGCTCAGCGATAGTTTCCGGGTGATCACCTGGCACATCGCCTTCAATGGCGTGATGGCGCTGGTGGCGCTGCCGCTGACCGGGCTCACCATGCAGGCGATGATGAAGCTGTTGCCCGATACCCGCAGCGCCGCCGACCCGATTCTGGAGCCGCGCTATCTCGACCGCTCGGCCTTCGAGACGCCGCAGGTGGCGCTCTCCAATGCCCAGCAGGAGACCGTGCGGATGACCGAACTGCTGGATCGCATGTTCGATACCGCCATTGAGTCCCTCAACACCCAAAAGCTCGAGCCGCTGAAGAGCCTGAAGCTGCTGGATGATCGGCTCAACGGCTATCAGGACGCCATCCACGCCTACCTGGTGGACCTGACGCGCGAGGAAATGAGCGCCGAGGCCAGCCGGCGGGCGCTGGAGATCATGCTCTATGTCTCCAACATCGAACACGCCGGCGACATCCTGCAGCTCAACTTCGCCGACCGCCTGAAGGCCAAGGTGAAGCAGGCGCTGACGTTCAACAAGGGCCAGTCGGCGGCACTCGAAGAGCTCTCAGACATCGTGCGCGAGAGCATCAAGCTGGCCTGCGGGGTGCTGACGTCGGACAGCGTTGCCGGGGCGCGCAAGCTGATCGAGCAGAAAGGCGCCTTCCGGGCGCTGGAAAACCGCCTGATCGACCAGCATTTCGCCGACCGCAGCCGCCAGGGGCCGAAGAGCCTCAGGACCAGCGCGCTGTTCGTCGACATCATCCGCGACCTGCACGCGCTCAACTCGCACGTGGTCTCGGCGGCCTATCCGATCGTCGACCGGGCCGGGTTGCTGCGCGAGACGCGGCTGAGGACGACAGGCAAGAAGGAGTGAGGGGCGGATCGGCTTGCCCCACCCGTGTCACCCTCGGGCCTGACCCGAGGGCCCAGGGCAGTTCGCGAAGGCTTCAGTGCCTGGCCCCTGGGTCCTCGGGTCAGGCCCGAGGATGACACAAAATAGTGCCCGGGGATGACGCCAACTTGCCGAGGGTGGTTCCCTCATTGTCCGGCGGGTTTGTCCTCGATGCCGTGGGTCGATTTCAGGTTGTTGGGCGCGAAGACGTTGCCGAGGGGGTTCTGGCCCGGCTTCTGGAGCGAGGTTCCCTTGTCGGGCGCCTTTTGCTCGATGCCGTGGGTCTTTTCCAGGTTGGTAGGTGCGAAGACGTTGCCCAACGGGTTCTGGCCCGGCTGCTGGCCGGCGGGCGCCTTGGTCGCAGCGGGCGATGCCACCTTTTCGCCCCTCGCCTTCATGCGCGCCTTCACCTCTTCCTCGAGGATGCGCTGGCGCTCGAGCTTTTGCTGCATCAGGTGGACCTTGCAGGACCGGGCGCTGTAATTGGCGCCGACGAAGAAGGTGGCAACGATCGCCACCACCAGCGCGCAGCCGAGGATCATCGCCGGGTTGCGCCAGAAAAGACCGGTCAGACCGGGGCGCAACCCGCGCTTCAGCTTCATCTCGCCACGGCGGCTGAACGCCTGGTGGAACACCGCCACCGTGATGGTCGCGACGATGATGACGGTGGCCAGCGCCGACACCGTCGGGTCGATGCCGAGGCGCACCTTCTGGGCGATCGCCATGGTGAAGGTGTGATAGTGCGAGATGGTGAAGACGGTGGTGTTGTAGTTCTCGAACGAAGCGAGGAAGGCGATCACCGCCGAGGACAGGATGGCCGGCCGGAGGAACGGCAGCAGTACCTTCCTGAAGGCCTGCAGGTTGGTGGCCCCGAGATCGAGGGCGGCCTCCATCTGGGCGGTGTCGAAGCGGTGGATGCGGGCGATCATCACCAGCATGCAATAAGAGGCAATGAAGCACGACTGGCCGAGGATGGTCAGGAAGATGCCGTTGGTGAAGGGCGAGCCGTAGCCGAGCCCGAGCAATAGTTCGATGCGGTTCCAGAACAGATAGGTGGCGATGCCCAGCACCACGCCGGGCATCAGGATGGGGGTGGTGATGGCGGTGTAGTAGAGCCCGCGCGCCCGGGGGTGGATCTGGGTGAGGAGCAGCGAGCCGGCAAGCCCCAGCGCCACCGACAGCGTGACGACGCCGGCGGCGATGATCAGCGTCGTCCACAAACCATTGATGATGTTGGCATCGCCGGCGAGCTTGGGGAACCATTCGAAGGTGAAGCATTCCCACGGCGACATGGAGGGGAACGGCGAGGAGTTGAACGCCGTCACCGTCATGATCAGCAAGGGGCCGAACAGGTAGCCGAAGAAGGCCAGCAGATAGAGCCCGGTTGCGCCCTTGATGGCGGTGGCCGTCCTCATTTCCCGATCTCGCCCATGGAGACGCGGAACAGCCGCATGAAGCCCAGCACGATGACCACGCAGGTGACCAGAAGGATGATGGCGTAGGCGGCGCCGCGCGACCAGTTCAGGTAGTCGTAGAAGGCCTGGTAGATGATCTGGGTGAACCACAGGCTCGACGGCCCGCCGAGGATGTTGGGGGCCGCCAGGGCGCCGGCAGTCAGCATGAACACCATGGTGCAGCCCGAGGTGATGCCGGGCTTGGCGAAGGGGATGACGATGCGCCGGTGGATGCGCGACCACGAGGCACCCATGTCGCGGGCAGCCTCGATCTGGTTGGTATCGAGGCTCTCGATGGCGTTGTAGAGCGGGAAAATCATCAACAGGATGTAGGCGTATCCCAGCCCGGCATAGAGCGCCACGTCGTTACGCAGGAAATCAATCGACTGGTGGATGACGCCTAAATCCTTGAGCGTGGCGTTGATGATGCCGATGTCGCCGAAGATGATGCGGAAGGCAAAGGCCCGCAGTATCTCGTTGATCCAGTAGGGCACGATCAGCGACAGCGCCAGGACCCGCGCCCAGGTGCCGGTCGCCACCTTGGCGAGGTAGAAGGCGAACGGGTAGCACAAGATGAGATCGAACAGCGTCACGCAGGCGGCGGCAAACAGGGTGCGGCCGAACACCTGCAGGTCGAGCCAGTTGTAGCCGTCGGGATTGCCGGGATAGCCGAAGATGAAATAGGCGTAGTTGGCGAGGGTGTAGACGTCCTCGGGGCCGCCCTGCTTGGCCGGCGGCAGGTTGTAGCGGAAGGAAAAGTCGACCATCACCAGTTGCGGCAGGATGATGAGGATGAAGATCCAGAAGATGGCGGCGATCAGCATGTAGGCGGCCATGCCCCAGCCGTTCTTGTCGAGAAAGGTCTTCAACCAGCCGCTGCGTCGCATGGCCCCCGCCTCCCCCGGCCCGCCTATTCGGTATCCGATAATTCGCCCACCGGCAGCGCCACGGCGATGTCGGGGTCGAAGGCCAGCGTCAATTCCTCGCCGCGCCCCGAGGTGTGCGCGTCACCCTTGTTGGTCAGCGCCATCTTGACGGTGTTGCCGCCGGCACAGTCGAGGAACACATGGTAGGCTTGGCCTTCGAATTCCTCGTTGGAGACGGTGCCGACGAAGCAGTTGGTGCCTTTGGATTTCCTTTCGGCCCGCGACAGGGCCTGCGGGCGGATGAAGACCATGGCCTTGGCGCCGACTTTCAGGTCACCGCGCCGGGCGGTGGCGATGCGGGCGCTCAGATCGCCGACGTCAGTTGCCACCAGCGCGTGCTTGCCGTTCACCGCCTTGACCTTGCCGGACAAGGCATTGTTCTCACCGACGAAGGAGGCAACGAAGGCGGTCGCGGGATCGTCGTAAATGGTCTTGCCTTCACCCACCTGCTCGATCACCCCTTCGCGCATCACCGCCACGTGGTCGGACATGGTGAGCGCCTCGCCCTGGTCGTGGGTGATGTAGATGAAGGTGAGGCCGACGCGCTGCTGGATGGCGCGCAGTTCGGTGCGCATGTGCTGCCTGAGTTTCAGATCGAGCGCCGACAAGGGTTCATCGAGCAGCAGCACCGAAGGCTCGGCGCACAAGGCGCGCGCCACCGCCACGCGCTGGCGCTGGCCGCCGGAGAGTTCATGCACATATTTGTCGCCCTGGCCGGTCAGCGCGATGAGTTCCAGCAGTTCGTCGGCGCGTTTGCGGCGTTGCATTCTGGAGGCGCCGGCGACCTCCATGGCGAAGGCGATGTTCTCCCACACCCGCATCAGCGGAAAGAGGGCGAGATTTTGAAAGATGAGAGCGGTGGGGCGCTTGTTGGGGCCGGTGCCGGCCATGTCCTTGCCGCCGATGAGCACCCTGCCCTCGCTCGGTTCGAGAAAGCCGGAGACGGTGCGCAGAATGGTCGTCTTGCCGCAGCCCGACGGCCCGAGAAACGAAAAGAACTCACCCGGCTCGATCTTGACGCCGGCATCGCGCACCGCGACGAAGTCGCCGAACCGGACCCAGAGATTCTGCAATTCGACGCTGACGCCGGCGCCCATGGAATGCCCCTCGTTGCCGGGATCTGAACCATTGTCGCCCCAGGTGTCATCCTCGGGCTTGACCCGAGGACCCAGGAACCCGGTACCGGTGCCCTGGCGTGTGCCCTGGGTCCTCGGGTCAAGCCCGAGGATGACACTGGAAATGAACTCTACCTAGTTCCTCACGCCCCCACGTGTGTCCCACGGTATGTTGGCGGGTTCCGGGCCCTGGTTCAAGGCCCGGAACCCTGGTTTCGATGGCCTTCGTCAGGCGCTCTGGAACCGGTTCACATACTGGGTGCGGACGTCGGCGTACCACGGCTGCGTCGGCGGCCACGGGTTGAGCTTCGACAGCGCATCGCCCGGATAGGCCTCGGCGAAGTTCTTGGCGTACTTGGCGTTGG
>CAZMSA010000024.1:0-3248 GCA_964568825.1 uncultured Rhizobiaceae bacterium | reverse complement strand
GACAGCGCATCGCCCGGATAGGCCTCGGCGAAGTTCTTGGCGTACTTGGCGTTGGCGAATTTCTCCGCCCCGATCACCGGCGAGTTGTAGCCATGGGTATTGATGGCGTGACCGGCGGCCTCGGGGTTATAGGCCCACTTGATGAACTCATAGACGCCGTCGATGTTGGCAGCGCCGATGGGAATGGCCATGCCGTCGACCCAAGCCATGGCGCCTTCCTTGGGCGCCTGATACTGGATCGGATCGCCGGCATTCTTCATGGCGAGTGCCGTGCCGTCCCAGGTCTGGCCGACGAGGACGCCCTCGTTGAGGAGGCCGTTCTTCTGGGCATCGGCATCGTTCCACAGCACCTTGATCGCCTTCTTGTGCTTGATGCACCATTCGGTGACCTTTTCCCAGACGGGGCGCATCTTGGCTTCCGACTCATACGCCGCCCACATGGAGCCGGGTTCGAGCAACCCTTGCGTTTCCATGTAGAGGCCGGCGGTCAGCATCATGGAGTGCGGCCGGCCCATGCCGGAATTGTCCTTGGCCCAGACATCGCCGTAGCTCGGCACACCGCCCTGGGGCGCCCACTTGTCGGTGCGCCAGGCGATGCCCTCGGTACCCCAGATCTGAGGCAGCCAGCAGTTGCCCTTGCCGAAATTCCAGTTCTGCTCGCCGATCTTGGCCATGGCCGGGTTGACGTGGTCGATCGGCACCCGCTTCATATCGATGGGCTGCAGGAGGCCGAGGTCGGCCCACTGCGGGGCGCGGTCGGCGGTGGGCGAGCAGAGGTCGTAGCCCTGGCCCTTGGCCGCCTTCACCTTGTTGAGCAGTTCCTCGTTGGAGCCAATGCCGGTGAAGTTGATGGTGATGCCGGTCTTGTCCTCGAACCCCTTCTTGAAGTCAGGCGGCATGTACTCAGACCACTGGATGATGTTGAGCACGCCCGCCGCCCTGGCGTGACGCAGGTAGGCAGGACCGGCCAGCGCCACCGCGCCGGTCGCCGCGCCGGCCTTGAGCAGGGTGCGGCGGGAAAAGCCAATAGCGGCCGCTTGCGTCAGTGCTGACGAGCGAGCCGGAGTGATTTGTCGCGACATTCGATTTCTCCCTTGCATATGCGGGGCTGATGCTCCCCGCCAAGCTGTCTGACGCTGTTTTATGTCAGAAACTCAACAGCCGGACGGGCCGCCGGCATTGCGTGACAGTATGTCCAACCCTTCAATTTTGCGCAATATGCCCGCCCTTCTGGACCGCATCATTAGCGCCGTCTGGACTCTTCCTTGAGCCCCACGCAGCGGCCGCGATCCGACCAGCCAGGAGTGAAATCCTCGAAGCGACCGGTCGCCAGATCGAAGTGCAGATCCCAGCCCGACGACACTGCAAAGGGCTTTTCGGCAACCACCAGCGGCGGCTTGCAAGTGACGATCCTGAGGTCGCGGTCAAGCTCGTGCCAGTAGACGGCGCAGGGTGCCGTGGCGATGCGGAAAGTGTAATGACCGGTGTGGCTCGATCCCCAGGCGGTGCACAGGTACCACGTACCCTCGGCTGCCATCGCCGGGCTCACCGCCACGACGAGAGCGGTCAACAGAAAAGGGACAAGGCGCATCGCCCATTATAGGGGCGCGATGCCGGCAGCCACAATCACCGTCTATGCCCTGACCGCCGGGCGAGGACATGAAAGCGCCAGCGGCTGACCGGCAGCGAGGCGAGATAGCCCGCCATCACCAGCGACAGGGTGGCCCAGGGCTGAAGCGCCATGCCAAGGGCGGCCGCCAGCGCCAGGATAAGCGGCGGCACCAGCATCGCCCGCGACACCTTCAAGCGGATCATCTTGCCGGAAAATGTCGGCCAGCGGCTGACCATCATCGCGGCCACCGCCAGCGGCCACAAGGCCATCACGTAAGAGTTCTGGGCGCTGAGCCAGCCGGCTTCGGCCAGGTAGATGGGGCTGAGCGCCAGCAGCGCGCCGGCCGGTGCCGGGACGCCGACGAAATAGCCCGCCGTCCAGCGCGGCCGGTCGGCATCGGCGGCGGCGACGTTGAAGCGGGCCAGCCGTACCGCGGCAGCGCATGACAAGCTGGCCGCACCGGCAAAGCCGACAACGCCTGCCTCATGCAACAGCCATTGATAAAGGATAAGGGCCGGCAGGGCGCCGAAGCACACGACATCGGCGAGCGAGTCCAGTTCGGCACCGAAGCGGCTGCCGCCACCCAGGGCTCGGGCGAGGCGCCCGTCCATGGCATCGAACAGGGCCGCCAGGTAGACCATGCCGACAGCGCCTTCGATGTGCCCGCCGGCGGCCAGTACCAGGCCCGCAAAACCGCTGACAAGCGAAGCCAGCGTCACCGCCGCGGGGGCGGCGATGCGCAGCGCGCCAGCGGGCGTTTCAGGTGTCGAAGCGGGTGTCGTCGTCGTCATGGCAGGACCTTCTTGATACGAGTTGATCGCAGTCAGTTGAGGGGCTGCGGCACAGCCTTGGCACTGGCCGTCTTGCCCGATTCTGCCGGCTTGGGATCGGAATAGGCTTCCTTGTAATGCCGCGACAGATCGATCGAGGTCCACAGCGGTCCCTTGTCGAAGAGGCCGAAGATGTCGCCGGCGGCAAAGGCGGTGCTGGCAGTGTCGGGTTCGAACAACGAGGCATCGTGGGTGGAATGCACGTCGGCGGGCGCATAGCCGAAAAGCTCCAGCAAGGTCGGCGTGATGGCGAAGTGGCTGGCGCGATCGTAGTTGAGCGCCGCACCCTTTTCGAAGCGCGACTTGAGTACCGGGTCGCCGGTTATCGCCATGAGCGGCACCAGACCTTCGCGCGGGTCGGGATTTTCCACCGAGCAATGGGTGAAGCGCCCGTTGGTGAGGTTCTGGCCGTGATCGGAGGTGTAGATGACGGCGGTGTTCTTCAGGTCCATGGTATCGAAGAACTTGGCGAAGAAGCCATCGACGGACCAGCGGATGACGTTGCGATAGGAATCGACGCGGTTGGGACCGGATTCGACGCCGGTCGACGCCACCGTCGGCTTGAAGATGGCCGCGCTTGCCGGATAGCCCTCATCGTAGGGGAAATGGGCGCCTTCCTTGTTGGCGTAGATGAAGACCGGCTGCTTGCCGTTGAGGCGCTTTTCGATTTCCTTGAGGACGCGGAGGTCGAGCTCGGGCGTGGGGACGCTGGAATCGAAGGTGACGAACTCGTCGATGTCTGCGGCCTCGGCCATGGTCATGTAGTTCTGCATCTTGCCGGGGTTCTTGATGAAGCCCGACTGGCC
>CAZMSA010000023.1:0-27876 GCA_964568825.1 uncultured Rhizobiaceae bacterium | reverse complement strand
GCCCGCTTTGCCGCCGAGGCCGGGCTCGACCGCTCGACCCTCACCCAGTTGCTCGCCGCCGAAGCCGTGCGCCTGCCGCGGGCTGAAACCATCGCCCGCATCGCCGCCCGCCATGGCGTTTCGGCCGACTGGCTCCTGGGTCTTTCGGAAAGAGACCAGGTGGCGGTCGACATTGTCGCCCAGCCGGTCATCGAGCCCGATGCCGGCTCCCCGGCCGATGAGCGTCTGGCACGCTGGCATACCGAGGCGCGGGGCCTGAAGGTGCGCTATGTGCCGGCGACCTTGCCCGACCAGGTCAAGACCGAAGCGGTCATCGCCTGGGAGACCGGCAAGCTGGCCGCCCCCGCCGCGCGGGCCTGGTCCGATGTGGCGCGCGCCCGCATCGCCCATGCCAGCCGCGCCGACAGCGAGATCGAGGTGTGCTCGTCACGCCAGGCGCTGGAGCAGTTCGCTCGCGGCGGCGGCATCTGGCACGGCCTCGATGCCGCCGTCCGCCACGACCAGTTGCGCCGCATCGCCCGGCTGGCGAATGACCTCTATCCGGCCTATCGCTGGTTCCTGTTCGACGGGCGCGAGCGCTTTTCGGTGCCCTACACCGTGTTCGGGCGCCAGCGCGCCGCCATCTATCTGGGTGACATGTATTTCGTCTTCACCTCCACCGAGCATATTCGCGAACTCACCAGCCATTTCGACAACCTCATCCGTGCCGCCCGCGTCCAGCCCCCCGACGTCGCTGCCCTGGCGCGCCGCCTGGCCGGCGAATGCACATGATCGCTTCGCTTCCCATGTACGACTGGCCCGAGGTGCGCCCGGCAACCGACGCGCTGTGGCAGGTGATCGCCCGCCATCTCGCCGCCAACGGTTTTCGCGGCGTGCCGGAAAGCCTCGACCGCAGCGGCGATCCGCATGCCCAATGGCGCTCGGCCGAGTTGTTGCTGTCGCAGACCTGCGGCTATCCGCTCACCCATGGGTTGGCCGGCGCGGTCGATCTGGTGGCCACCCCCTGCTACCGGGTGCGCGGCGCTGAAGGGAGCGATTATTGCAGCCTCATCGTCATCGCGGCGACCTCGGGGCGTACCGGGCTTGCCGACCTGCGCGGATCGATCGCCGCCTTCAATACCGAGGATTCCATGTCGGGCATGCTCGCCCTGAAGGCCGTCGTGGCGCCGTTGGCGCGGCAAGGACGTTTCTTTTCGAGGGTGATCCGCTCCGGCGCCCACCTGGCATCCATGCAGGCGGTGGCCGATGGCCGGGCCGATGTGGCAGCGATCGATTGCGTGAGCCATGCGCTCGCCGAACGCCATCTCCCCGGCCTCGCAAAGAAGCTCAAGGTCATCGCCGAAACGCCCAAGGTGCCCGGCCTGCCGCTGATCACCGCGCGCGGCCGGTCGGGCCCGGAGCGCACCCGTCTTGCCCGGGCGCTGGCCGAGGCATTTGTCGATCCGGGGCTTGCCGCAGTGCGGGACGCATTGTTCATTGCCGGGCTTGAGTTCCGCCCCCTCGCGGCTTACCAACGCATCCCGGACCTTGAAGCGGCCGCCGACGCCGCGGGTTATACCAGCCTCGCTTGAGTGGTGCGTCGTCACCCCCGACCGCAGAGTTCAACCGATGATTGATCTCTATACCTGGAGCACGCCGAACGGACGCAAGGTCTCCATTGCGCTTGAGGAAATGGGTGTGGACTACGAGACCCATGCCATCAATATCGGCAAGAGCGAACAGTTTGCCCCGGACTTCCTCAAGATATCTCCCAACAACCGCATCCCCGCAATCGTCGACCGCTCCGACGGCTTGACGCTGTTCGAATCCGGTGCCATCCTGCTCTATCTCGCCCACAAGAGCGGAAAATTCCACCCGCGCACCGGTGAGGCCCACTGGCGGGTGATCGAGTGGCTGATGTGGCAGATGGGTGGCATCGGCCCGATGCTCGGCCAGGCCCATCACTTCCTCAAGTTCAACCCCGGCAAGGCGCCTTATGCCGAGGAGCGCTACGGCAAGGAGGCCCAGCGCCTGTACGGCGTGCTCGACCGCCAGCTTGCCGACCATCGCTTCATGGCGGGGGCGTATTCCATCGCCGACATGGCCACCTGGCCGTGGATCGCCCGCTTCGAGTGGCAGGACATCGACATGCACAAATTTCCCAACGTGAAGCGCTGGTATCAGGAAATCGCCGCCCGCCGGGCAGTGCGCCGGGGCTACAAGGTTCCCGACGCCAGCGCCGAAATTCCCATGCCGTAGGGGTGCTCAGCCGTCTGGTGAGGTTGAACCGAATTTTGCCCAGGCCGTCGACAAATACCCCTCGGCCGCCCGGCCGAAACTGCCGCATCTGGCGATTTCCAGAACGGTTCTTGCCCTGTCGACATCCATCGGGTGTTCCTTTTGAATGCAAAAATCTTGCTGATAACGAGCAATATAACTTATTGGCTGTCACCTAAACGGAACGCCTATGGTGCTGCGACAGGCACCAGTTGCGGGCATTGGACCTCGACAGGTCATGAAGTCTTTCGATGAGGACGCCATCAGGCTCAAGCGCATCTATCGTCGCCCGCGCCGCAGCGACGGTGTGCGGATTCTGGTCGACCGGTTGTGGCCGCGCGGGCTCAGCAAGGAGGCGGCCCATATCGATCACTGGATGAAGGACGTCGCACCCAGCGATGACTTGCGCAAATGGTTCGCCCATGACGTGACGCGCTGGGAGGCGTTCCGCGACAGCTACCGCAAGGAACTGGATGCGAATGAAACCGAGGTGCCAGAACTGCAGAGGCTTTGCCGTGAGGGCACCATAACATTGCTGTTCGCCGCCAGGGACGAGACGCACAACCAGGCCGTTGTGATCCGCCAATGGCTGATCGAACATGAAACCGATGGGAAGACCTGAATGTCGCCGCCGCCAAAATCCCTCAGGACAGACCTGTGCCGAGTGCTGGGTTGCGACTATCCGATCCTGCAGGCGGGCATGGGCGGGGTCGCGCGCTCCGAACTGGTGGCAGCGGTAGCTGAAGCGGGTGGCTACGGGTTTCTTGGCATGGTGCGCGAGAGCCCGGAGCTGATCCGCCGCGAAATCCACGCCGCGCGCGGCGCGACCGATCGCCCCTTCGGCGTCAATCTCATCCCTGCCGGGACTGCGGCCGACCTCTTTGAAGAGGAATTGTCGGTCTGTCTGGAAGAGGGCGTTCACTCGCTCTGTTTCTTCTGGGATGTGGATGCAGCAGCGGTCGGGCGTGTCAAGAACGCCGGTAAGCTGGTCTTCTACCAGGTTGGCTCGGTTGCCGATGCTGTTGCGGCCGAACGGGCCGGCGCCGATGCCGTCATCGCACAAGGCCTAGAGGCGGGCGGTCATGTGAGAGGCACGATTTCCTCACTGGTCCTCATCCCGCAGGTTGTCGGCGCCCTATCCATCCCCGTCATTGCCTCGGGCGGCTTTGCCTCAGGTGAGGGGCTCGTTGCAGCGCTGGCCATGGGGTGTCAGGCGATCCATTGCGGCACTGCATTCCTGGCAACGCAGGAATCCTTTGCCCACGACTACCACAAGCAGCGTGTCGTCGAGGCGTCTTCCCGAGATACCGTGTATACCGATGCCTTCGCCATCAACTGGCCTCGGCAATCGCCGGTCCGCGTCATCGCCAACAGCGCCGTGGATGACCTGGACGGACGCCTGCTCGGATATGGCCCCGAAGACTTCGCGCGCACGCCCATTGCGTCCGAGGAAGGGCGGCCAATTTATCTCTACAGCACCGATTCACCGTTGCGCTCGACAACCGGCGAACTGGAACGCATGGCGCTGTTTGCCGGTCAGGTCTGCGGCGCCATCGAGGATGTTCCCACTGCAAGCGAGCGGATTGCGCGGATCGTGAATGGCGCCGTTGCCGCGCTGGCGCGGCTCAATCCCAATGTTGGCGAGGAACACCGAACATGAACTGGGAAGAGGTTCGTAGTTGGCGCAAGGCCAAGCGCAAGGAACTGCTCGATCAACGCCTCGCCATGCCCGCTTCGGCAAGGGCCGAAATTGCCAGCCAGGTCACCAGCCACATCCGGCAAGGCGGGCTCCTGTCACAAGCACGCAACGTCGGGATCTATTGGCCGTTCAAGGGTGAGCTCGATTTGCGCACCCTGATGCTTGACCTCGTTCGCCAAGGCATCGATGTCGCATTGCCGGTGGTGACCGAGAAGAACCAGCCGGTTGAGTTTTGGGCCTGGCGCCCTGGCACGAAGATGGGCCGTGGTATCTGGAACATTCCCGTTCCGGCCCAGCGGGAGCCGGTGTTGCCGGACGCACTCATCGTTCCGCTGGTGGGCTTCGATGAAGCCGGATATCGGCTCGGCTATGGCGGCGGCTATTATGACCGGACCCTGGCGGCAGCGCGGCCGAGGCCGCTGACCATCGGGGTGGGGCTCGACGCTTCATTGCTCGATACCATCCATCCCCAGCCCCACGACATCCCCATGGACATCATCGTCACGCAAAGCCGGCGCGGCGCAGCGATCGCCGGATCGGCGACCCACATCGGCGATGACGAAGAGCGCACCAGCTACGCGGCGGCGCCATGCTGCATGCGTCAATCCGAAAACGAATGATGCAACACTGGCGTTTGCGGTAATGGACAGCCAGACAAGCGACCTCAAGGATCTCGTCTACACAGCAATGGTCCGAACACAGTGACAAAGCTGACAAAGGCGGCAATCCATAGCGCACCGGCCAAATCAAGCAGAACCAGTGTCGTCATGCCGGTCCCGGCAACAATGCGGACTACCGCTGACGCCAGGGCGAATACGTAGATCGCCGTCACGCCTGGCGTCGCCTGCAATGGGTAACCAGTATGGCCGAGACTCGCACGCGTCATGACTGCCAGTGTCATGACGCCGACAGCCCCTGCAGTCCAGGCATGCAATGCGGCGCTCGGCACGATGACGTCTGCCGACAATGTGGAAACCCCTAAGAGAATGAAGCCCGCCGGCACGAAGGCATAACCGGCATGCAGAATCCAGACGAGGGGTTCGGCGAGAGTTCGCTCCGGCGCCCAGCGGACCGGACGCCAAATATGCAGAGCGCCAGCGAGAAGGCAAAACAGAGCGGTCGTGCCACCTTCCGGGGAGACAACCCATGCCGCAAGCGCCAAACCGCCAACCCCAAGTGCGAAGATATCATAGCGATTGAACGGGACCGGCAATCTGCCCGCTTCACGCCGGGCCAGCCAGTTGCGGGTGAAGCTGGGAATAATGCGCCCGCCTATCAGCATGATGAGAATCACCGCGCTGGCGATGCCCAAACGCGTGCCGTTGCCAGTGTATGCGTGTCCGTTTGTAGCTTCGACATGGAAGAGGGCGTTTCCGCAAAGTAGCAAGCTTACCGGAATCAGTACCTTCAGGTTCCGCCAGTTCCGCCCGGTAACGAGCTCGCGAGCGACCAGGAACCCAAGTGTTGCCAGGAACGCAAGGTCGACGGTTGCCGCAATTGTTGGCCCAAGCCGCGCGGAAAAAAGGACAGCGAACCGCCCGGCCCACCAGATCAGGGCCAAAAGCAATAGCGGCCGACCTGTCATGGGCAACCGCCCGGTCCAGTTTGGAACCGCCGTCAGCAAAAACCCTGCAACAACTGCCGGCAGATAGCCGAACAACAACTCATGCACATGCCAGTCGATCGGCCCAAGACTGGTCGGCAGCGCGATCGAGCCTGACAGCAAGGCGAGCCACAGCGCCATGACAATTGCAGCCCAGATGCCTGCAGACAGAAACAGCGGTCGAAAGCCATAGCTCAAGATCGCGGGGCCGGAATAGCTGCGTATCTGTTCCGCCGATGTATTCAACGTGACACCCTCTCATCACCAGCTTGTGTATTCGATGTCGCGTTCTTCATGCAGCGCTCGGGGCGGGCGCGTGGTCTGGCATGGCGGGATAAGCGCATTCGGCCAGCGTCGTCGCATCGAGTTCCCTCAGGAAGGCTTCGCGTGCCGATGCGAGACGCGATTTCAGGCGGCACTGCGGGGTCAACGTGCAGGTCCCGCCGTCGCTGCGAAAGCACTCGACAAGGGCATGGCGGCCTTCCAGCAGGCGCACGACGTCGCCGAGGGTGATGGATGCGGGCTCCGTTGCCAGCCGGAAGCCGCCACCGATACCGCGCTGGGTGGTTATGTATCCGGCCCGCGCAAGGTCCTGCACGACCTTGGCCAGATGATTGCGCGATATCTCGAACTCGCTTGCCATCTCGTCGGTGGTGAACAGCCGGTCGGGCGCACCGGCAAGGCGCATCAGGGCGCGCAAGCCGTAATCGGTGAATGCGGTCAGACGCATTGTCGCTCCCTCAAAAAAGGTATTTACAATGCTTCTTATATCGTCATAAATACGAATTGAAAATACTCTTTTTCAGTGGAGTAAACTGAATGCTCGAAACAGCAGCCGAGCGGCGCGCGCGGATCACCGCAGAAATCGTTGCGCAGACCGGCATCGACGAGGCAATGATCGAGCGCCTGGTGCGGTGCTTTTATATGAAAGTGCGCGACGACGCGCTGTTGGGACCGGTATTCGAGGCGCGGATTCTGGATTGGGAGTTGCACCTGCAACGCATGTGTGCGTTCTGGTCTTCGGTTGCGTTGATGTCGGGACGCTACCACGGCAGTCCCATGGCCAAGCATCTGCCGCTTCCCATTGACTCCGTCCATTTCGATCGCTGGCTCGATCTGTTCGCCCAGACCACCCGCGCGGTCTGTCCACCCGCTGCGGCTGCGCATTTCCTCCAATGCGCCCGGCGCATCGCCGAAAGCCTCGAACTTGGTATCGCCGGCCGCCACGGCGTCCTGCTTGGCGCCGGCGAGAGGTTCAGAATCGAAAGCTTGCATCAAGGCGATACGGGAGAACCGAGTTGAATGCGCAACCCCGGCCCATGTCGCTGCCGGTCAAACCATCGCCGCAAGTTGTGGGTGCTGATCGAGTTGGCCCGAAAGGTCGAAGCGATTCATATCGATCATCGACGCACCATGCGGACTCGCCGACCCGATGAAGCACGGCTTCGAAGGCGGCCGCCATGCAAGCAGAGTACTGCTCAAAGAGGGTTTGGCACGGCCGCTGCCGAATTCGCAGGTTGTATGCAGTGGGGGCCAAGTCTGCGCCGACGATCGCTTTTCAATACAAAGGTTATGACAACAAGTGGCGGGAATTTTATGCTCACAAACAGAAAACTACCGAGACTAGCTGGGCCGCTGCTGGCGGCGTTCAGCGAAAGCGTTGCTGAAGCTTGCATGACTACGGGCCACGACACGGACTCGGCCGCTATTCACTGAGAGGATCTGGTCGGCGGTGTGTCAGGTATCGCGTGGCACCTAGGTAAAGGCGAACGATTATATCAATAATAGTAAAATATAGCTTGAATATATTTCAGTACTTTTTTGGGGAAGCATGCCTCATTACGAAGTTGTAATCGGGCAGCAATCTTGCGGATAGAACTGCCTCACTATTGTGGCCCATCGCCGTAGCTGCGCGAGGGTCACTACCAATGCACGAGCAAGGAAATGGTTTATGTGAAAACCCGTCCCCTGTTTCCCCCCTTTCAGAAACACCGCCCCCAACGGGCTTGACGTCACCTCCTGAAGACCGCCCGAAAACCCCGACCAAGCGCCACCGGGCGATATTCCTTTCCGACATGCATCTTGGCGCGCGCATGTGCCGACCCGCCGAAATTCTCAAATTCCTCGATCGCAACGAGGCCGACATGATTTATCTGGTCGGCGACATCGTCGACAATTGGGATCCGTTATCCTCAAGCTGGACGGCTGATCACCTCCGTGTTTTGCAGCGACTGCTTGGGTTCCCCGAAACCGGCACCCGCGTGGTCTACATACCCGGCAACCACGATGTCTTCTTTCGCCAGCTGGTCGGCACGGAATTCGGCGGCATCGTCATACGGCAGGAAATCATCCACCAGGCGGCAGACGGCCGCCGCTATGTTGTCGTCCATGGCGACAGTTGCGACATCTTCGCGCGCAAGGCGCCGTATCTCAGCCGCCTGGGAAGTATTCTCGAAGGCCTCGCGCGAGGCATCGATACCTTTCAGCGCTATCTGACGCATCTGGCCTGCCGCAAGGAATGGTCGGGCATTGAAGATGCGATCCTGTGGACGAACGAAATCATGCGCAAGTGCGACCGCTTTGAAGAACGGCTATCGGCGCTGGCCGTTGCCGCCGGCACCGACGGGGTGATCTGTGGGCATTTCCACCAACCGGCCCTGCACAGCGATTTTGGCCCGATCTACGCCAATTGCGGTGACTGGTCATCAAACTGTTCAGCAATTGTGGAAGATCAGAATGGAGCGCTCCACTTGCTGACGGCGCGTGAATCGCTCGCGACCTGCCAGTTTGGCAGCAATGCATCGGCCGAAGCCGAACGCGCACTTGGATTGTGACATGAACACGGCAATATTCATCGGCCTTGTGGCCCTCATAGGCATCGGGTTCTTCGCCCACGTCGTCAGCTGCGCGGCGGTAATCTGGAGATTTCGTCGAGCCGGTCGAAACCGGCCGCCGGCGAGCAATCCCCCACTCACCGTCGTGCGGCCGGTCTGCGGACTGGATCCCGGGCAGGAGGAGGCCTTGGCCTCCTCGTTTCTGGTGCGCGATGGCGCCTATGAGGTGCTGTTCTGTGTCGCCGATGCCGATGATCCGGCGATACCCCTGATCCGTAAGCTCATTGCGGCGCATCCCCAAACACACGCCCGGCTGTTGATCGGCAACGACCGCATCAGTTCCAATCCCAAGCTCAACAATGTGCTGAAGGGCTGGAACGCGGCGAGCCATGACTGGATCGCCATGATCGACAGCAATGTGCTGCTGCCGGAAAACTATGTCGATGAGCTGTTTGCGACCTGGCAGGCAGACACCGGTCTTGTCACCTCGCCGCCTGCGGGCATTCGACCCGAGTGCCTGTGGGCCAGGGTGGAGTGTGCCTTGCTGAATGGCTACCAGGCACGCTGGCAATTGACGGGCGATGAGCTTTCCAACGGCTTTGCGCAGGGCAAGGTGCTGTTCTGGCGCCGCGACATTCTCGATGCGGCGGGAGGCCCATGCGCCCTGGGCCGTGATCTGGCCGAAGACGTCGCCGCAACCAAGATTGTTCGCCACGCAGGCTACAAGGTCAATCTGGTCAGGTCGCCGTTTCCGCAACCGCTTTATCGACGCACCTTTCATGAAGTGTGGTCGCGGCATGTCCGCTGGGCGCGGGTCAGGCGAGCGGGATTTCCTTTGCTCTTCGCGCTCGAGATTTTGACCGGCGGCCTTCTGCCTCTGCTGGCCACGGTTGCACTTGTTGCGCTCTACCAGGCCCCGACAGCAGCCATCCCGGCCATGGTGGCGATCTGGTACGGGCTGGAATGGGCCGTTGCGGCCAGCGCCGGCTGGTCACGTTCCGCCGCGGAGGTTGCTGTCTGGATGTTGCGTGATACCTTGATCCCCGCGGTCTGGTTGGCGGCCTACGCCTCGCGCGGTTTTGTCTGGCGCAGCACGCGCGTGGAACCGAACAGCACACCAGTTACGGCGCCAGAGTAAGTACCGAGTATGCATTTTCCGGCTCACGCCATTGTGGAACTGATCCGCAACTACGGATTGCTGCTCTTGTTGCCGCTCGCCATTCTCGAGGGACCGATCGTGTCGGTCATCGCGGGCTGGCTCATCAAGCTCGGCTATTTGCAGTTCGGACCGGTCTATGGCATTTGCATGGCGGCCGACCTGATCGGCGATGGCCTTCTGTATTGCATCGGCCGGTTCAGCAGCGGAAAGTTGCCCCGGCACTGGTTCCCGCGCATCTTCCCGTCCGCCGACAGGCTCGCCGTGATGCTGGAGGTGTTCCATACCCAGGGCGGGCGTATTCTTGTCGTGGCCAAGCTCACTCACTCCCTGGGGTTCGCCGCGCTGTTGGCGGCGGGTGCAGCACGCATGTCGATACCGGCCTTCTTCTGGTACAATCTGCTCGCCACTATACCAAAGTCCTTGTTCTTCATTCTGATCGGCTATGGTCTCGGACAGGCCTACGATACGATTGATCACTGGATATGGCGCGGTTCGGTGGTGGTGTTTGTCATCGCATGCGCGGCCGCCTTCTTGTGGCTACGCAAGTCAAAGGCCAGACGGGCATGAAACACGACGTCCGATCCGATCGCGAGCAACCCCGTATCTCGTGCATAATTCCGGCCTACAACGAGCAGGCGCGGATCGGCGCCGTCATCTCCATCGTGGCAGCTCACCCCCTGATCGATGAGGTCATCGTGGTCGATGACGGATCGACCGATGCAACAGCGCGCGTCGCCGGGGACCGTGAGGGCATCGTGTTGCTCCAACTGGCCCGCAACGGCGGCAAGACCAATGCCGTGCGGGTGGGGCTGGAGCAGGCAACAGGCGACTACATCTTGTTCGTTGACGCCGATCTCGTGGGTCTAGATGGCGCCGACCTGACGGCGCTTGTCGCGCCGGTGCTGAGAGGCGATGCCGATATGAGCATGAGCCTGCGCCGCAATGCCCCGTGGCTGTGGCACCGCATCGGTATCGACTACATATCCGGTGAACGGGTCATTCCCGCCGCGCTGGTCATCGAGCGGATGGCTGAGTTGAGGGCATTGCCGCGGTTTGGATTCGAGACCTGGCTCAACGGCATTTGTGTCGCTGCGAACAGCCGGATTGCGGTCGTGCCCTGGGAGGGTGTCGATAGCCCGGCAAAGGTCAGGAAACGTGGCTTTCCGCGCGGCATTGTGGCCGACATCGCGATGCTGCTCGACCTCTTCCGCAGTGCGTCTGCGCTGCAGTTGCTGCACCACATCATATCGATGCGCCGCCAGCGGATATGAAGTTGGCCCCTCGGCGCCAATCCTCCACAGCCGGTGCAGAGCCCGGCTTCAATGTGCGCCGGGTGCGTCCAGATGAACGCGAATTAACTATACGGACATGGCGAGTTCATCTTCGGACTCATACGATCCACACCGGTTTCGAAGTTGTTCGCAGGTCGTTGTCAAGGAATATCGTCAGATAGCAAAAGCTTTGGCGGCGTTCTCACCTTTTGAACACCAGCCTTCGCCAAGTCCCTGACGGCCTCCGTCCCCACAGGCCCGCACCAGCAATGCGGCCCTGTCGGAACATGAACAACGCTGCCCAATTCCGGGCCGTCCACCTCGTATCGGGCCGCGTCTGCCCCCCGGGCAGAGCCGCGGGGGCCGCGACACCGATTGTCTGACTTCGATCACGTTCCATGATCAAACCAATCAAAAGGGAGACTTCATTATGCGAGATCAAATCTTTGATCTGAAAGTGGGCCGTCGTACCCTGCTCAAGGCCGGTATGGTCCTCGGCGCAGCTCAAGTCGCGAGCCCATTCGTCATCACAGCGCGCGCCGCTGAGACGGTCAAGTTCGGCCTCGACGATCCCTTCACGGGTACCTATGCAGAGCTCGGCAAGCACGAGCAAATCGGGGCCCAGTACGCCATCGACGAGATCAACGCCAAGGGTGGCATTCTCGGCCGCAAAGCGGAGTTGCTGGCGGAGGACTCGACCAGCACCGACACCGGAACCGCGGTGCAGAAGGCGCACAAGCTGATCGAACGCGACAAGGTCGACTTCATTCTCGGCAATGTCAATTCCGCCATGGCGCTGGCCATTGGCGAAGTCTCCAATCAGGCCGGTGTCCTGCACATCGTCACCGGCGGCCACACCGATGCGGTGACCGGTGCTGACTGCCACTGGAACGTATTCCGCACATGCAACACGACCCGCATGGAAACCAACTCGGTCTCCAAGCTGCTTTTCGACAAGTTCGGCAAAAAATGGTACTTCATCACACCGGACTATGCCTTCGGGCACACCTTGCAAAAGGGATTCGAGGCGAGCCTCAAGAAGTTCGGCGGCACCGAGGTCGGAGCCTCGCTGACACCGCTCGGCGCGACGGACTTTTCATCCTACCTGATCAAGGCCGAGGCGGCCAAACCCGATGTCATCATCTTCCTCACCGCCGGCCAGGACGCGGTCAACTCGCTCAAGCAGGCGGTGCAGTTCGGCCTTGATAAGAAGTTCCACATCGCCGGCGCCCAGCAGGAACTGGAGGTGCTCGAGGGCCTGCCGGCCAACGCTCGTATCGGCACCTGGGTGTTCGAGTGGTACTGGAACCAGCCCAACGTACCGCATGTGAAGGAATTCGTCGCCGGGATCAGGAAGGTCAACGACGGCAAGGTGCCCACCGCGCGCCACTGGTTCGGCTATGCATCGGTATGGACCTGCGCGCTGGCAGCCAACCAGGACAAGACGCTCAAGGCCGAAAAGCTCGCCAAGACGCTGGCGAACAATTTTGTCCTTCCGCCGGAAGTGGCTCTGATGCCCGACAAGGTGTTCTATCGCAAGGGCAACAACCAGCTCATGCCCGACCTTTATGTGGGACACGCGGTGGCCAAGGGACCGGTGCCGGAAGACCTGTTCCACGTCGATTCCATCGTCAAGGGCATCGACGCGGCACTTCCGGTCTCCGAGACCGGCTGCCATCTCTCATGGCCAGCATGACATAACACTCGAGCCGGGCACCCCGCTCGGGCGGGATGCTCGGCAACCCGACCCTACTGACGGTTTCTCTCAGTGATCACCTGCCGCCCGCATCGACAATTGGTCCGCCAGGCGCCAAGACAGCAAGTCGTGCTTCAATGACCCAGCTCATCCTCTACAATGTGTTCAATGGCCTCATCATCGGCGCCTTCTATGCGCTGATGGCCTTGGGACTGTCGCTCATCCTCAACCTGTCGGACGTTATCAACTTCGCCCACGGCGGTTTTCTGGCGGTGGGTGCTTATCTCGCCTATGCACTCATTCCCTTCATCGGTTTCTGGGGCGCATTGGTGGTGGCGCCGATCTTGACGGCGGTGCTCGGTCTCCTCGTCGAGCGCGTGCTCATTCGCCCGCTCTACGGGCGCGACGTGCTCTACAGCCTGCTTTTGACCTTCGGTCTGGCCTACATGTTGCAAGACGGCACGCGCTTCATCTGGGGTCCGCAGACACTGCCGTTTTCGGTTCCCGATTGGTTGTCGACGCCTCTGAGCTCGCAGTTTTTCTTCCTGACCGGCTACCGCCTGTTCATGGTGCTGCTGGTCAGCGCCGCGGTGATCGCCTTGTTCCTCATCCTGCGCTTTTCGCGCCTTGGCATTCGCATCCGCGCCGGAACCCGAGACCTCGAGACGGTCTCGGCACTGGGCGTAAACGTACGCATGCTGCGCAGTCTCAATTTCGGCGTCGGCATATACCTCGCCGGCCTCGCCGGGGTACTGGCGGCCGGCATGCTCGGCCTCCAGCCGACCATGGGCGACAGCCTGATCATGCCGAGCTTCGTTGCGATCATCATCGGCGGTCTGGGGAGCCTGCCGGGAACCCTGGTTGGCGGTCTTCTCATTGGGGTGGCCTCGGGCGTGACCAGCGTCTTCTTTCCCTCCGCCAGCGATGCGGTGATCTACATCATGATGGGCATCGTGCTTCTTATCCGGCCGCGCGGCCTGTTTGGCGAGGAGGGCCGCTTTTGATGCCAAAACTCACGGCCAAGCTGGCTTTCGACATAGTAGTCTGGGCGCTGCTCGCGACGATGCCTTACTGGCTCGACCAGCTCGGCGGCTATACCCAGCTTGGCAGCCAGATCCTGGTCATGGCGCTGGCCGCAACGGCGCTCAACTTCCTGCTCGGGTATACCGGCATGCTGTCCTTCGGTCACGCCGCCTATTTTGGGCTCGGCGCATACGGCCTCGGCATGACAATCAAGTATCTCGCCGGCGGCACGCTCTCCGGCATGCTTGTCGGCGTGGTGGTCGGAACGCTTGCCGCGGCCTTGATCGGGATGCTGATCGTGCATCTAAGGGGCATTTATTTTGCCATGGTGACCATCGCCTTCGGACAGGTGTTCTATTTTATCGCCTTCCGCTGGGACAACGTCACCGGCGGAGACAACGGACTAGCAGGCTTTCACCGGTTGCCTGTCAGTCTCGGCTTTGCCACCCTCGACATCGTCAAGAACCAGATAACATTCTATTATTTCGTCCTCGCCTTCTTTGCCATATCCGTGGCGGTCATGGCTTGGCTGCTCAGATCGCCGTTCGGGCGCACGCTGCTTGCCATTCGCGAGAACGAGCGCCGGGCACGTTTTCTAGGCATTCCGGTCGACCGCCACATCTGGCTGTCATGGCTGATCTCATGTTTCTTCGTGAGCCTCGCTGGCGCCCTCTATGGCCTGCTCAACAATTTCGCCGATCCTCACGCCCTGCGCTGGGACCAGTCAGGCGTCTTCATCATCATGGCGGTGCTTGGCGGCATGCGCTCGTTCTGGGGACCGCTGGTGGGCGCGGCCATCTATGTGGTTCTGCAGGACTATCTGTCATCACTGACGCAGAACTGGATGTCCTTCATCGGCCTGTTCTTCATCCTCATCGTGCTGTTCTTCCCGCGCGGCATGCTCGGGATCATCCGAAGGAGGGTCGCCTCATGAGCCTGTTGCGCATCGACAGCGTGTGCAAGAGTTTCGGCAGCCTGAAGGCGGTCAACAATGTGTCGATGACCGTGGAGCCGGGCGAGTTGCGCGCCGTTATCGGTCCCAATGGCGCCGGCAAGACCACCTTCTTCAATCTTATCAGCGGCTTCCTCACGCCGACGTCCGGCCGTATCGAGTTCGACGGTGCCGACATCACCGCGCTGCTGCCGTCGCATCGGGTGTGGCGCGGCATCGCCCGCACGTTCCAGATCACCGAGGTGTTTCCCGAGCTTTCGGTGCGCGAAAATCTGCAAATCCCGGTGGAGGGCGCCTTCGGCCATCGGCTGCGGCCGTGGCTGTCGCGCGACGACGACCGCAAGGTCCGCGCCCGCGTCGGCGAACTGCTGGAGATGTCCGGCCTCACCGCAAGGGACGATCGGCTGGTCGGCGAGCTTGCGCACGGCGAGCAGCGCACCGTCGAGATTATGATGGCTATTGCGCTCAATCCGCGCCTCCTTCTGCTGGATGAACCAACCGCCGGCATGGGCGATCAGGAGACCTACGACATCACCCGGCTCATTCGCATGCTGCATCGCGAGCAAAAGCTCGCCATCGTCCTCATCGAACACGACATGCGCGTCGTGTTCCATCTCGCCGACCGCATCATGGTCATGGCTCAGGGCACGATGCTGGCCGAGGGCACGCCGCGCGAGATCGCCGCCAACGAGGAAGTACAGGCGGCCTATCTGGGCAAGGAGGCAGCATGAGCATCACAGCCCTCAAGGTCGAAGGCCTGCATACCTTCTACGGCAAGAGCCATATCCTGCATGAGGTCGGGCTGGAGGTGCACGAAGGCGAGATCGTGACCCTCCTAGGCCGCAACGGCGCCGGCAAGACCACGACCTTGCGCAGCATCATGGGTCTAACGCCCCCGCGCCGGGGCACGGTGAAGATCTTCGACCACGTCACAACCGACTGGCCCCCTTACCGGGTGGCGGTGGCCGGTGTTGGCTACGTACCGGAGGGGCGGCACGTGTTTGCCGATCTCAGCATCGAAGAAAACCTCAAGGTGCCGATGGAACGGTCCGGCGCGTGGACAATCGCGCGCATCTACGAACTCTTTCCGCGCCTGGCCGAGCGCAGGACCAACCGTGGCCGGCAGCTTTCGGGCGGCGAGCAGGAAATGCTGGCGATCGCTCGCGCTCTTTTGCTGAACCCCAAGCTGCTCCTGCTCGATGAACCCTCGCAAGGGCTCGCCCCGCTCATCGTTCAGGATGTCTTCAAGGTGGTGAAGGCGGCGCGCGATCTGGGCATTTCCGTGCTGCTGGTGGAACAGAACGTCAGGGCCGCGGTGGACATTGCCGACCGCGCCTACGTGCTCGATGACGGGCGCATCGTCTATGAGGGTTCCGCAAGCGAATTCGCGGCCGACGAAAAGCGGGTGCGCGAACTCGCCGGTGCTGGCACTGAGGAATGGAGTCTGGCGCCGTGACCGCCAGGCAAGCGTGGCGCCGAGATCATATTCATTTGAAGTGCCCAACGATGGGTCGCGCGTCAGCATCGTCGAAACCGTCCCTTTGCGATCTTGTATGGCGCCATAAGCAGAGAATAAAATGTCATTTCAATGGCTTGAGTTTGCAAGGCGCCAACGCCCGGCGACTGCGCAGGTGCCTCGGAACTGCCGCTTCCACAAACAGTCGGCCACCTTCAATGACATTGAAATTCAGCCTTCTTCAAACTACTTGATGATCGCCAGGTTTGCCGACGGCAAGCCGGGTGGCGAGTAATGCAGGATTTCCGCAATGTAGCGCGGCCAGTTCGATGTCCAGGCCTACGACCAGAACGATCAGGCGCTACTGGCGACCGGCAAGCTCGAACTCATCGACAACATCATCGACCAGGCCACCGCCACCATCAGAGTGAAGGCGATGTGCGAAAATAGCGACGATGCCCTGTAGCCGGGACAGTTTGTTAATGTTCGGCTGCTGCTGGAAACCCGTAAGAACACCCTGACGATCCCCACCGCAGCCGTGCAGCGTGGCCCGCAAGGGCTCTATGCGTGGGTGCTGGAAGGCAATGACCACGTGGCCATGCGGCCGCTCAAGACAAGCCCGGTCGACAGTAACACGACGATCGTCACCGCCGGCCTCGGCGAGGGGGATCGGGTGGTTGTCAACGGCCAGTCGAAGCTGCAACCCGGCACAGCGGTTACCTTCACCGCGCCGCCGCCGGCCAACGTCAAATCGACCGAGGCGGGAAAGCCCTCGTGAACGTTTCCGAACCGTTCATTCGCCGCCCCGTGGCGACGACGCTGCTGATGGCGGCAGTGGCCTTCATCGGCATGGTCGCCTTTCCGCTGCTGCCGTTGCGCCCTTGCCGCAGGTTCATGGGCGCCGTCGCTCGGTGCATGCAGGCGCACCGGTTGGGCACCATCAATCTCCACCAGGCAGCCCTGGCAAACGCCCATGTCGCAATGAAACCCGCGCTGGACGCCTGATGCGATTATGACCCGCGAACCGATTGATCACTGGCCCTCATCCGCATAATGGAAAGATGACGGCCGGGCCGTTCATGGCGATTGAGGCAGGGCGGCATGTGGTCTATGGTATACCAGATACAAGCGCGGGACCATCGCCTCTGCGTATCTGAAACCCTTAAGTTGCCGGCCATGTCACGCACCCTCATTCTTAAGCCCGTGAACTCCAATTTCAGCCTCAAGGAGCACATCTATTCGGTGCTGCGCGATGGCATCACCGGCATGAACATTTATGACCCGGATGCCGATTTGCGGCTCGACGAGCGGCGCATGTCGGAACAACTCGGCATTTCCCGCACCCCCATCCGCGAGGCCTTGGCACGCCTCGAACAGGAAGGGCTGGTGGAGATCGTGCCGCGGCGTGGCGTGTTCATCCGCCGCAAGTCGCTCGATCAGGTGCTGGAGATGATCGTCGCCTGGGCGGCGCTCGAGGGCATGGCGGCACGCCTGGCGTCGGGCCGCGTCACCACCAAGGACGTGGCCGGCCTCAGGAAGCTCGGCGGCAGTTTCGGCAGCGAGGAAGCCGCGGCCCATCTCGATGAATATTCCGATGCCAATATCCGCTTCCACCAGAAGATCCTCGAACTGTCGGGCTGCGGGATCCTGAAGGAGATGGCCGACGGCCTGTTCCTGCACATGCGCGCCATCCGCTCGCGCGCCATGGCCGAGGGCGATCGGGTACGCCGCTCGGTCGCCGACCACCAGCACATCATCGCCGCGCTCGAAATGCACGATCCCGAACTCGCCGAACGCCTGGTGCGCGAGCACACCATGAACCTGCACGCCCATATCCGCAGAACCTGGCTGACGCTGGCCAGCGCGGCCCGAACCAAGACCAGTTGAATTCCCATAGGAGGCCTTACCCCCATGTCGTCCTCGACAGCTCACGACACGCTCGCCAAGAAGAGCACCGACACCGGCGTCATTTCCGGCGGCCATCTGGTCGCCAAGGCGCTGAAGAACGAAGGCGTCGATACCGTCTTCACCCTGTGCGGCGGTCATATCATCGACATCTACGACGGCTGCATCGACGAGGGCATCCGCATCGTCGACGTGCGCCATGAGCAGATCGCCGCCCACGCGGCCGACGGCTATGCACGCCAGACCGGCAAGCTCGGCTGCGTAGTGACGACGGCCGGCCCCGGCTGCACTAACGCCGCCACCGGCGTTGCCACCGCCTTCCGCTCCGAAAGCCCCATCATCCACATCGGCGGCCAGTCCTCGCTCACCCAGCACAAGATGGGCTCGCTCCAGGACCTGCCGCACGTGGAGATGATGAAGCCGATCACCAAGTTTGCCTCCGGCGTGTTCTCCACTGCCCGCGTCGCCGACATGGTGGCCATGGCGGCGCGCGAATGCTTCGCCGGTGCTTACGGGCCGTCCTATCTGGAAATTCCGCGCGACATCCTCGATGCCGAAATCCCCATCGACAAGGCGGTGATCCCCGCGCCCGGCCATTACCGCGCCTCGACCAAATCCATCGGCGATCCCGCCGACATCGAAAAGCTCGCCGACATCCTGGTGAACGCCGAACGCCCCGCCATCCTGTTCGGCCAGCAGGTCTATGCGGCGCGCGGCCATGAAGAGGCCATCGCCCTGCTGCGCGGCCTAGATATTCCCGGCTATATGAACGGCGCCAGCCGCGGCATGCTGCCGCCCGGCGACCCACACCACTTCGACCGCACCCGTTCACTCGCCTTCGGCAAGGCCGACGTGGTGGTGATCGTCGGCACGCCCTTCGATTTCCGCATGGGCTACGGCAAGCGCATAAACGTGCCGACGCTGGTACAGATCGACATGGACTACCGCACCGTCGGCAAGAACCGCGACATTTCGCTGGGCCTCGTCGGCGATCCGGGGGCTATCCTCCGAGCGGTGCTACAGGCCGCGTCCGGGCGCCTCAAGAACGACAAGCGCCAGGCCCGCCAGCAGTGGATGAAGCAACTGCACGAAGCCGAAGCCGTCGCCCTGGAAAAGCTGATGCCGATGTTCAAGTCGGCCTCCACCCCGATCCATCCCTATCGCCTTGCCTGGGAAATCAACGAGTTCCTGGGTGACGACACCATCTATATCGGCGACGGCGGCGACATCGTCACTATTTCGGCCCAGGCGGTCAGGCCGCGCGGACCGGGCCAGTGGATGGACCCCGGCGCACTCGGCTCGCTCGGAGTCGGCACCGGCTTTGCCATGGCCGCCAAGCTCGCCCACCCGGAAAAGGAGGTGATGTGCCTCTACGGTGATGGTGCCTTCGGCATGACCGCCTTCGACATGGAGACCTCGCAGCGCTTCGGCGCGCCGTACCTGGCGGTGGTCGGCAACAACTCGCACATGAACCAGATCCGCTACGGCCAGATCGTCAAGTACGGCACCCAGCGCGGCAACATCGGCAACAAGTTGGGCGATGTGGAATTTTCCAAGTTCGGCCAGATGATCGGCGGCTATGGCGAGGAGGTGCGCGATCCCGACCAGATCCAGCCGGCCTTGCGCCGCGCCCGCGAAGCCATCGCCAAGACGGGAAAATGCGCCGTGGTCAATGTCTGGGTCGACCCGGACGAGTACGCCCCGGGCACCAAGAACCAGACCATGTACAAGTAATCAAAAAGAAAAAGGAGACAGGGACGATGCAGGCACTCCACGGCGTCAAGATCCTCGATTTTACCCACGTGCAGTCCGGCCCCACCTGCACCCAGCTTCTGGCCTGGCTGGGCGCCGACGTGATCAAGGTCGAACGCCCCGGGGTCGGCGATGCCACGCGCGGCCAGTTGCGCGACAAGCCGGGGGTCGATTCGCTCTATTTCACCATGCTCAACCACAACAAGCGCTCGATCACCCTCGACACCAAGAACGAAGGCGGCAAGAAGGTGCTGGAGCGGCTGGTGAAGACATGCGACGTGCTGGTGGAGAATTTCGCCCCCGGCGCGCTCGACCGCATGGGTCTCACCTGGGAGCGTATCCAGGAACTCAACCCGCGCATGATTTACGCCTCGGTGAAGGGCTTTGGTCCCGGTCCTTACGAGGAATGCAAGGTCTACGAAAACGTCGCCCAGTGTACCGGCGGCTCGGCCTCGACCACCGGCTTTCCCGACAGTCTGCCGATGGTGACCGGCGCCCAGATCGGCGATTCGGGCACCGGCCTGCATCTCGCCTTCGGCATCGTCGCGGCGCTCTATCATCGCACCCATTCCGGCAAGGGCCAGCGGGTGCTGGCTTCCATGCAGGACGGTGTGCTCAACCTGTGCCGGGTCAAGCTGCGCGACCAGCAGCGTCTCGCCGCCGGTCCTTTGCAGGAATATTCCCAGTTCGGGCGCGGCATGCCCTTCGGTGACGCGGTGCCGCGCGCCGGCAATGATTCAGGCGGCGGCCAGCCGGGCGCCATCTTGAAGTGCAAGGGCTGGGAGAAGGACCCCAACGCCTATTGCTATTTCATCACCCAGGCCGCGGTGTGGGAGAAGGTGTGCGAGGTGATCGGCAAGCCGGAATGGGTGACCGATCCCGCCTACGCCAAGCCGCCAGCCCGCCTCGACAAGCTCGACCAGATTTTCGAGACCATCGAGGCCTGGACCAAGACCAAGACCAAGTTCGAGGTGATGGCGATCTGCAACCCGCTCGACATCCCGTGCGGTCCCATCCTGTCCATGAAGGAGCTTTCCGAGGAGCCCTCGCTGCGCCAGACCGGGACCATCGTCGAGGTCGACCATCCCGAACGCGGACCCTATCTGACGGTTGGCATGCCGGTAAAGCTGTCGGCCTCGCCGGCCGAGGTGCAGCGCTCGCCCCTGCTCGGTGAGCACAACGAGGAGATCCTCGCAGAAGTACTTGGGTACAGCCAGGCCGAGATCGACGACATCAAGGCCTCTGGCGCCATCGGCCGGATGCAGCAGGCGGCCGAATAGGTGAGGGGAAAGAGCGCGACATGAGACTCATCGTCAACGGACAGCAGGCCTTCGGCAAGGCGGCACTGGAAGCCATCGTCAAGGCAGGTACCGACGAGGTGGTGGTGGTCTATCTGGCGCCCGACAAGGAAGGCCGGCCCGTCGATCCCATCAAGCAGGCCGCCCTCGACCTCGGCCTGCCGATCAGGCAGCCGGCCAACTACAAGGATGCCGCGGTGCTGGCCGAGATGGCGAGCTTTGATGCCGACCTCATGGTGATGGCCTATGTCATCATCTTCGTACCCGAGGCCGCCCGCAACGTGCCGCGCTTCGGCTCGATCTGCTTTCATCCCTCGCTTCTGCCCAAACATCGCGGGCCGTCGTCCATCAACTGGCCCATCATCTGGGGCTCGACGAAGACCGGCCTTACCTATTTCTGGCCCGATGATGGGCTCGATGAGGGCGACATCCTGTTGCAGAAGGAAGTGGAGATCGGCCCCGACGATACTCTCGGTTCGGTCTATTTCGACAAGATTTTCCCGCTCGGCATTTCGTCGACCCTGGAAGCCATCGACTTGGTTCGGGCCGGCAATCCGCCCCATATCAAGCAGGACGATTCGAAAGCCACCTACGAGAGTTGGTGCAAGAAGGAACACGCCCGCATCGACTGGGCAAAGCCGGTGGCCGATGTCTATAATCTCATTCGCGGCACCAACCCGCAGCCCGGTGCCTGGACCCTGTTTGGGGGCGCCGAGGTGACGGTCTACGATTCGAAGAAGACGAACGGCGAGGGCGAAGCCGGTACCGTCGTCACCGTCGGCGATGAAGGCGTGACGGTGCAGGCAGGCGGCGGACGCGTCCTCATCCAGCGGGTGCGCCCCAAGGGTCAGGACAAGCAGACAGCAGCCGATTGGGCGAAGGCCGCCGGTCTGAAGCCGGGCACGCGACTGGGTTGAGCGTTAAGCACAAGCAGACAAAAAGGATTTTCCATGACGATCCGGCGGATTCTCGTTCCCATCAGGAGTGACGGCAAGGGTGAAAAGGTGCTCGATCACGCGCTGGTCCTGGCGCGTCGCTTCAACGCCCACATCGAGGCGGTGCACTGTCGCCCGAGCCCGGAAGACCTGATCCCCTTCGGCGTGGCGGTGCCGGCGGTACTGCGTGAGCAGATCGCCCAGTCGGGCAACGACCTGGCGGTCGCCGAGGAGGCCAAGATCATCGACGAGTTCGAGGCCTATGTCGCCTCGCGCAAGATCGCCAAGGCTGAGGTCGGCAAGTCGCCGCCCGGCAAGGTCACGATCTCGCTCGGCATCGAGCGCGGCAAGCAGGCCGCCATGATCTCCAGCCGCGGCCGTCTGGCCGACATCGTGGCGGTGGCCAAGCCCGACCGCGAACGCAATATCGGCCGCAACACCCTGGAGGCGGCGCTGCTCAACACCGGTTCGCTGGTGCTCATGTGCCCGTCGTCGAGGCCGGGGCCGATTGGCGAGCATGTGGCGATCGCCTGGAACGGTTCGCGCGAGGCCGCGCGCGCGGTAACCCTGGCGCTCGATCTTCTCGGAACGGCTGAGAAGGTGACGGTCCTGACGGTCGCCGAGAGCGTTGCTGATCTTACTGGCACCGATCTTGTCGACTACCTGGCCGACCACGGCATCAAGGCGGGTCATACAGAGATCTCCGGTCGCGGCGGTGTCGGCAAGGCGCTGCTGGCGGCGGCCAGGGATGCCGGCGCCGACGCACTTCTGATGGGCGCCTATGGCTCCAGCCGCGGCCGCGAGCTGGTGTTCGGCGGCGTCACCCAGCATGTCGTCGACAAGACCGAAATGCCGGTCCTGATGACCCACTGAGGCCGGCTACTTCACCAGCAACACCGGGCAATGGGCAGTTTGCACGACGCGGGTCGCGACCGACCCCATCACGAAACCTGGCAAGCGGCCCAGGCCCCGGGTGCCCATGACGATCTGATTAGCGCCCACCTCGCGGGCGTAATCGCTCACCGTCTCTCCGGATGGGCCGACGCGGTAATCGAATTTCACTTCGATGCCGGTGTCGTGCAACAGCGCCCGCGCCTTGGCAAAGGCCTTTCCCGCCGCCTCCTCGTAATGGCCGCGGATCGCTTCACCGCCGACGAACCGTCCGACCGAAGCGGGAATGGCAGGCTGCACGTTGACCACGCGCAGGTTGGCATCACCGATGCGCTGCGCCAGGTCGAGCGCTGCCCGCAAGGCTTTCAAGGCGGTCTCGGAGCCATCGAGTGGGACGACGATGGTGTACATGCTCAGTTCTCCTTGCCGTTCCTGCGATATGCCGCCTGCCGGGCGCGGCCGGCAAGGGTGAGCCCGAGGGCAACGACGACAACCGCACCCGACGCCGGGACCGCGAATTCCAGCCGATGAACCCAGTGACCGGCTAATCCTTCGACCCACGGGTCACTGATCGCCAGCTCGCCGGCAATCCACCCCAGCAGCCCCGCGCCGACCATCATGATCCAGGAAAAGCGGTCCAGCAGCCACAGCATCATCTGCGAGCCGACCACCACCAGCGGAATGGAAATGGCGATCCCGAGCACCAGCAGATCGACATGTCCCATGGCGGCGGCGGCCACCGAAATGACGTTGTCGAGGCTCATCACGGCATCGGCCACCACCACGATCTTGACGGCCGTCCACAGCGAGCCGGCACTCTTTGCCGCGTCCGCCTCGCCCTCGCCGTGTTCGGGTATCAGCAATTTCACCGCAATCCATAAGAGCATGCACGCGCCGGCCAGCTTGAGCAGCGGAATGCGCAGCACGTAAGCGATCGCCACTGCCAGCACGATGCGCAGCACCACTGCTGCGAGGGTGCCTAGCCAGATGCCGATGAGGCGTTGATGGCGTGGCAGCGACCGGCAGGCGAGGGCTATCACCAGGGCATTGTCACCCGACAGAATGATGTTGATGCCAACGATCTGCAAAAGCCCCATCCACCACTGGCCGTCCATGCCTTGCTTCCGTCTTCTTAGAATGGCCCCCTGCCGGCGGCGGTGAGCGCTGACGCCCACGTTGCGCCCCGATATAGTCGACATGGCCACTTTAGGCCAGCTTGCCTCCCCGCCATGTCAAAGGACACGGGGTTTGGCGCATCTCATGCCATCGAAATCCGGGTGCCTTTTGTGGACAGACGTCGTGGTGCCTGGCTTGGAGTCGAACGATGCCGGCGCCGATCGCTCTCAAGCCCTGCGGGCAAATTCATTCAGGCGAAACGGGGGAAAACCGATTTCTGCCGGTATAACGGCCGATAGCCGCCGCCAGTCCGCCCCCACCGGCCATCAGCAATCCATCATGTGGAAACGCAAGGGTGATAGCCACATAAACCTCATTGATCTCGCGGCCCGATCTGTTAGGATTGTTTCGTGGTATACCACACGCCACGAGGCGGTTAACTGGTGAGACAATTGCTGTGGTGCTGTCCAAGGCAAAAAATCGACAAATTTTTGACAGTTTCTTGAGCCGCAGCAAAATCCAGCCATGAGCTTTGCTTTTTGGCCGGCACGGCCACTAACGGCTCGGGTCAACGGATTGAACTAGGGAGGAACGGAAATGAATTATACGAGAAGAATGGCTCTAACGCTGGCTTGTGCCGTGAGTTTGAGTGCTGCCACTTTTTCAATGGCGCCAGCTGCGCAGGCATGGGAGCCGAACAAGCCGGTCAACTTCGTGATCATGGCCGGCAAGGGCGGCGGTGCTGACAAGATGGCGCGTTTCATGCAGGCCATCGTGCAAAAGCAGAATTTGATGCCGCAGCCGCTCATCCCTGACAACAAGGGTGGGGGCTCGGGCGCCGAAGCGCTGATCGCCATGAAGACCGCCAATGACCCCGACTACAACCTGATGGTGACGCTGAACTCGTTTTTCACCACGCCGATCCGACAGCCCAAGCTCGGCATCGATGTGATGACCTTCACGCCAGTCGCCCGCATGGCCGAGGACACGTTCATCCTCTGGGTCAACAAGGCTGAAGGGGTCACGACCCTCGATCAGTTCGTCGCCAAGGCCAAGAAGATGGGCTCGGCCTGGACCATGGCCGGTACCGGCAAGGGCCAGGAAGACGAGATCCTCACCGATTTCCTCAACAAGACGTTCGGCCTGAAGATCAAGTACATTCCCTTCAAGGGCGGCGGCGCGGTGGCCAAGGAACTGGCCGGCAAGCAGGTGCACTCGACCGTCAACAACCCGTCTGAAGCTCTCGGCTTCTATCAGTCGGGCGACGTGGTGCCGCTGGTGACCTTCACCAAGAAGCGCCTGCCGATGTTCCCGAACGTGCCCACCATGATCGAGAGCGGGCATGACTTTTCCTACTACATGCAGCGTGCCGTTGTCGGCGCGCCGGGCATGAGTGCGGATGCGGCCGCCTATTATCAGGGCGTATTCAAGAAGGTCTTCGACAGCCCCGAATGGCAGGGTTACCTGAAGAAGTACTCGCTCTTGGGCACCTGGATCGATGCCAGCCAGATCAAGGCCTACTGGAAGGAGCAGATTGACCGCCACAAGAAGCTGCTCGGCAGTATGTAGCCTGCAGCTGACTGAAACGACGAACGAGTAGATCGAGGAGAGGGCGGGCATGCGGCGCGCAGAAATCATCACGGCTGGCATTCTCGCCGTCATCTCGATCTATCTCATGTGGAAAAGCGCCGAACTGCCCATCGGCTATATCAAGGGCGAGGGGCCTGGCGGCGGCTTCTGGCCATTTTGGCTATCGGCGGTCATGCTTGTTTCAACCGCAATGATTGCCATCAACTGGTACCGGCGCACTTCGCCACCATCCCAGGCGACAGGACCGTTCCTCGACGCCTACGGCAAGAAGATGCTGCTGCTGGTGGGTGGCGGGCTTGCGGCCTTCATCGGCCTCATCCACTTCATCGGTTTTTACGGCGCCATGCCGCTGTTCCTGATCTACTATGTCCGCTTCATGGGTCGCCATAGCTGGCCTACAACCCTGGCGATCGCGATTTTGGCGCCGACAGCGACCTTCTTCTTCTTTGATGTGGCGATGCGGATCGTGCTTCCCAAGGGCTATCTCGAGCCACTGTTCATTCCGCTCTATCACATCTTCCTGTGACCCGGACGTCAGATCTCGGGCGGCACAACACCACCATTCTTGCAATAACCGCGACGGAATAGGTTCATGGTCGACATTCTCGGACATCTGTGGGCTGGGGTCCTCATCTCGCTGCAGCCGCTGAATCTGGTACTGGTGTTCATCGGGGTCGTGCTCGGCTTGTTCATCGGCGCCATGCCCGGTCTCGGCTCGGTGAACGGCGTCGCCATCCTGCTGCCGGCAACCTTCCTGGTGCCGCCGGCTTCGGCAATGATCTTCCTCGCCGCGATCTACTATGGCGCCATGTACGGCGGCGCCATATCGTCCATTACCTTGGGGATACCGGGCGCCTCTACAGCCGTGGCGACAACCTTCGACGGACGACCATTGGCGCTCAAGGGCAGGGCGGATCTCGCCTTGATGACGGCAGCGCTCGCCTCGTTCACCGGCGGCACCATCGCCAACGTGCTATTCACCGCCTTTGCCCCGCCGCTGGCCCATGTGGCGCTCAACTTCGGCTCGCCCGAAATCTTCGCGCTGATGGTACTGGCGTTCGCCACCTTCATCGGCATCGGTGGCGACGATATCCCCAAGACCATCTTCTCGATCTGCATCGGCCTGGTGCTGGCCGCCGTCGGCTATGACGAGATCTCCGGCGAACCGCGCCTCGTCTTCTTCAACATCACCGGCTTCATGCACGGTATCAACTTCCTGGTGCTGGCCATCGGCATCTACGGCATCGGCGAGATGCTATGGACCATCGATTCCACCCGCGGCAAGATGCAGGCGACCGATGCCAAGCTGACGGTCGACCGCATCGTCGCCAGCGGCAAGGAGGCTGTGCGCCGTGGCTGGAAGGGCTCGATGATTGGCTCGTTCCTCGGCTTTTTTGTCGGCATCCTGCCGGCCGCCGGCGCCACCCCGGGTTCGCTCATGGCCTACGGTGTGGCCAAGATGACATCCAGGAACTCCAAGGAGTTCGGCCAGGGTCATCCCAACGGCATCTCGGCGCCGGAAAGCGCCAACAATTCGGCCTCCGTCGGTGCCATGCTCCCCATGCTGACGCTGGGCATTCCGGGCTCGCCCACCACCGCCGTGCTGCTCGGCGGCATGATCATCTGGGGCCTGACGCCCGGCCCCATGATGTTTGCCCAGCAGGGCGATTTCGTCTGGGGTCTGATCGGCTCCTTCTATGTCTCCAACATCATGGCGCTGATCGTCGACATCAGCTTCATCCCGCTGTTCATCTGGATGCTGCGCATGCCGTTCACCATCCTGGCGCCGACCATCTTCTGCCTGTCGGTGATCGGCGGTTACGCCGCCACCCAGGACATGCACGATGTGTGGCTGATGCTGATCTTCGGGGTGAGCGCCTTCTGCCTGCGCAAGCTCGACTATCCGGTAGCGCCGGCGGTCCTTGCCATTGTGCTCGGCCCCATTGCCGAGCCCACCCTCAGGCAGTCGCTGCTCCTGGGCTCGGGCGACCCGTCGATCTTCTTCACCCGGCCGATCGCAGGCCCGATCATGGTCATCGCCCTCATTCTGCTGCTGCTGCCGCTGTTCAAGATGATCTACGATCGTATGCGCGGCAAGAAGCCGGCTACGGCCGGATGAGGCGGAAAACTCCGTGAAAATTTGCATCTTCGGCGCCGGCGCCATCGGCGGTTTCCTGGCCCATGGGCTGGCGGGTGTGGATGGCGTCGAACTGTCAATCGTGGCGCGCGGGCCGCATCTGGCTGCCATGCATGAAAAGGGACTGACGCTGGTCCGGGGCGGTGCCGAGTCGACCGTCGCCGTTACCGCCAGCGCCGAGCCCGCCGACCTGGGTCCGCAGGACTATGTGATCGTCGCGCTAAAAGCCCATCAGGCCTGGGAATCGGCCGACCGGCTGGTGCCGCTGCTGAAAGCCGATACCGCCGTCGTGACCTGCCAGAA